>NZ_JBALCW010000063.1:0-9398 GCF_036917635.1 Nostoc sp.
TTTCAGGGTTACTTAGGAGTCCAAATTATAATTTGGAATTTTATTTAAATGTAGTTTATTAATACTACTGATTGAAGTGCGGAATGTGGGATATAGACCCGATCACCGGATGAAACTCGGCAAGGTAATCCTCCTTTTCCTGGTAGTGCGTAGCCAAAAAAGTTAAAGCTCCACGGTACAAATACAAGCAAAAGTACAGAAAATAGGATGAAGCCTACTGTACCTAGCACTATGGTAGATTTCCGAATGGTACTCATATTTAGGCCACTAATGATCTAGCTAAGTTTAGAAACTGTCATTTATATCCCAAGCGTAGAAATGACCGTTGGGAAATCTTTGAACAAGTTCTGAGAGGTATTGCTTAAGGTGTGGGTTAGTGTGGTTAGACACGAGTATTGTGCCATCATTATATTTTGTTGACACAACCATTCGTCCTCTAGAGTGCCGCTAATTCAGTTAAAATACTTAGAAATACTTTAGCAAAATTATACAATTTAAACAAAATAATCTAGAAATGGCAATGATCAACGCCGGTTCAAAGCTTCAGACAGAAAAAATCAAAAACTTTAAAATCGAACAAGCTGTAACTGATTCGGGGCAGCGCTTTGTGAAGTTATCTAACTCTCTTAGTGTACAAAAAACTCGTTTTAGCACGATGACCCCATAGGGGCGCACAGATGTGCGCCATCATCGCATAAACACTAATTTGTAAAAATATACAACTAATTTAATTGACACCTAAGACTTAGTTTCTTGTGTCTGTGCGTCAATAATTACACTCCAGTCATCATTTGTCACAGCAGCTTCAAGTTGACGCTGACGTTCGGCTATACTCGCATCTATTGTTTCTAACTCTTTAGAGAGGGTTGTGTCAGCCATTGCTTTCCGCAGTTTTAGCTTTTTCTCCTCGTAAGCTTGACGTTCTGCCTCTGACATTACCGCCTTTGCAGCTTCCCCTACTGTAGCAGCCCACATTTCGCTTTCAGTTGCATTACCAGGTGGTGTACTTTCAAGTTCTGCTATCCACGCATCGCGCAAATCTTCCATTTCTTGACGCTTGGGGAACTTGAAGGCTTGCACACGTACAAAAGCACACTTTTGCTGACCATTTTGACTGACATGACCGTTTAAAGAAAGCAACACATTCCGAGAATAGCCAATGTACTGCGTGCAGCGTTCTGCGTCTAATACTGCGTAAACACCTGCAATTTTAGCGTTTTGAGCAGCTGCACTCCAAGCCTCAAGGTTAATGATTTCAGTACCATCGTTTGCCATTTCAGGGGTTATACTCACCTCAGTGGCGCTGTGTTCGTCGTCAGAACTATACAAAAATTCATGTAGTCCACGGTGGTTTATGGGGACATTTTGATGTTCAATTGGCGGGTTGTGTTGAGTTTCCATTGCAGTTTCTCTCCCAGTTATTAATTAGCGCTACGCAAATATATGCCTTTAGAATATTGAAGCTTAAATCTACTCACATCCCCAAATTCTTGCTGAGAAAGCGAAAACAACTAAGTAGGTAGGCAAGAGAAAACCAAACTATGTAACGAAAAGTAAAATCTCTGTATTTATCTCGTAGTTGCGTTTTAGCGAAGACAGCGCAACTACGAGCCAGTGATGATTATTTGCGCCCACTTACTTATTAGACCTTATATGAATCAATTAACACCTAAAGATTGGATATTCATCAAACAGCGACTGACCCCTTATTTATTTTTACTACCCGCCTTAATTCTTTTGGCTTTAACAGTCTTTTGGCCTGCACTGCAAGCGTTTTACCTCAGCTTTACCAGCTATGAAGATATTGCTCAGCCGCCACAATGGATAGGTTTTGCCAACTTCCTCAAGCTTTGGAAGGATGCAGTTTTTTGGAAAACCTTAGAAAACACTTTTTTATATCTTGTGGGTGTAGTCCCAATTTTAGTAATTGCTCCCCTAGTGCTGGCAATATTGGTAAATCAGAAACTGCGGGGGATGAATTGGTTTAGAGCAGCCTATTACACCCCAGTGGTAATTTCAATGGTGGTTGCGGGAATAGCTTGGAAATGGCTGTATGCAGAAAACGGATTACTGAATCAGTTGCTGAAAGCTTTGGGTCTTTTTCCAGAAGGTATTCCTTGGCTAACTAGCCCAGAAAAAATTTTTGGTATTGTACCAATTTCGCTTGCCAGCGTCATGGCTGTCACCGTGTGGAAGGGGCTAGGCTACTACATGGTGATTTATTTAGCAGGGTTGCAATCAATCCCTGCTGATGTTTACGAAGCTGCTGCGATCGATGGTTCTGATGGTATCAGCAAACATTGGGATATTACCATACCTTTGATGAAGCCGTATTTAGCACTAGTGGCGGTAATTTCGGCTATTTCTGCCACCAAAGTGTTTGAAGAAGTATACATTATGACCCAAGGTGGCCCACTCAGTAGCTCAAAAACGATTGTTTATTATCTATATGAGCAAGCTTTTACTAACTTGGAAATCAGCTATGGTTGCACAATTGGTTTAGTGCTATTTTTGATAATTTTAGGATTATCAATTTTGCGATTAGTTATCAATCGAGAGGGAGGAGATAATATCACAATCTGATATTTGCTTAATTTAACCTAATATCGATGCAATAAAAACTCTGAAAGCTAGAAATAGTAAATTTTATAGCAACCCAGGTCTGTGTTGCGATTCCTAAACCTCATATACTAACTAATCTTCATTATAAGAAAATGCAGCATTGAGATTCAACCCATTATTTTTTATAATTAATCTCAATCTCTGGCGTTGCACTACCAATTTACCTCAGTAGAAATCAAAGAACTAGCACGTCGTAGGGAACAGGAAGTAATTCGTAATTTGTAATTTAAAATTGAAGATATTTCTTTAAAACCGTGTTTGATACTCTACTACTGCACGACTATCATCGGTTAAGTTAGTGGAAGCGCGGACACGAAACTTATCGTTTATCCGGTAATTAACACCCCATTGGAATGGGTCGTTTGTTGTCAAAATCTTGATGCTGGAAACCGAGATTTTAGAAGAAATATCAACCCCAGCTTCTGCTGCTAATTCTAATGTTGAACTACTCCTTCCAGCTTCAGGATTATCAGAAATAACGGTAGGAAATATTCGCAGTTCACTTAAGCCAAAGCTACTCCCAATCTGGTTAAAAGCTGACTGAAAATTGTTGAACACAGCCGAACCTGCGATGTTAATCAAACCCAAGGTACTGTCACCTCGTCCTTGGGTGTCTACAAACCCACCTCCTAAAAGAGCCACAATTTCGGTTTGACTACGTGACGGACTACTTGTCAGTTCTAGATTTTCATTCAGTTTGCTGGCTAGACCGTTGATACTGGCTTCGACTCGAACACTCTCTAATGCTGATAAACCTGTGGTATTTACCCGGCTGAAATCATTACTTTGAGTTACATCCAGTACTTTGGCAAATAGCCGAATATCTAAGTTGGGGTCGCGGGGTTGAGACGGACTAAAAGTTGCGGTGTGTGTATAGCCACGAGCAAGGTTAAATTGGGTAGTAAATAAATTTACCCCACCTTGTTCTAATCGGATAGTACCATCGGGTATTGGCTGATTGATTGAGCCGTTAACTATGAGATTACCAGTTGCGCGGAAACTGAGAATAGGAGGACGAGTAATTTCGACGTTTTTACCGAGTTCTAAATCTAGATTATTAAATCTAGCTACCGCATTTACCGTCCCATTCCCAATTTCAGATTTGCTCTGCTTATTTTTTGTGGGTGATACGCCAATACCACTATTTGCAGATGAAGCGGTGCTGGTAGATTCTGCCAGCAATACTTGACCATCAAATAAATTTACTTTACCGCCAATTACTGGGTTAAGGGCAGAACCAGTAATCTGTAAATTGCCGCTAGCACCTCCCAGGTAAAGTCCCTTCAGATTTAACGCTAGCCGATCGAGATTAACAGTTAGGGGATTGTTGATAGTCACGTTCTCATTGTTGAAAATGGGAATTTCTCCAGCAGCTTCTACCTTGCCATGACTAAATTTACCCTGAATATTTTCTACTAAGATGGTGTCAAAATTAAACAGCACTCGACCTGTAACATCTTTCAGCTTACCTGGCAAAGCCTGGGCTGAAAAAGTAGCATTATTAATAGTAGCAGTTCCATTTACTTCGGGTTTTTGCAATGTTCCGCGTACTTTAAGGTCTACTTCTCCTTCACCTTTTTCAAATACCACTTGATTAGTCAATGCGTTTAACAGTGCTAATCCCTCGTTTTCTAACTTCATGTCTAAATTGATTTGGTCGTTGTCTGGTGCAACGGTTGCAAAAGGCAATTTATAAGGGATGCTGCCAGTAATATCAACAGGTTTTGGCCCAGCAACTGCTACAGTACTACCAAAGTTTAAGCGTCCGTTGGCATAGCTGAAACTTGCGATCGCAGAATCTATTTTATTTTGATTCAATAATCCTTCTGTGATTTGCAATTCCCCTCTAGCTTGGGGATTAGCAATGCTGCCGGCTATTGCTGCTGTACCGTTAAGATTACCTCTGATTCCAACTGGTAGTTTGACAAAATTATTCAGTACTTGTACTGGCAAATTATTCACCCGCAGCTGGCCAGATTGTTCATCACCGCCAACGTTACCCGTAAAAGCAATTAACCTGTTTGCAGATTCAAGCCGTAAAGGTCGCAAACTCAAAACACCGTTTTCAAAGTTGCCTTCGGCAATCACTTTATCGGCAGTATAATAACGATTCCCTTCTTCCTTTTTACCCCAGGCAAAGTCTTGTCCATTCAAATTAAAATCCACAGATAATCCATTGGCTGTAGCTGTATTTACAGCCACTTCCCCGTTGAAAGTCCCCTTTAAGTCTGCCAAATCTGGTATAGGAGTAGAATTAAGTCGCTTTTCTTCCTGTTCTTCTACCAAAGCTTCAATTTCAGAAAACCGTTGAATTTGGGTTAATAAAGGTTGATTTTGGGTTCCTTGGGGGGTGGTGGTTAGATCCTCTGCTGTGCCGTAGATTTCTGCTGAACCACCTGGCAAGTTTTGTAAATCAAATATCTGCGCTACCGTTAGAACATCTTGGATCTCTCCCTGGTTGACGTTCAGTTTACCTTGTAGTTGAGGGCCTTTAGGGCTTTGAGCAAAAGTACCGACAAGGGCGTAGCTACTTTTGCCTTTGACAAATTCGCTACTGGTGAGTGTGCCTTTACCGTTACCGTAGCGGAATTGAGCAGTTATTCGATCGCCGCGAAGTCTCCCAATTTGCGGATTAGCGATCGCTAAATTCCCCGTTGCTGCCAATGTCTGCTGATTAAATAGCAAATCCCCCGTTAACAAGCCAGTTATCTTACCACTACCCAATCGAGTAATTGCTGGTGGAGTCAAATTCAATATTTGTAAGGGGAAATTTGCAAGTTTGAGCGCCCAATCATTCCCTTGAGCATTACCTATAGCTGATGCTTGCTGCCATTTTACTAAGAAGGATTTCGGGCGATTATTGGCATCTAAATTGAAGGCTAGGCGATCTCTATTACCTGCCAAGTTCAAATTTAAACCGCGTCCCTCTGCTGAATCGATGTTTCCAGTTAACAACGGTTCAAAAGCAATATCTTGAACAATCAAGTCTCGTAAATTAATTTGCCCTACCACATTTGGCAAGGGCAACTTACCAGTGATTTGTCCATTAAAATTTACTCTTCCCGCCACAGCAACCTGATTGGGAAGATTAATAGGTAACTGTTTTAAGTTGTAATTCTGCGCTTGGACGTTGAGATTTAGGGCAGTAATTTCTGGTATACCGGCTGTTCTTGCATTGGCTAATATGTTACCAGTAACACTTAAACCGGGAGCAGTTGCTCGTTCAATGGTAAGCCTTTCACCACTCCAAGCGATCGCAGCACTCAGAGGTTGCTCAAAACCGGGGATACCTTGGGATAATTGCACCTGTCCAGCAGCACGCAAATCAGCTAATTTGGACGATCCAAAGGTGCCAGCTAATTGCAACTGACCGCCAAACTTACCCCGCAATTGTTGATTTAACCGATTTAATTCCAAACCGTTAGCATTAACTACAGCTTGATAGCGACCATTAGCCAATTGGATATTAGAAGCTGCGATCGTTCCACCTGCAAGATTCACGCGTCCCTGACCACTGGCTTGGATAGTTTGCGGTTGAAATGACTCAACAGAACCCGCCACGTTTGCTTGACCGGTTAACGTCCCTCGAAACTGCGGTGGTACTGCTGCTAACTGCTGCAACGGGAGATTATTTGCTTGAACTTGCGCCTGATATACACCATTCGCCAATTGAATATTAGAGGCTGTAATAGTCCCACGCGCAACATTTACCTGCGCTTGACCGTTGGCTTGAATAGTTTGCAGCTTAAAAGAATCAACAGAACCCGCGACGTTGAACTGACCATTTAACGCTCCCTGGAACTGCTTTGGTACTGTTGCCAACTGCTGCACAGGAACATTATTTGCTTGAACTTGCGCCTGATATACACCATTCGCCACTTGAATATTAGAGGCTGTAACCGTACCACCGCCAATAGCAAGGCGACCTTCACCACTGCCACGCAGGGTTTTCAGGCTGAAATTATCTCTGTTGCCTGCGATTTGGAACGTACCCGCCAATGGGTTATTTAAAGCTGGGGGAGACTGTTTTAATATTTGTCCCAACCGCACACCATTAGCTACAAGTTGAGCAGAGAAGCTTTGGTCTTGTAGTTGGATATTAGAAACTGCAACTGTGCCGCCACCAATTTGAACCCCTCCCCCATCAGTGCGAATCGTGGCAATTTTAAATGGTGCTGTGCTGCCTGAGAGAATAAGACGACCATTAAACTGTGCTTCCGCCAAAGAGACATTTTGCAGTTGACTTTTGTCTACAAAGGGTTCTAATTTTACCCCAGAGGCAACAGCCACAGCTTGCCAACGCTGATTGGCATAACTACCAGTTGCCCGGACTGTACCACCACTCACATTCAGAGCCACATTGCGGAAAGAGACATTACGATTTGGAGCGATCGCAACTTCACCCGTTCCGGGGTAAGTTCCGTTAGGAGCCTGATATTGTACCGCAGTTTGGGCATTTGTGGGAGGGCCAGTTAGTTGGGCAGTACCTGAGACGTTGCCGATTTGAAAGTTGGGTGTTATGTCATAAACTTTTGCGATCGCATCCCCTGAAACATTCTTGGCAGCAAAATTTATATCCAGTCGCGGATTTTTACCAAGTTGAATTGTCCCAGCGCCGGTGATATCACCACCAACTTTAGCTTTACCTTGAATATCTTTTAGGGTAATTAAAGAGGAACTAGTCGCAAGCTGAAACTTACTACTAATGCTATTAAAATCAACTTTGTCAATCCGAGCAGTTTGAATAGTGGCAACTGTACCTGAGAGAATTGGCTCTTTAGTTGATCCGGTAATCTGCAAAGAAGCTTGTACTTGTCCAGCGATCGGCACAGGTAGTTTTACCTTGAGAGTCTCTTGGGCATTAACCAAACTCACCGCATTTACCCGCGCTGCCAAGTTAAAGCCTGCTTGATTGTCGATGATTCCCGTAGCCACTAGGGGAATTTTGCCGTAGTTGCTAGTAACATTGTTTAACTGCAACTCCGTTCCCTGGAAGTGAAGATTTCCTTGGCTATTGCTCAACAGTTGCGGGACTTTAGGCACTTCAACTGTTACCCCTTGCACAACAGCGCTGCCATACAATAAAGTCCGTTGTCCTGGTGTTAACCTAACTAACAAGTCTCCATTGGCTCGACCAGCCTGTAAGCTCACTGGTAACTTAATCAACCGAGAAAGATCCGCAGCTAGGAAGTTTTGCGATCGCACTTGAAAGTTCCCTGCTAGCACCCTGGACTGCGTCTCTCCCTGAATGGAAATACTACCACCACTGTCTGCTTGACCCCCCACATCAAACCTGATCAACTTGTTATTTGCTAAAAGTTGGGCAGAACCGTTGATTTGAGAAAATGTTACGGGAGATAAGGGAAAATTCACTCCCCCTGCTCCCCCTGCTCCCCCTGCTCCCCCTGCTCCCCCTGCCCCCCCAGCCCTCTTCTGCGGCATCAAGGCTAACTTGGCATTGCGAAACCACAATTTGTCTAAATCGGTTTTAATAGCCGCACCTACACGCGGCGGCGCTATATTAGTGGAAACCCAGCGCCCTTGTTTATCCTGTTCAATGTAAATATCTGGGTTAACTAAGGTAACATCTAGCTTTAGATGGCGGTTAAAGATTAGTTGTAAAGGGTCAAAACCCACCTCTACAGCTTCAACTGCGGCCCGATCTGGATCTGTAGGTGTGGCTGGGATAGCTGAAGCCCCAAATTGCACTCCTGTCAACGAAAATTGTGTGACTTTTCCCAGTTTTACCGGACGGTTGAGTGTAGTAGTGAGACTTTCTTGTGCTAAGGGTGTTAACTCTGTTTGGACAAAAGTCCACAACCGACAAATACCGACAATAACTCCTAACAGCAAAAGTCCGCCCAAAGCAATGCTACCCCGACTCAACACCAGCAACCATAGACGCTTGCGGATAGGGTACGGGGAGAGAATATCTTGATTGGGAGATTTAATCATTTGCTTTAACTGTATTAATTGCCAGATGTCGCTGGCACACACAAGCATTAACTGAGACGCTGATTCAGTATGCCATTTCCAGGATACGCCAACTAAACCCAAGACCTCATTTGTTGAGTTACGCTATTTGCTTGATCCAATGCTTGTGCTTCATAATATTGACGTTTTCAGTTAAATCTGATCTGAATAGAGTGAAAATTATTCCTGTGACTTTCGCTGAGGCACAACGTAGAACTTTAATATGGATAGACCTTAAAAAAGACAGATGATTACACCAATGCGTGTTTTTGTGTTAATTTTTAATGCTCGAACGGAAAATGAGGGAATTCATACCATTCGGGTAGGCGATCTCAATAAAATTATGATGTTCGAGTCAGAAGACGACGCCACCCGCTTTGCCCTGATGTTAGAAGCTCAGGATTTTCCCGCACCGACACCAGAGCCGATCGATGCTGAGGAAATCAAGGAATTTTGCGAAAGTGCTGGATATGAATGGGAAATCGTCCCAGAAAACAGCAATTTAGTTGTAACTCCCCCAGAACTTAACGTCGAAAAAACCGACTGGCAAGAAGATGCCCAGAAGGAGGATACTGTTGAAGACCCCTTTCCTTTCAATCAACAGCCACTAGAAGAACCAGAATTGTCTGATTCGGAACTAGAAAAGATGCGTCGCAAATTGGAAGGATTGTTGTAATTGGTCATTGGTCATTGGTCATTGGTCATTAATCATTGGTCATTGGTCATTGGTCATTGGTCATTGGTCATTGGTCATTGGTCATTGGTCATTGGTCATTGGTCATTGGTCATTGGTCATTGGTCAT
>NZ_JBALCW010000064.1:0-29854 GCF_036917635.1 Nostoc sp.
TAGCTAATGCGACTGCCAAGGTTAATCTTTGTTTTATTCGGTTGATGGTTAAGAGGCTTGCTGCACCTTCTTAGATGTCAAATGGGTTCTATATGTCGTTGGTATAACAAGAGAGCAAGCGGAAAATTTACCTGAATATCAAGAGCATACAACACTTGACTACGACTATGAAGAAAAGGTGCGGGGAGGATATCGCACACCGTCTGTAGAAAGTTCAGCTGCGCTAGGATCAACAGTTGGCCGCACTACTCCTAGTCCTGACAAGTACAGCTACGCAGACGACGCGGATCTATATGATGTCAGCGCTCACGAAGATCAAACTTTCAAACTTTACCAAGAAAGGCTAGTTGCTAATAAACAGCGCCGAAAAAGCGGAGAAGTAGCGATTAGTAAGCGTGTTGAAACCGAAACTGCAAGAGTTGCTGTTCCGGTGGAAAAAGAGCGAGTCGTGATTGAGCGAGTGACTTCTCAAGACACAGGCAAAGTTGTGTCTGCTGAAGCGACTGACTTTGCCGAGGGCGAGGTAGCGCATATAGACCTCTATGAAGAAGTTGCAGATATCCATAAGGAAGCTTTTTTGCGAGAAGAAGTCAAAGTGCAGAAAGTTGTAGACAAAGAAACCGTTGAAGCTGAAGAAACCATTCGACGCGAAGAATTAAATGTTGACGCTGATGGAACTCGAATAGAGAATAAAACTGACCGGGGTTAACCTACTTAAATCACAAAGGTGATTGCATTTGAGTTATAGCGGTTCTCGGTTCAGTAGGTACTGAACCCCACCCCCAACCCCCTCATCGCTTGCGGAAAGGGGGCTATGATGTACCTGATCTGGTTAGGAAACGCTATAGTAGGAATGGGTTTTCTACCTACTTCTACTCAAAATTACTTTCAGAAGCTTGATATTGCAAAAGAGTCATTAGTTTAGATGAGGTGGTTAAATTGAAAATAATTCAACAGTTTCGTCAGGTTTTAACAGCTTTAGTGTTGGTATTAGTATTAACAACGACTGCCGCCTGTAGTGGTACTGTTCAAGCTAAACAACCAACTCAATTACCGCCTGCAATCAGTCATAGTGCTGACTATGACTTGTTGTCACGCGGTAACAGTGTACAGGGTAAAGATTTTGGGAACTGGGTTGTCGCTACAGCCAAGGGAATTGTCCAAGATGCTTATGTACGTGACAACAATAAGTTAGGTGTCGTGATTGCGCCTCAAGTTCGTCCGACGGAAGTGCGACCATTAGCAAAATCTTTACTCCAAGGTTTTCACCAAAATTTTCCGAAGCAAGACTTAAAAGTTTTGATGTATGCACCAGACAAAAAACTGATTTTGACGGCTCAGTATGATGTGCAATCTCAGCAAATTGAGTATAAATAAGCTGTTCCACAAATAAACTTGCATAAGCTAGGCGGGCAGGATGCCCACCCCACAATAGTTATATTTAATAAGGGTTATGCAAATTAGATGTTTTTTAGCTTAACGACTCAAAATTTTGGAAAAACCTGAATTAATTCAGTTGATTGTAAGTAGAAAAGGAGACATTTAAAATGAGCAGCAGTGATAAGTATAAACGCGAAATTCTGAATGACTTAGCGCATGGTAATACAGAATCTTTAGATGATGTTTCATCTGACCCAACCAAGGAATACCAAAATTTTGATGATTTTGCTGAACGCTCATCCCACGAAGAACGTCGGCAATTATTTGGTCGGTCTTTCAACCATAACAGCATTCCTCCCAGCCAGATGGAGCCAGAATTGCAGAAGGCGATCGCTCAGATTAAGCCTAACGAACGGGATGATGTTGCGCGGTCATTTTTCAAGCACTTAAAGCAAAGAGGTCTAGACGAGCGCCATCTGGAGCGAGATTTGGGACTTTCTACCCACAACCCTAGCCATATAAGTGCAGATGACCTCAGCAAGCTGGCATCTTTCACATATCATAGCCATCCTGACATCTTCCAAGAAGTGATGGCTGAACAACCAGCGATTCTTAAGTTTCTCAGTAATCCAGTGGTAGGAGCAGCTTTAGGAGCGATCGCCTCTAAATGGTTTGGTCATCATAAGTAAGCATTCCCAAAGTTGATACGGGAGCAACGCGATTTTGTGAGATTTGATTTTTCCTATCAATAAACTAATTTTATTGATAGGAAACTGGGCAAAATTACCGTTTTTTTAGTGTTTTTACTGATGCTATCAGCTTGAAAAAGTTTTTAAAGTGACATTAAAGTGACATTATTTGTTGCTTCTCACTTTTTCGCCTTGCTCCCACTTGATACACATAGTCCTTTATCTGGACGCTGCAAATATAAAGGAGACGATGATTATGACTCAGAATAAGCAACAAGCAGATAAGTATGACGAAAATACCGACCCCAAGCAAGAGCAAACCGATGCTCAATCTTCAGGATCAGGCATTGGTGCTGGTATAGCTGGTGCAGCGATTGGTGGTATACTTGGTGGTCGAGTTGGTGGTGTAGTTGGTGCTGTCGCAGGTGCGGTAGCAGGCGCTTTGGCTGGCAAGGGTACATCTGAAGCTGTTCACGATTCTGTTGAAGGTATAGTAGATGCAGCAAAGAGTATAGGTGAGACTGTTAACCACTCTGTAGAAGAGATAACAGAAGTAGCGAAAGATACAGCACAAGCGGTGAAGCCATCCGTTGTTGATGTAGTAGAGGCAGTTAAGGAGACAGTTCAGGAAACCAAGCCATCTGTAGTTGATGCAATTAAGGGTGCAGCCCAAGAGGTCAAACCAGCTGTTAAAAATGTAGCGGACGCTGTTAAGGAGACAGTTGAGGAAGCCAAACCAGCTTTCAAAGATGCAGCAAAAGAGACAGCGAATGCAGTAAAGGGTGCAGCCCAAGAGGTCAAACCAGCTGTTAAAAATGTAGCGGACGCTGTTAAGGAGACAGTTCAGGAAGCCAAACCAGCTTTCAAAGATGCAGCAAAAGAGACAGCGAATGCAGTAAAGGGTGCAGCCCAAGAGGTCAAACCAGCCGTTAAAAATGTAGCGGACGCTGTTAAAGAGACAGTTCAGGAAGCCAAACCAGCTTTCAAAGATGCAGCAAAAGAGACAGCGAATGCAGTAAAGGGTGCAGCCCAAGAGGTCAAACCAGCTAGTAATCAGGGCGTAGGATTAGATGAACGGCTGCTTGTAGATAATAAGCAGGTGAAAACTGAAGATGTTGGCATGAGGAAAAGTGTTGAAACTCACTCACCCCAATCACTCCCAGTAGAGATTATTGATCGAACCACCTCTGTAAACACTGACACACTAAGAGATGGTGATAAGTTAGACATTCCTTAAGGGGTGTTAGGGGACTTGCAAAAAATAAAGCATTCCCCCATAGATAATTAGAACTTACGCAAAAAGGCAGTGAAAGCCTTTATTTACCGTAGGGGCAATTCATGTAGACGCTGCATCGGCTTCCCGCAGGGTATTGCCCCTACATATTAGACATCTCCAGAAATTAAATATGCGTTATTCAGAACCCTTGTAGAGACGCGAAATTTCGCGTCTCTACATTCTTTTTCGGAGATGTTTATTAGATAAAATGTGAGTCACTATTTTTATATTCTAACCGACTTTCCGCACTTCATCGTGTAATATGCGTAGATTTCCCATATGTGGAAAAAAATGGTTAAATCAACAACATAAATCGCCAATGGTATTCAATATTAATACTTAATAATTTGAACATTATTAGGAATTTTTATTGAAAAGATAGATAATACATTTTGAAGTGCGGAATGTGGGTTCTAATACCATTTATTTGTGAAGCTGCGCCAAATTTTCTTTGTGTCCTTTGCGTCCTTTGCGGTTCGTTCCTCATATAGTTCGGCGCACCTTCATACAGAATTGGTATAACCTCCTGTCTCCTTCACACAAGACTAACAGCCGCCTCTAACATTCGTATTGTCCCAAGTTCAGCATTTATTTCCACTTCTACACCGATTGGCAAAGTAAATTTATCCTTAATATGACCAATCATTGAACCATACCAAGCAGGAATACCTAAAGGAAGTATGTGTTGTTGCAATACTTGCATTAATGTAAATGACGGTTCATCTCCAAGACTACATTTAGTGCATTGGCCAAAGATAAAGCCAGCAATTTGATTAAGTATCCCAGCAGTTTTTAACTGCGTCAGCATCCTATCTATCCGATAAACATCCTCGCCAACTTCTTCCACAAACAGAATGCTTTTGTTCCAAGAAGGTAGGTAAGGTGAACCTACCATCGCTGATAAAATTGACAAGTTTCCACCCACAAGTTTACCTCTGGCCTTTCCCGGTGCTATTGTCTCCACCCGCACTTCGCTAGGGTTGAGATTTTGCATAGTTACCGCTTCAGCATTAAATAGGATGCCCTTGAAGTAATCCACTGTAAATTGATTCCAGGTAGACGTAGCAACTGGCCCATGAAAAGTAATCATTTGACTACGGGCATTAATTGCTAACAACAGCGTCGTAATATCACTGTAACCGATGATAATTTTCGGCTGGGAGCGGATTAGCGAGTAGTTGAGTAAAGGTAAAATGCGATTACAACCCCAACCACCACGCATGGGAATAATTGCTTTTATGGTGCGATCGCTAAACATCAAGTTTACATCCTGGGCGCGATCGCTATCTTTACCTGCTAAATAGCCGTAACGGTCTAAAATATGCTTCCCTAGCTTGACTTTTAACCCTAATTGTGTAATGGATTGCTGCGCTGCTTCGATGTCTTTAACGTCAACGATACCCGCAGGGGAAATCAATCCTACAGTATCGCCAGCTTGCAGGCGGGGCGGCTTGCGGCTGGTGTTTGGAGATGGCTTACCCTCAGCAGTAAGTGATGGTATCTGGGTGGCTAGTGTAGCTAGTCCACAGGTTGTGATAAATTCCCGACGTTTGATATTCATAATCATTTAGTTGGGGATTCGGATAGTGATACCAATTCACGAAAATCGTGATACATATAGATTTCTTGTAGGGGCATCGCAATGCCATGCCCAAACAGCAGCGTATTTGTATCATTATTAAAGTTAAATGGTATAACGAATTGTAATAGCTTATAGCAACGCCTAAATCATTCATAAAAAGTTAGATTCCCGACTTCTAAAATAAGTCGGGGATCTAGAAACCGCGAATTTTCCCAAAGAAAATATGATTGCTTATAGGTGCAGCTAGCGGACTCATCTGTGCTTTCTGTTTTGGTAACAGATTTCTTTTGGGGCTAGGGTTTAGAGGCTAGCGAAATGGGCGGTTAGAAACCGTGTCTAAAGGAGACTTAACCCACCTCCGTGGGTTTCAAAACCTTAATTTGACCTTAGTTTGCACAGGCGGGCAAAAGCCTGTGTAGCCGCGTTCTATTCCATTCGCCAAGGCAAAAGTAAACACGTATGAGATGCGATCGCTTATTACGAAACTCGATTTAAATGGAGAGTGTGAGGCGACACCGAATAGGCCGTCGTAGACATCGCTCTTTATAGTAGATATCAAACAATTATTTCTTGTGGGGTGGGCGCTCGTGTCGCCCACCCCACAAGATTGGATAATTTATTTCTTGGAGTTCCCTAATTCTTTTTCACATCACGAGCCATATTGAGAAAGTAGTCGTCAATTTTGGCATTAGGACGACGGCGGGTAGTGGCGGAAATTTTAGGAGTGTTATCTTGATTCGTTTCGACTGGCTCTTTTGCAGAAGCTTGTTTTATACCTTGCTCCTGATTAGATTCCAAGAAATAACCAGAGCTATTGAATCCAAACAGGTTGCCAAAAAAACCAAAGAAATTTCCGAAAAAATTGGAAACACTTTTGAATAAAACATCAAGCAAGCCTTGAAGACGAAGGAACAAGTTCCGAACAGTTTGAATTAGACCAGACATAACAGCACCCTCTATGATTGCCTATTATCATTGTGACTTAATTTCAATAAGAGGAATGGTGCTATGCAAAAAATCTACCAGGGGTAGGGGTGATACCAATACTGCTCGGTTTTTGGATTTATAGATAGTGTTTTAGACCTGTAGAGACGCGAAATTTCGCGTCTCTACACAAGGCTTTTGGTCTTATCCGAGCAGTATTGGGGGTGATACCATTTTGGATTTTGAATTTTAGATTTTGGATTGGAAACCGCTTAGTGTCTCTAGGTTTTCTCTATCCATCTGTCGCAATCATTTTTAAAATTGGTATGAGAGCAGCAAAAATATATTACAGGTTACTTTGAAACATTTCTATTTGGCACTACTAACCCTATAACTGCGTCAACCATCTTGCAGCTAAATTACTGTATCAGTTTTCCTGGTGCAGCAATTCAACGTTGATATGGAATGAAATATAACCAATTAACCTAATTTAGTAAGTAGAAGTAATGACAACTCAGTTCTGGGAAAAAACCATAAAAATTAATGCTACTCTAACTAACTTACTATTTAAACCTGTAGGTAGAGGCTTACTCCTATGTCGCAGGAAGCTACGTAAAGCGTCTGGTATTGCAGCGCCTTTGATTCATCAAGGTTGGTGGCTTTTAAAGAAGCATCTGCTGCCATTATTATGTCTAATATCATTCGTTGCGGTATTCCTACTCAATAGCTTTGCCCCTAGCTTTGCCCAACTACCTCCTCAACCTCGTCAAGAAATTCGGGGAGTGTGGCTGAGTGGTAACGATTTTAACGTTTTCCGAAATCGCTCAAAGGTGCTTGCAGCCATGAGCCAACTGCGGCAGTTAAACTTTAACACTGTTTATCCAGTAGTGTGGAACGATGGCTATACATATTACCCCAGCGCCATCATGCAAAAAATGGGTATTCCCTTTTTCTTCAAGGGAACAGATGGACAAGATGTGATTGCAGACATAATCAGCCAAGCCCACAGAGAAGGCTTACTAGTAATACCTTGGTTTGAATTTGGTTTCATGGTTCCCCTAAGTTCGGAACTCGCATCGCAGCATCCAGATTGGCTGACACAAAAGGCGGATGAGACTCAAACTTCAATTAGTGCTGCGGGTGAAGTAGCGTGGTTGAATCCGTTTCACCCGCAAGTGCAAAAGTTTATCACCGAACTCGTGATGGAAATCATTACTCAATACGATGCTGATGGCGTTCAATTTGACGACAATACTAGTTTACCTGTGGATTTTGGTTACGATAAATACACAATTAGTCTATATACTCAAGAAACTGGCAATCCTCCCCCACCCAATCCCCAAGCCACAGCATGGATAAAATGGCGAGCAGATAAAATTACTGCATTCATGGTAGACCTCCACCAAACTGTGAAAGCTAGAAAACCCAATGCTATTTTCTCAATTGCTCCTAATTATTATGATTTCGCCTACAAGCTGCAACTGCAAGATTGGCTCAACTGGGTACGGTTGGGTATTGTCGATGAGTTGGTTATGCAAGTATACCGTAATGATTTAGAAAGTTTTATCGCTCAAATTAACCGCCCAGAAATTTTAGAAACAAAACAAGTCATCCCAACTGGTATTGGTATTATGGCTGGGTTACGAAATCGCCCAGTTTCCATAGCACAAATTCAATCCCAGGTAGAAGCAGCGCAACAACGCGGTTTAGGTATCGGCTTTTTCTACTACGAAAGCCTTTGGGATATCGCGCCTGAACCAGCAGCACAACGACAGTCAGCATTTGCGGCTCTTTACCCAAATTCAGCGTTGCGCGATATCTCTCAAAATACACCCCGCAAGCCAACTTTTGATACTATATCCCTACCTTTATACACAAAACCTTCCCTCGGTCAACGGGTTCGCGGCTATTTTTTGGAAATGGCGATCGCAGGTGGTCAACCAAAGCGTATCTTATTAGATACAGGGTCAGCAGGGCTGCGAGTTCCCAAAGAGTTTTTAGGTAATGCCCCTATCCGCAGAACCGGACAAAATATCAAGGAGGTATTAAGTGATGGTACTATCCTGGAGGGCGAATTAGTTTATACTAATATCCGATTTGGTTTGCTTCCCACCGCAGAACCCATTCCGGTACAGATTGTTACTAATCGTCAATGTACTGCCCAAAAGCCTAATTGTTCAGCAAAGAATGGTGTGCCATTTTCCGGTATTATCGGTGTCAACTATTTTGAAAAGTCAGTTCTCTATAATCCGTTGAGAAAATTACTAGGCAATCTGAGTAACGGATTTATCGTGATTGGAAATGGTGGTAGTAATAAGAATGGCAGTTTAATTCTCGGTTTAACTGCTGATAATCAAGCAGATTTCAAAATGGCTGCTTGGAGTAAACAACCTGAAATTAATGATGTACCTGGTGATAGATGGGACTCTCAAGTGAGCAAAGTTTGTCTAACTCTTGCTGGGAGTTCTGCTAAAAATTCTTGTAATGGCACAATGATTACTGATACTGGAACTATTAATGGTTTGACTGAATTCAAATCAGCTTCTACAGCAGCTAAACTCAAACCAGGAGTATTAGGTTCAGCAAATGCTTTGAAAGTAGCAATCAATGGCATTTTTGATTACAGCTTGACACCAGGAACCCGCGACGGATTTAATCGCTGGAATTTGAATATTTCACCACAAGCAGAACTGACTATATTTGTAAATACTGGCATCGCATTTTTTGATAAATACGATGTTCTCTTTGACCAAGTTAATGGAAAACAGGGTTTTCGCAGTCGGCGGAAACAGGAAAGTAAAGACTTGCTCCCTTAGAGGATGAATGAACAAGTTTTGGGCTCTATTCTAATCGCCAGGACTGGTATTAAATTAGACTTGTTCATTCAAGCTCTTAGATAGCATTCAAAACTAGTGGTCTCAATACTGCTCGGATAAGACTAAAAACCTTGTGTAGAGACGCGAAATTTCGCGTCTCTACAGGTCTAAAACACTATCGAAAAATCCAAAAACCGAGCAGTATTGCTAGTGGTCTGTCCCAAAAGTTTTCAGAGGTTCGTGGTGTTCAGAACCCCGACTTCTTGAAGAAGTCGGGGTTCTCGCAGCCCCGCAAAATTAATGAGACAGATAACTAGTTTTCCTGAACCAGCAAAACTGATTTCACCGGACGCTTGATAGAATTTCCTTCCGAATCAACCTTCCCGTAAAAGGTTTTGCCATTGTAATAAAGTGAAGACGAACTCCCCCCGTCAAGATTCATCGCTTTATCAGCACCAAGAGTTTTCATAAAATCAGCTAATGCTGGTAAAGATATCCCAGAATTAGTGGGAGCAGAGGGTTTTTGAGCCACCATAACTAATATAATGCTGCCATCACGGGTAATACCTACGGCAGTTCTGGCGTTCGGTTGGTTGCTGCCAAGTGCATCTCGTTTGGTGGCATTATCTACAAAGCCTTCTTTTGCTAAAGTTAGTTCTGGTAATAGGCTTGGGCCAGCGCTTATAGCATCGACTAACTGACAACCTACTGGCTGTGACGCATTATGCAGGACAATATCATAGCGAAGAGTCTTTCCACATGAGTAACGGCGAAATTCTGCGCGATTTAAAATTTGACTCAGGTAAGATTTTAAGTCGGGATTGTTCACCAGGCGATCGTTTTCTTTGGGGTCAGCAACCAACTTTCTTTGTATGACAACATAAGATGTAGTTTTTTGATTAATTGGGTCAAAAAAACCTGCGTTCAAGATAGCTACGGCTTGATGCTTCTGGGCAAATTCCTTTACGGTGCTTACCTTTTGTGATAGTGCAGGAGTTACCAAAAATTTGCTATTAGCTGGAATCAACAGAATGTGAGCGATGCTTTGGGGCAAAGTGCGCTCGAAGTAACGGATAGTTTTTGGTGGTGAAGATGCAACAGTTGGTATTGACGGTGTTGAGGAATGCAAATTAAACCACAACACCATTGCCAAACTAATAAATATCAAACCCAGTAGTTTAATTTTTCTCACATTTAAACCTTAGCCATCCAATGAACTCGGATGCCGTTAATGCTATCAGGACGTTACGCGATCGCGGCGAACAGTTCCACATTGTACCGCAAAACTTGATTTAATTTTTGAACGTCTACACACGCCAAATAGAGTAAATTGAATAATAGCATGTATCTGTGCTATATTTTTGAAAAATACCTTATCTTTCATAGGGATTGAAACGCTTGAAAATTACTAAAATCCCTATTGCGGATTTAAATTAAGACCATGATCATATTAACTGATATAGCAATCCTAAATGAGTTGTGAAAATCGAGACAATAATATCCCCGACTTCTCAAATAAGTCGGGGATATTATTGTTCACCAATGATTTAATCCTGCTATATTTTTTATTTCTATTAACTAATTTCTAACATGGGCAGAAAGTTTTGGTTGATAGAATTTTTATAGTCTGTGATACTTTCACCAGCAAAATCAATTACCCATCTACTATAACTGATTCCAAATCTGGAGATAGCAAATGTGTGTCTTTAGATGTTGAGGCAGGCAAGTACACTGTAAATTGAGTTCCTCTGTTTACCTGACTGTAAACATTGAGAAAACCACCGTGATTTTTAATAATACCCAACGCTGTGGAAAGTCCTAAACCAGTACCTTTGCCTACATCTTTGGTGGTGAAAAATGGTTCAAAAATCCGTTGCTGGACTTCTGACGACATCCCCATACCAGTATCAGTTACCACGATCGCAATATAAGAACCCGTTTTAGCATCAATATTGATCTGGGCAGAATGTTCACCAATCACCAGATTTTCTGCCGCCATCCTCAATATACCGCCATTGGGCATAGCATCACGGGCATTAACTACTAAGTTTATCAGTACCTGATGTAGTTGAGTTGCGTCTCCACGGACATACCACAGATTTTTAGGGATATCTATCTGACAGATAATAGATTTGGGGAATGTTTGAGCGATAATTTGCTCAATTTCTGCTATCAAAGGCTGAATTTGGAAAATTGTCTGTTTACCTTCGATGCCCCGTGCAAAAGATAACACTTGCTTGAGCAAATTAGCGCCGCGTTTCACATTATTTTCTAAAGTTTGCAGTATTTGCTGACTCTGCGAATCAGGCAATTTTTTCTGCAACAGTTGAACTGACATTAAAATTGGCGATAGTATATTGTTGAGGTCATGGACGATACCGCTAGCTAAAGTGCCGATACTCTCCAAACGTTGCGATCGCAGAAGTTGAGCTTCTAGTTGTTTCTGCTGCGTAATCTCGGTGTTCACACTCAAAATGGATTTGGGTTGTCCATTATCATCCCGCATCAGTATCCACCGACTTTCAACGATAATTACTTTACCTTCCCTTGTCAGTTGATGCAACTCACCCCGCCACTCACCCGTATTCATCACTCTCAAGTAAGCATCTTCTAGCTGTAGTGAAATGTCTTTATACAAAAGTTGCAAAACATTTTTACCGACAACTTCCCCAGTCTTCCAGCCGTACAGACGTTCAGCACCTTGATTCCAAAACAAAATTTGGTTGTAGATATTTCGCACCAAAATCGCATCACTTGATACATCCAGCAGCAACCCTTGTTCACGGATTTTCTGTTCTGCCTGTTTTTGCTGGGTTATATCTCGCATCAGTGCCAAATGGATAAACGTATCATCAGATTCGTTACGCAGTGGTACAGCATGAGTTTCCATGTAGCGACGAGTACCTTTAAATCCCACGATTTCAAATTCCAAAGTCACCTTCTTACCTTGGCAGACATTTTTATGCAAGTCGGCAAAGGCTGCTCTATACTCTGGTACAATTACCTCATCAATAGCTTTACCAATTAATACATCAGCACTTTCCACTTCCATTATTGCCAGCCCTTCTGCATTAATTTCTAAAAGGGTGCCATCGGCGGCAATTAACTGGATGCATTCTGGTTCTGCATCTATCATCGCTCGTAAACGATTTTCGCTTTGCCGTAAGGCCAGTTCTGTCTGCTGAAGTTGTCTGATATAACGCCACAACAAGTCATATAGCAGCGTCACCAGCACTAAATCCACAATAGCAGCGATAAAAAATGTGACTATCGCCTTTTGGGAACTTGCTTGCGACTGCTGCATTCCCTGCTGTAATAAATTTTGCTCTACCTCTAAAAAGCCGTGAATAAGTTGTTGGATTTCTTTGCTGCTTTGCTTGTCTTTGTTAGATAAGATTTGTTGCCGAACTGCTTCAAATCCCTGGTTTTGTCTGAGAAAAATTTCTTGTTGCAGCATTTTGAGCCTGTTGCTAATTTTCGGCTCCAGCAAAGAAATCCACTGCTGGTTTTGATGGTTCGCAGCAGTTAACTTGCTAATAAGTTCAATATTTTTATTAGTTTGTTGATAAGCTGCAATATAAATTTTTAGATCATCTGCATCTGCTGTAATTAGGTAATTACGTTGTGCCGTTTCAGTATCTTTAAGTGCAGATTGGATACTTTCAAGTTGAGTAACCACTTTATAGGAGTATATCACCCATTGCTGATTGTGAATCAGCTTAACAGTGTTGCTATAGGAGACTACAGCATTAGTAAATACAACTGCCAATGCTAGGATGAATATTGCTTTCAGCTTTTGGACTCGATACCATTTTTTGCTCATGCGATCGCCCTTTCTGCCGCAGATGCCCTCCATCAGTTAAAATTTAAAATTAAAAGCAAATACTGAGAATATTTTAATGATTGTGACAGCACGGGTAACAAAATACAATCTCTTAAAGTTGTAAATATCGGCATTTTTGAGATGATGATTTATACATAATAGTTAAAAATAAATCCGCTAATTTTTAATATAAATTCATTTTTAGCAGTGATACTATCGGATACTTTGTTTATCCATAATGTTTACAAATACATTGCATTGCAATGTCTCTACTTTTGAAATTGTAATTAACCCTCCACTATCCGTAAGATCAAAACAAAAGCAGGGCATTGATGTCAACTTAACGCTACATAGGTGGTTTCTAACCGCCTGAATTGAAAACTAAGTTATTCTGCAATAAGCTTGACATGACATGAGTAAGATGTTAATAATAATAGTTTGTGGAAACTTTACTTCTTAATTTAAGCTCTTGGCTAACGTCATTGTCATAGGTGCCCAATGGGGCGATGAAGGAAAAGGTAAAATAACTGACTTACTCAGCCGTTCCGCAGATGTTGTGGTTCGTTACCAAGGGGGTGTCAATGCTGGACACACAATTGTAGTTAAAGGTCAGACCTTTAAGCTACACTTGATTCCCTCTGGTATTTTGTATCCAAATACCGATTGCATAATCGGCTGTGGAACAGTCATCGACCCACAGATTTTGATTGCAGAAATCGACCAACTAAAAGAACTAAATATTTCCACTGACCACCTGCTGATATCTGAGACAGCCCACGTAACCATGCCTTATCATCGCTTGATTGACCAGGCATCGGAAGAACGACGGGGAAGCCATAAGATCGGCACAACAGGTCGGGGCATTGGGCCGACTTATGCTGATAAATCTGAACGTACAGGCATTCGGGTTTTAGACTTGATGAACCCCGATGAGCTACGTGAGCAGTTGGAGTGGACGATTAATTATAAAAACGTCATTTTAGAAAAGCTTTACAACTTGCCGCCTTTAGATGCAAAAGAGGTGATTGAGGAGTATTTGGGATATGCAGAACGGTTGCGCCCTTACGTTATTGATACATCGTTAAAAATATCCGATGCGATTGGGCGACGGCGGAATATTTTGTTTGAAGGCGCACAAGGTACGCTCCTTGACTTAGATCATGGAACTTATCCCTATGTCACCTCCTCTAATCCGGTAGCCGGGGGGGCTTGCGTTGGTACAGGGGTAGGGCCGACAATGATTGACCGGGTAATTGGAGTGTCGAAAGCCTACACGACACGAGTGGGAGAAGGGCCATTTCCCACAGAATTGGATGGACACTTGGGAGAATTGTTGTGCGAGCGCGGTGCAGAATTTGGCACAACCACCGGACGCAAACGGCGCTGTGGCTGGTTTGATGCGGTCATCGGTCGCTATGCCGTGCGGATTAATGGCATGGATTGTATGGCACTCACTAAACTAGATGTCCTCGACGAATTAGAGGAAATCCAAGTTTGTGTCGCATACAACATAGATGGCCAACGCAGCGAACACTTCCCCACAAGTTCTCGTAAATTTGCTAGATGTCGCCCCATCTACAAAACCTTACCAGGATGGAAAGTGTCAACAACCCACTGCCGCACCCTGGAAGACTTGCCACAGCAAGCACTGGACTATCTAAAATTCCTCGCTGAATTAATGGAAGTCCCGATTGCGATCGTCTCATTAGGAGCAAGCCGCGATCAAACCATAATCGTAGAAGACCCCATCCACGGACCCAAACGTGCTTTATTCCAGGCCGACGGCACACCTGCTACCCTACTCAGTGCTTAGTTAAGAGTGAGGAGTGAAGAGTTAAGAGTGAAGAGTTAAAAGTTAAAGAGTTAAGAGTTAAGAATGAGTAATTAAATCAAAACTCCTAACTCCTAACTCCCAACTCCTAACTCCTAACTCCTAACTCCCAACTCCTAACTCCTAACTCCTAACTCTAATTAACAACTAACAACTTCTATGGCTATTACAGTCGAATCTCAAAAACGTCCAGAAGGTAGCAAGCCAAGAGCTTTGCGCCGTGCTGGACTCATCCCTGCCAATTTGTATGGTCATAAGGGTACAGAATCCATTTCTTTGACCATTGATGCTAAAACTGTTGAACGCTTGCTCAAAAGAGCTTCAGTCAACAATACATTGATTGAGTTGAATATTGCTGATGCACCTTGGCGCGGCAAAACTTTGCTGCGGGAACTTCAAATCCATCCAGCAAAAGGCACGCCTTACCACCTCAGCTTTTTCGCGGTTGCAGGCCACGGTGACACAACTGTAGAAGTGCGGCTGCGTTTTGTGGGAACTGCTGTTGGTGTTAAACAAGAAGGTGGGGTGTTAGACACCGTAATCACCGAATTGCAAGTGAGTTGTGCGCCAGAAAACATCCCAGATGTAATTGAAATCGATGTCTCTAACATGCAAATAGGAGACAGCTTGAGTATTAGTGATATACCCTTTCCTGAAGGTGTAACACCTCTAGCTGAATCGGAGCGACTTGTTGTGAGCGTTTTGCCACCACAAATTAGCGCTGAAGATGCTGGGACAGCAACTGAAACTGAAGCAGCTTCTTAAGCTAGGTAAACTGTGTAATAATTTTTGATGATACCAGGGGGGAACTCCTGGTTTTTTTGTATTTGAACCTTTCTAGGCGCAGAGAGCGCAGAGGACAGAGATGACAGAAGCGACTCTTCCAGCTTTTATTGAGCAAATGTTGCAACCTGGATTTTATCCCCATCCAGTAACAGAACCTATTCAATTAATTCAAACCCACATTTCTTATGTGCTGCTGACTGGAGATTACGCCTATAAACTAAAAAAACCGATGAATTTTGGTTTTTTAGATTTTTCCACCTTAGAGAAGCGGCAACATTTTTCTCAGGAAGAGTTGCGGTTGAATCAACGAGGCGCAGGTGAACTGTATTTAGAAGTTTTGCCGATAACTTTGGTAGGGGAACAATACCATTTAGGAGGAAGTGATGAGCCTGTAGAATATGTGCTAAAGATGCGCCAGTTTCCGCAAGAGTCGCTATTAAGTACACTATTTGAACAGGGTAAGTTGAATGAGACACACCTAGATGAGTTGGGACGGGTGGTGGCTCAATATCATGCCGAAGCACAGACGAATGATTATATTAGCAGTTTTGGTGAAGTGCCAAAAGTTCGGGCTGCCTTTGACGAGAATTATCAACAAACTGAAAAGTATATTGGTGGCCCCCAGACTCAGGCGCAATTTACAGAAACAAAGCAATATACAGATAAGTTTTTTGCCGAATGTCCAGAATTATTTGCTAGCAGAATTCATAACAACTATATTCGTGAATGTCACGGGGATTTACACCTGAGAAATATTGCGTTGTGGCACGAGAAAATCTTGCTGTTCGATTGCATTGAGTTTAATGAGCCGTTTCGCTTTGTCGATGTGATGTACGATGTGGCGTTCACGGTAATGGATTTGTCAGCGCGAGAGCGCAAAGACTTGGGTAATGCGTTTTTGAATTCATACATAGAGCAAACTGGAGACTGGGAAGGCTTGCAGGTGCTACCCTTGTATTTAAGCCGTCAGGCTTATGTTCGAGCGAAGGTAACTTCATTTTTGCTAGACGATCCGAGTGTACCCGCGACGGTAAAGCAAGAAGCGACAAAAACGGCTGCTGAGTATTACAAACAGGCTTGGGACTACACTAAACCAAAGCTGGGAGAACTAATTTTGATGTCGGGGTTGTCGGGTTCTGGTAAAAGTACCACAGCAAGGCATTTAGCCCGTCAACTAGGAGCGATTCACCTGCGTTCGGATGCGGTGCGGAAACATTTAGGGGGAATTCCCTTGTGGGAAAAAGGTGGTAATGATTTGTATACCCCTGAGATGACCGAAAAAACCTACACACGACTGTTGGAATTGGGAATTATCCTGGCTAAACAAGGTTTTTCGGTGATTTTGGATGCCAAGTACGATCGCCAGCAGTTACGCCAAGAAGCGATCGCTCAAGCTACAAAGCACCAACTTTCCCTTCAGATTATCCAATGCACAGCACCCCTTGAAGTTATAAAACAGCGTCTGAACAACCGCACTGGTGATATCGCTGATGCTACCGCCGATTTATTAGACTCACAAATCAAACAAGCTGAACCTTTCACTGAAGAAGAACAACCTTACGTAAAGATTTTGGATACAACTCAACCACAACAGGCACAATTAAGATAATTCGTAATTCGTAATTCGTAATTCTTAATTCAATTGAAAATTAGGAGTTACGAATTAGTAATTAGTTAATAGCTTTTTTTACTCTATGGCAGACAAAAAGAACGACCTTTTCAGTATTTCTCCCAGCTTCTTTTCTCAGTTGTTATTTGGGGCATTTTTAATATTTATATTAATAATGACCGGCTCCGCACCAGCCCTGAGCATCTTCTTAGGTATTATGGGCGGTTTTATCCTCACTTGGATCACAAATGTAACCGATAATAGCGCCCAGGCGTCAACTGTCGCCTCCTCTGATGGTGTCGATACAGGACTAAAATACTGGTTATTTTTCATGCTTGGCTTTGTATACTTGGGGTATCCAGCACCCATGAGTGTCTTGCTAGGTGCAATAGGAGCTTTAGCTGGAGGCTGGATTACTGCTTGGTGGGGAAGTAAGGAACCAACTAGAACTCAGTTGCAAGTTGAAGAATCAGAAGAGGGCGAAATTGAACCAACGAATGACAGGCTCAACAAACGGCAAACAAGAAGACCCGCCCGCCGTTACCGTCGCACTTCTGGAAGTATTATCAATTTCAGGTTTTGGGAAAAGTAGTAAATTTGGGAATGGGGAATTGGGAATTGGGCATTGGACATTGGACATTAGTCAATAATCAATGTTTTTCTCCTACTCCCTCATCTCCATGATCTCCCCAATCCCCATTCCCCGCCATGTTTTTATATCTCTCCAAATTACTGCCACTATTTTTTTATCCACTAGGATTAGCCTGTGTGAGTTTGGTAGTAGCATTAGTCACGTTGTGGAAACGACCCCGCACTGCGGCGATCGCAATTGCTTTTGCTTTGACTTTATTGCTATTTTGTAGTAATGCTTGGATTGCTAAATCATTAGTGCGATCGCTAGAATGGCAAAATCTTCCACTCGCCCAAATACCAGTTGCAGAAGCAATTGTAGTTTTGGGTGGCGCAACCAAATCAGCTTTTTTCCCAAGACCTACCGTCGATTTGAGTGAAGCAGGCGAGCGCGTTATTTATGCCGCCCAATTGTATCGCCAAAAAAGAGCGCCTATAATCATTCTGAGCGGAGGGCGCATCGATTGGCGTGGTAGTGGTTCCTCAGAGTCCGCAGATATGGCAACAATACTCACATCTATTGGTATTCCATCTGAGGCAATTATCCAAGAACCTGAATCTCTAAATACTTATCAAAATGCTGTAAATGTCCGCAAAATTTTGGCGTCTCGTAGCATAAATCAGGTATTATTAGTTACTTCTGCAATGCACATGCCGCGATCGCTTCAGATTTTCCAACGTCAAGGGATTAATGTCATTCCTGCACCGACTGACTTTCTTGTTAGTGAGGGTGAACTGCAAGAACTCGGCAACACTCCCAAAGCCGCTATACTGAATTTATTACCTGATACCGACAACTTGCACCAATTTACCAGCGCTTTAAAAGAGTACATTGGTTCTTTAGTTTATCGCTTACGCGGTTGGCTTTAATTAGAGTTAGGAGTTGTTAATTATAAGTTATGAGTTGTTAATTATGAAATGTAGTAATTTCCTAAACTTCTAACTTCTAACTCCCAACTTCTAACTGCCAACTCCTAACTCTAAACTCCTAACTCCTAACTCCTAACTTTATTAACTTTATGTCTAAAAACTTACCTTATATTATGCCATCCCCTCAACACCAAGTTGAGGAAGCATTTGCCGCTTACCAAACAACTCATCAGTTTTACCACGAAGTTCGTTCACGGTCAGAGTTTCAACGTTATTGTGAATGGTATTATACAACAGCAGAACAGAACCGCCAAGAGCTTAAAAGAATGCGCGGCGAACTGAATATTTTTCAGTGGTTTCGCCGCCGATAAGTGATTTAGATGACTTCTAACTCATTTTCACGTAAATGTCCAATTCCGTAAAATAGCAACACTTTCAGCCATTATCCTCCTAAATATGCTCACACAATGCTCAAACACCTTACTTTCACCCTTTGAGCCTGAATGATAGGTATAAATTACTACTCAGTAACCATGCTCAAAAAATGCTCACCCTTCCAGGGGTATCTCTCTCTTATGTCCCAATTTACTCCAACAACTACTGCAACTAAATTAAACATACCTCTATCTGCAAAATGACATCAATTTTCTAAGAAAAAACATAACTTTTTGCAATTCCCTTACCCTGCACCCCCAGGGGGTAGTAAAAAGGCAAGTCACCATTAATTACACTTCAGACATCTGACTTTTACTTATTTTCCTCCCTCCGGTCACCGCTCACTGTTCAATCAATGTGTATGTTCGGATAATAGGATTTTAGCTTAGTTCGATTCATACACATTGATGGAATGGTTAGCGGTGACCGGGGGAAATATGAACCTAATATCACTTGAGAATTTGAGAATGGGTGCGGTTGCGTTAATCTAAGTTGCTTGGCTTGAACCTGTTGATTCATGCGTACCATTCCCCTTGTTAACTCGCTGCAATTCTGTGTAGTGGAATGATATATCTCTCCTCTTCTTCGCTTGTTTTGGCAAGTCTCCTTTTAGCACTACCCTCACCCATACATCAGAAGTTGTCTTGGCTATCACGGCATCTATCCGGTGATATGGGGAGTCGGGTGAAAACTCAGGTGTACCGCTTACCGCCTTCTCTTGGCGAGAACATTGAGGAGATAGTGGGAGAATTAGAGATGATACGGCATATCCTTGATAGTTGAGAGTCAAGGGTGGAGGAGAGTAGGGGAAAGAGTGCGGGTGGTCAACCTGGGGAGAGGTACAAATACGTTGCTCAACTGTTAGGTGACCTAAAACACGCTATGCGAATGACGGGGGAGGAGTTAATTGAGTAAACGATTGGAAAGCAAGACGGTGACAGATAGAAATAACCCCCTAGAATGCTTATCTCTCAAGCATCTTAATTTAGTCACACTAATACTCACACTAAATTCACACATAGGAGAGATAGGCACTAAAAAACCCCTTGATTGCTTATTTCAAGGGGTAATTAATAGTTGAATGATAAGGTTTATTTATCTCTATCCTGAATCTTAGATGTCTGTTAATTCTCTTTGTTTGTCAGGTTGTAAATAATGCCTTCCCTTTGTGTTTTTAACATAACTTCGGGTGCGTAGGCCTAGCCCGTCGTAGACATCGCATATTGCCGTCTTTTACTTTCTGCTGTGCGATCGCCTGTAAACTCAGCCGCAGCTTCTGTATTCCAGGCATTTTCTGTTGGTATGACTTCTACCACAATACCCCCATTAGATTGTTTTAACTTTCGGTATGTGTGCGGATGATTGGTACTAAACTCAAGGTTGAGAACTGAAGTTACTGAAAAAATCGATTTAGGTAGGTAAAAATTATGGCAGATATTATTGGAACCGACAGGAATGATACCCTACTAGGCACTTACAGCGCGGACACGATTAAGGGTCTTGCAGGCAACAATACCATCACAGCTAAGGAGGGCGACGAGACCCTAACTGGTGGTGGCGGCAAAGATATATTTGTTTACAACTTCGGCGACGACATATACTCCTCAAACCTCAACCTCGGCATAGATACCATCACTGATTTCGGTGGCGTAGGTAAAGGAACAAACCCAACAGCAGCAGCCATTGCCAAAGTCGATACCATCAAATTTCAAGGTGCAGGCTTCACTGCCGAAAATCTGCTGCTTACCCAGAATGGCAGCAATCTGGAAATCACCTTTAATGGGATAAATTCTACCAAAGTCATCTTGCAAAACTTTGCCCTGGAAAACCTGGATAACCTGAGCAAATCTACAGGAGCGACTGTAGACTTGGGCAATATAGAGTTTGATGGGCAAAGTAGTGTTAGTGATAGCTTTGATGTCTTCAATGCCAACTCCACCCAAAGCACTATCTTCAATAAGAACACAGTCACCTTCCTTAACGACCTCGACAATAATGTTAGCGGCTTTGACAACTCAAATGATGTCATAAATGGTCAGGGGGGTGATGACTTTATTGATGGCAAAAGTGGCAACGATTTATTGCGGGGTGGTGCGGGCAATGATACTCTCATTGGTGGTGTAGGAAATGATACACTTTTTGCTGGTGCGGAGAATAAGATCCTTAGTAGTATTGGCAATAACTCGAATGCTGACTATAAGTATTTTGAAGGCAATAATAATCTTCTCTCCGGTGGCGATGGCAATGATTTTCTCTATGCTTCTGGCGACACATACAGTACTACTAATCTTTATTATGTCTCTGGCAATAACACCCTCAACGGTGGCGCTGGTGACGATACGTTAAATATTAACTTTTCAACAGGCGATAACCTGCTCAATGGTGGCGATGGCAATGATTCTCTCTATGCCTCTAACGACTACAGCTCTACCATTAGCGTCTTTGGCAATAATACCCTCAACGGTGGCGCTGGTGACGATAACTTGAGTGTTGACTCTTCAACAGGCGATAACCTGCTCAATGGAGGCGATGGCAATGATTCTCTCTTTGAGTCTGGGTTCAAGTACTTGATTGGTGGTGCCGTTGGTGCTTCAGGCAATAACACCCTTAACGGTGGTGCTGGTAATGATTACTTGACTGCTAACTATTCAACAGGCAATAACTTACTCGATGGTGGCATTGGTAATGATACCTTGGATGTTAGCGCTTCACAAGGCGATAACCTACTTAATGGTGGCGATGGTAATGATTATCTCAATGCCTTAATTGGGAGTCCCAGACCCGGCATTATTGATCTCTCTTCAGGCGATAACACCCTCAACGGTGGAGCTGGTAATGATACATTTGATATTAACTATTCAACAGGGAATAACCTACTCAATGGTGGCGATGGCAATGATTCTCTCTCCGGTTCTGGCTCTTATTATGATGATTACGTAGGATTCGTCGTCGCTTCTGGCAATAATACCCTTAATGGTGGCGCTGGTGACGATACATTAAATGTTAACTATTCAAAAGGCGATAACCTCCTCAATGGTGGCGATGGCAATGATTCTCTCTCCGGTTCTGGTTCCTTAGAGGATTACGAATTATTCAACGGTTCTGGCGGCTACTTGGAGGTGCACGAATTCTTCGCCGCTTCTGGCAAGAATACCCTCAACGGTGGTACTGGTGACGATACATTAAATATTGACTATTCATCAGGCAACAATCTGCTGTCTGGAGATGATGGTAATGACACTCTTAGTGCCTCTGGCTATGAGTACGACAAACAGGGCGAGTCTGGCAAAGGAGTTTATCGCAGAGCATCAGGAAATAATACCCTCAACGGTGGCGCTGGTGCTGATAACTTAATTGTTGATTATTCAACAGGCACTAATTTGCTCTTAGGGGGCGATGGTAACGATACTCTTAGTGCATATAGCGCATTAGGTAATAACACTCTTAATGGTGGTTCTGGTAATGATCTCCTCATAGGTGGCAAGGGGAATGATACCCTTTATGGTGGCAAGGGTAATGATACCCTGTATGGAGGGGATGGTGCTGATACCTTTGTTTTCAACAGTTACAATGAGGGCATTGATAGACTTTATGACTTCAACGCCACTAATGACCTGATTCAAATACCGTATAGTTCTGATTACGGAGCTTCATTATCAGGTAGTAAATTTACCATCGGAACATCTGCAACGACGATCGCTCAACGATTCATCTATGACAATATTACAGGTGGACTGTTCTTTGACCAAGATGGCAGTGCGTCTGGGTTTACTCAGGTACAATTTGCACAACTATCTGCTGGATTGTCACTAACCGAAAACAATTTTGTCTTTGGTTAATCCTATTAGCGCTGCATTACTAAGCGATAAATATTGAGAATGCAAGGTGCTTAATATGGGAGCATCCCAAATGTGCAAGTTTATTTTTATACGGTATTTTGACTTAGGTGGAGAATGAAATAACGAACCGCATAGACGCAAACGCGAGTGCGTCTCGTCAGAGAAGAACGCAAAGGAAAGAGGTTTGTACAGAGTTTTTGTACTAGTCCTGTGTCTTTTGGCAAGATTGGGATGCTCTGATACGGCCACCCTGGTAATAATATGAAGAATATGTAAACTTGTTTTTTTCAACATAGACATTTAAGTAAGTACGTTACTATGTAGTTGTTGTCAAGTTATTTAGATTTTTCCTATTTCCAAGCTAGATATCCACCGACAATAGACCCCAAGGAGCGCATAAAAATATCTTTGACTATCAAAAGTAAACTATTCTCTATTTAACGCTAGTAAGACTTACGCATTGACAAAAAACCAACCTCTTGAGTGGGAGTTTTAGGCATTTCAGCTTAATTTTTCGAGTTTTTTTCAGCTTTCACAGATAATAAAGGATGATAAAAAAGCCTGAAACTATGTGTTTTCCTTAATGCACACGCTGATGAATTTGTACAGTGCCATTCGGCTTAGATAGTCCTAAATCAGTTGGCAAGTATTACTTACAAGCCTTTTTATATGCTGAATCTTCAAATGAAAATTGCTCTCCCTCAAGAGTGATATGAAAGTATACCGAAAACTTAAATTTTCGGCTACTTTTTTGTGTCCGAAAGCACTAACAGCAGGTTGAGAACTTAAGTTAGTGAAAAAATTGATTTAGTCAGGTAAAAATTATGGCAAATATCGTTGGAACCGACGGCTACGACTTGCTACAAGGTGGTCAGGGCAATGATACTTTCATTGGTGGTCAGGGGAATGATACGCTGACTGGTGGCGGTGGCAAAGATATTTTTATTTACAACTTGGGCGACGGTACTGATACCATCACTGATTTCGGCGGGGTAGGTAAAGCAACTAACCCGACAGCAGCAGTCATTGCTGAAGTGGACACTATTAAATTCCAGGGTGCAGGCTTAACTGCTCCAAATCTGCTGCTTACCCAGAATGGCAGCGATGTAGAAATTACCTTTGCAGGGAAGGCTGATGCCATAGTTATCCTGCAAAACTTCAAACTAGAAAACTTGGGCAATCTGAAAGCTTCTGGAACAAGACCATCTGCTGGTAATATCCTGTTTGATGGGCAAACTAGCATTACCAGCAGCTTTAATATCCTGGATGCTAACTCCACTCAAACTAGCCTGGGCATCAAAAACACCGTGACCTTCCTCAATGACCTATCCAACAACATTACAGGTTTAGACAACTCAAATGATGTCATTAATGGTCAGGGGGGCAATGACCGCATTGATGGCAAGAGTGGCAACGACTTGCTGCGGGGTGGTGCGGGGAATGATACTCTCATTGGTGGTGCGGGGAATGACACCCTTATTGGTGGTACGGGCAATGACTCCCTCGCTGGCGATAACCTGCTTTCTGGGGGCGATGGCAATGATTTTCTTTCTGTCTCTGGTTACACCAGCTTCAGCTACCCAGACGACGTATACGACTCTCACTCGTTTGGCAAAAACACCCTCAACGGTGGCGCTGGTGACGATAACTTGAGTGCTGAGGGTTCAACAGGTAATAACCTGCTGTCTGGGGATGATGGCAATGATTCTCTCTCCATCTCTGGCTACTACAAAGGAAATGACTACCAAGACTATGACTCTCGTTCGTCTGGTAATAATACCCTCAACGGTGGTGCAGGTAAGGATACTTTGAGTGCTGGCGGTTCAGCAGGCAATAACCTGCTCTCTGGGGGTGATGGCAATGATTATCTCTCCATCTTTGGCTACTACAGCTACACTCCCAGCGACCCGAACTCACCACGCGATGTCTCCATCACATACGACTCTCGCTCCATAGGCAATAATACCCTTAACGGTGGCGCTGGGGACGATAACTTGAATGCTAGCAATTCAAAAGGCAATAACCTACTGGATGGTGGCGCTGGCAATGATTATATTTCCGCCTCTAACGCCTCTGGTAAGAACACCCTTTATGGTGGCAGTGGGAATGACACAATCTATGGTGGCAGTGGGAATGATATCCTTGCAGGTGGTTTTGGTAATGACACTCTCTATGGTGGCAGTGGGAATGATACTTTTGTTTTCAATAGTTTCAATGAAGGCATTGATAGACTTTATGATTTTAAGCCCACTAATGACTTGATTCAGGTATCGGCTGTTGGTTTTGGTGGCGGGTTATCACCAGGTTCACTTAAGCCAAGTCAGTTTATCCTTGGAACATCTGCAAGTACTAATGCTCAACGATTCATCTATGACAATGTTACAGGTGGACTGTTTTTTGACCAAGATGGTAGTGCGTCTGGGTTTACTCAGGTAAAATTTGCACAATTATCTGCTGGTGTGACACTAACCAACAACAATTTTGTGGTTGTTTAATTGTGATTAGGAATAAGAATTAAAGAACCCACGCCGCATTTGAGTAAACTTACGCTCCCCTCTCCAAAATATCGGGGAGGGGTTGGGGGTGGGGTGTTAGGGATTGCAAGAGGTCTAATGCAATTGGCTAAAGTTGATTCCGGGCTTTGAGTTGCAGATATCGCTCAACTACCTGATCGGCAATTTGATTTGCTGGTGCATCTAGTATTAATACACCTTTTTGTTTCAACTGGGCATAAGCTACTTGTCGTTGCATTAATAAATCTAGTGCCACTGCACGGGCATAAGCATCTGTAACATCATCTGTAAAGGTGTGTGCTAAACGATCAACTTGCGGATCTCGCAGAGTGACACAAAATGGCAGATACCGGGGTGCTAGTTTGGAAAGTGCAGCCAGGAGTTCTGTAGAAGCGGTGACATCAATTAAGTCGGTAATCACCACTACTAGCGCCCTGCGAGTTTGACGCTGCACAACATTTGTCACCGCCCCTAAATAATCAGACTCAAATAACACTGGTTGAATTGGTGTCAGACGATCGATTAGCTGATTCAAATGATGTTGACCGCGTTCTGGGGGAATCCACGTATGCATCTGGCGGTCAAATACACCAACACCGACGCGATCGCCTCGATGTAACCCTGCCAATGCTAAGGATAAAGTTGCATTCAAACCCCAGTCAAATCGCTGCAAATTCTGCACTTTTGCTGTCATCAATCGCCCGCGATCGAGCAAGATTAGTAAAGTTTGTTCCTGTTCGGGTTCTAGAACCCTTACCAGTGGCGTTGCATTATTATAAGCCCCAACCCGACGGGCGGTAGCTTTCCAATCAATAAACCGCAAATCGTCACCAGTGCGATAGTTCCGCAGTTCGGCAAACTCTGTACCAATACCAGTTTTACGAGATTGGCGGATTGATCCTGATGATTGCAATGTTAAACGAATTGTCAGCGATCGCAACCCAACTAAATCAGGATAAACTTTCACTGGCAGACTTTGGGGAATTTGCCAATCATCCCAAGCTAATCCCCAAATTCCCAACTGTCGAACTTGAATATTTCCCCAAGGGAACTCGCCGCGCTGTGTTGGGTTGACGGTATACGTCAATTCCTGGGTGCTGTTACTGGGAATAATAGCATGAAGTGTGGGTGCAGATATGCCAAACCCTGTTGGGTAGTAATCGCAGATTTCAATTAGGGCGTTGGCTTTTGGCGATGTTACTTTTAGCACCACTGGATTATCGCGCCCAATAGATAATCGTGAGGGTAATTCGCGGCTAATTTGCACGCGAGAACGCCGCACCTGCAAACCATCTACAACCATCAATCCGAGAACGATCGCATCAAATAGCAAAATGATGGCGATCGCTGCTTTAATGTTGAGAAAAAGGCATAGAATCGGGGCGATAGCTATACCTAAAACCAACAATAAATAAACTCGTCTGGAAGGAACCATTTTTTAGAGTGAAAACTTAGGAAAAGATTAGCTTAACCTACGTCATCATGGGCAAAGCGGTTAAAGAGGAAATCTAGGGCATAATTACGTAGTTGGTAGTATTTTGGATCTTCCATGATCCGGGCGCGATCGCGGGGACGAGAAAACGGAATTTCCATAACTTCACCAATTTTTGCATGAGGGCCGTTGGTCATCATTACCAATTTATCTGCTAAAAATAGTGCCTCGTCGATGTCGTGGGTAATCATCAACACTGTACAACGGTTATCGCCCCAAATTTTGAGCAATTCTTCCTGTAACTCTTCTTTGGTGATGGCATCCAGCGCCCCAAATGGTTCATCTAAAATTAAAACTTTTGGACGAATCGCCAAAGCACCGGCGATAGAAACCCGTTGTCTCATACCGCCAGACATTTGCATTGGTTTCTTTTCCATTGCATCAGCCAGTCCCACCATTGCTAAATGATCGCGCACGATCGCTCTTTTTTCGGCTTGTGGTTTGTTGGGATAAACGGCGTTAACAGCTAAGTAGATGTTTTCAAAAGCAGTTCGCCAAGGTAGCAAGGCATAGTTTTGGAAAACAACCATCCTGTCTGGCCCTGGCTTGGTGATTGGTTCTCCTTCGAGTAATACTTGCCCGGAGGTGGGAAAGTTAAAACCGGATACCATATTTAACAGCGTCGATTTGCCACAGCCAGAGTGGCCGATGAGGCAAATAAATTCCCCCTGTTCGACGTTGAGGTTAACGCCGTCGAGTACTGTGAAGGGGCCTTGCTTTGTCGGATAAACTTTGGTAACGTCTTTAATTTCTAGGAATGGTCTACGGTTGGTGGTTGCAGGAACGAATGGTTTTCCTAGTGTGCTTGTAGGTGTGAAGTTACGGTTTTGCATGGTATTTTGGGGGTTACAAAGCTTGATGTTAAAGTTCAAAGGCTCATGAATATGGACTTACGCAAAAACCCTCTGAAACTCTTCTTCCTTTGTGTCCTTTGCGTACTTTGTGGTTCGTTTTTTCATGATTTTGCATAAATCGTGAGATTTTAAAGGCTCACTAACACAATACGCAAAGGACACAAAGTCAATTTTTTAACGTTCGCGGAGCGTGCCGGAGGCATTACCGCAAAGTCCGCAAAGAACGCGAAGGAAGAGAAGGAAGAAATCGTTAACTTGTTTGTTAATGGAGTTTAAAGACTGGCGGGTGATGTTTTACTTCTTCCGCTTCCTCTTTCTCTCAGCAGTTTTTTATGATGCAAGTCTTCTTCTCGGTGTATCAAGAACAACTTCGGCAATTGAAAAATCACGTTTAATTTTCAAGCTGTTGAGATAAGCGATCGGATCGTCGGCGTTAAAGGGAGTACCATCGAAGAGTTTGATCGGTTGGCGAATATAGCTAATATCCAAACCTAATTCTCGGGCGGCGGTGCTGAAAACCCGGACACGACACACCCGTTCAACAACTTCTACCCAATTTCTGGGAAAGGGAGTGTCACCCCAACGCGCCAATTGACTCATAATCCAAATTTGTTCGGTGCGACTGGGACGGTTAATGGCAGACTCAGAATAAAACTGGTGATGGGCATAGTCTCGCAACGGATGATCTAAGTCACAGGTGAGACTATCTGGATCTTCGAGTTGAATGTATTCTAAATCAGTGCTGACGTACTCTCGCCCTGCTAAAATTTGGCGAATTTCTTGGGTATTTTCGGGATTTGCACAATAATGGCAAGCTTCTAATAAAGCTTTAGTCAAGGCGATATGCGTATTTGGATAATTTTCTGCCCAATCTTCCCGCACACCAAGAACTTTACCGGGGTGTCCAAACCAAACTTCTAAGTCGGTAGCGATGGTAAAGCCGACATTTTCCACAGCAGCGCGGTAGTTCCAAGGTTCACCCACACAGTAACCATCAATGCTTCCGGCTTTTAGGTCGGCTACCATCTGCGCTGGGGGAATGGTCTTCATGTCCACATCGCTATCGGGGTCAATTCCTCCAGCCGCTAGCCAGTAACGCAACAGCAAGTTGTGCATCGATGCGGGATGTACTACTCCCATTGTGTGCCGTTGTTCGCGGGTGAGAATCAAGTGATTTCTGAAGTCTGATAAGGTTTGCACGCCTTGCTCGTAAAAGCGTTTAGCTAAGGTGATGGCGTTACCGTTGCGAGTCATGGTTAGGGCGGTGACAACGGGTAAAGGTTGGTTATTATGTCCCCCCAAAGTTAGCCACATCGGCATTCCTGAAGGCATTTGAGCCGCATCTAAATAACCACCAGTTATGCCATCGACGATACCCCGCCAGTTGCTTTCGCGCACCAGGTTAACTTCATCTAAACCGTGCTTGAGAAAGAAGCCTTTTTCTTTAGCAACTGCTAAGGGGGCGCAAGCTGTCAGAGGTAAAAAGCCAATTTCTAGGTTAACTTTTTCTAATCCATGACGGGCAATATCGGCAGTTTTCCGCGCCCGAATTTTCTTGATGCGCTTCTGCTGATTCAGGAAGTAAATCATCTCACTCCGCAAGCTGTAATAGCTGGGATGTTCTACTACTTCCATCCGCTTGCGGGGTCTGGGAATATCTACTTCTAAAATATCGCCAATTTTAGATTCGGGGCCGTTGGTTAGCATCACGATTCTGTCAGATAATAGCACCGCTTCATCTACATCATGTGTCACCATCACGGCAGTAACTTGATTTTCTTCGCAGATTTGCATGAGTTGTTCTTGCAAATTGCCGCGTGTGAGTGCATCTAATGCACCAAATGGTTCATCTAGCAAGAGTAATTTGGGACGAATCGCTAAAGCGCGGGCGATCGCAACTCGCTGTTTTTGTCCACCTGATAACATTCCTGGTTGTTTATCAGCATGGGGACGCAAACCCACCATATTGATATGTTTTTCGATAATGGCGTTGCGATCGCTTGCGGGTAAACCTTTCATTACTGAGTCCACGGCGAGGGCAATATTTTCTCTTACCGTCCGCCAAGGTAATAGCGAATAATTTTGGAACACCACCATCCTGTCTGGGCCGGGTTTGGTGATTCTTTGTCCTTCTAAGGTGACAAGACCTTCAGTAGGCAAATCCAAACCCGCAATCATATTTAATAAGGTGGATTTACCACAACCGGAGTGACCAATCAAAGAAACGAATTCTCCTTTTTTAATTTCGAGGTCGATTCCTTTGAGGGCGATATATTTGCCACCACCAGTTAATTCAAAAACTTTTTCAATTTGATCAACAGCTACGAACATAGGGTATTTGGTATTGCTAATTGAGAGTGAGTAATTTTAAGTTAGGAGTTAAGAGTGAGGAGTTAGGAGTTGAAAGCTATACCCGGATTTCTCACAACTAAGAAAAAAACACTTGGATTAGTCAGATTTAAGATGATTTAATTAATACATCATCAAAATATCTTTAGAGCGTGG
>NZ_JBALCW010000065.1:0-36143 GCF_036917635.1 Nostoc sp.
CTCTCATAATACCTTTGCTTGAAAAATCGTCTTAACCCTTACCGATAAAGCAATTAATTCCTTTTACTGCCTCAAAATCAGCGAACGCACAGTAATTAAATATAAGATAAAACCTCACCCTCAATCCGGCTGACCCCGACAATAATAAGGAGAAGGATTGAGAGTGAGGTTTTATATTTAATTTGACCTACTTACCAGATGGCAAAAGTGCCTTAACTACTACAATTATGACCCTTTTAATTTCGACGAACTTGTTACGTAACATTAAGTCGCAGATGGCGGCGTGAAAAGATTGCATTCACTACTTCTGACATGTCAACACTGGGTTTTATACTGCCTTTTCTAGCTGGTGAAATCAGTGCCGATAGCAATTGCCACTGCGGCGATGAAAGTTAATTAGGTATGATGGATTCATGGCTCTCGTAACGCTGTCATACTTAAGTATTTTTTCTACGGACAGGATACCGTTGAGTGGTCTTTCTTAGTTTTCAAACATCCTGTTAGATTAAAACATCAACAGGTTTCAAACATCATTTAAGCAAGGATAATAAAATGGCTAAGACAAATAATCTCACAGTTGTGAGTGGGCAGGCTCCTGCGATCGTCGATCCCCTGACTGGTAGCACTAATCCAAACACTGCTCAGATATTGAACGTTACTGGTCAAGGAAAAGTCACTGTTCCCACTACTTTAACTGAGGTGCAATTGGGGATTCAAGTAGACGGAAAAACCGCAACCGAAGTTCAAGAAAAAACTGCTCAACGTTCAACAGCAGTAGTTGATGTGCTGCAAAAGCTTGGGGCGCAAGAACTTCAAACTACATCTATTCAACTAAATCCCGTCTATAGCTATAAAGATAATACTCAAACCCTAACTGGCTTTACAGGACTCAACACACTTCAGTTTGAGTTACCAACGGCTCGAGCAGGGGCAGCAATTGACACAGCTATCCAAGCAGGGGCGAATTTAATACAGAATATAAGTTTCACTGCCTCAGACAAAGCATCGCAGCAGGCACGTTTACAGGTTCTTAGCGAAGCGGTTAAAGACGCCCAAGCTCAGGCTCAGACTGTTTTTAGTACCTTGAAGTTAACCCCCGGAAACATTATTGACATTAATATTAACTCAGCTGACAATCCTAGCCCATCTCCTTTGGTGTTTAATGCAACAGATAACGCTCTTGCAAAAATTGCTACAACTCCTATAATTGGTAGTCCTCAGACCATAGAAGGTAGTGTTTCTCTAGATATCAGTTATTCTCCAAATTCAGCAGCTACTCTCGCTTCGGCTACTGATAATCTCACAGGTGCGAGTAAGCAGGCTGTTGCGATCGTCGATCCCCTGACTGGTAGCACTAATTCAAATAATGCTCAGATATTGAAAGTTACTGGTCAAGGAAAAGTCACTGTTCCCACTACTTTAACTGAGGTGCAATTGGGGATTCAAGTAGACGGAAAAACCGCAACCGAAGTTCAAGAAAAAACTGCTCAACGTTCAACAGCAGTAGTTGATGTGCTGCAAAAGCTTGGGGCGCAAGAACTTCAAACTACATCTATTCAACTAAATCCCGTCTATAATGATAGTCAAATCCTAACTGGCTTTACAGAACTCAACACACTTCAGTTTGAGTTACCAACGGCTCGAGCTGGGGCAGCAATTGACACAGCTATCCAAGCAGGGGCGAATTTAATACAGAATATAAGCTTCACTGCCTCAGACAAAGCATTGCAGCAGGCACGTTTGCAGGTTCTTAGCGAAGCGGTTAAAGACGCCCAAGCTCAGGCTCAGACTGTTTTTAGTACCTTGAAGTTAACCCCAGGAAAGATTATTGACATTGATATTAACTCAGCTAACAATCCTAGCCCATCTCCTTTGGTGTTTAATGTAGCAGATAAAGCTTTTGCAACAGGTACTAGAACTCCTTTAATTGGTGGCACTCAGACGATAGAAGGTAGTGTTTCTCTAGATATCGCTTATTCTGCAAATTCAGCAGGTACTTTCGATCTAGCTCTTAATGGATTGCAGCGTTCTGCTTAATCAGGGCTTACGCAAATGTCACAAGGCACTTCCAAATAAAAAAATATCCAACTATTTATTGTCGGGTGGGCAACATGAGCGCCCAGTAACCAAAGGCTCATGTTGCTCACCCCACAAGATTGGATAATTTATTTCTTGTCAGTCCCTAAGGGAGGGCGCGGTGTAGTCGCGCCTCGTGCCAAACAACTAGGCGATAAACATGGGAATAATTCGGACGTTTGACTCGAATTAGTCCTTATACGACTCCAAAATCCCACTGCGAATCATTAGTTGTGGCCAAAACAACACAAAAAACCCCATCCATGTCACTACAGGGATGGAGATGAGAACTGTTAGCCAGATAGTTTTAAATAGTAACCAGCTACCACTAATTAGGGTTACACCTGTGAGAACTATAGACCAGGGTTGACACCACCAAGGTTTATAGTTCCAGGGACTTACGGGCTTTTGTTCAGACATTGATTTTATTTAGTATTGATATGAGTGTGACGAGTTGGCCAAATATACATCAATCTTCAAGCATCTCCAACAACTGCGGCTCGCTTAATTGCGTAATTTCCAAGGAAAGCGCTTTTTCTAATTTGGAACCTGCATCTTCTCCTAGTACCAAATAATCTGTTTTTTTACTCACTGATTCAGTCACTTTCCCACCAGCTTTTTGAATCAAAGCCTTCGCTTCATCTCGCTTTAAGGTTGGCAATGTTCCGGTAATTACAAAAGTTTTACCTGCGAACTTTTGATTACGATCACCAACTGTTTTTGTTTCCTCTGTGGCAGCTAATTGCAATCCTTCTGCTTGTAAGCGTTCTATTAACCTTTGGTTGGCATCAATGCGAAACCACTGGTACACAGATTGGGCAATTTCAGCACCGATACCGTAAATTCCTTCAATATCTGATTGCTTTGCTGTCGCTAATTGGTCTACAGTGAAATATTTCTGAGTCAACAATTGGGCATTCACACTGCCAACGTGACGGATGCCTAAACCATACAATACCCTTGACCAAGGTTGGTTTTTCGATTGAGCGATCGCATCCACTAATTTCTCTGCCGACTTTTCCCCCATCCTTTCTAATGCACACAATTTGCTTTGTGTCAACTCATATAAATCGGCAACGGAATGTACCAAACCTTTATCAACGAGTTGATGTACCAGCTTTTCCCCCAAGCCTTTAATATCCAAGGCATCACGGCTTACCCAATGTTCAATGGAACCCTTGAGAATCGCTGCACAGGAAGCATTGACGCAGCGAGTTACCGCTTCACCTGATTCTCGCACCACTGGTTGACCACAGACTGGGCAATGGGTGGGCATAACAAAAGGTTCAGTGTCAGAGGGGCGGAGTTCTTTTAATACCCTCAGCACTTCTGGGATGATTTCCCCAGCTTTGCGGACAATGACAGTATCGCCAATGCGGATGTCTAATTGAGTAATGCGATCGCTATTATGTAAAGTCGCGCGAGAAACTGTTGTCCCCGCCAGTTGCACCGGGCGCATTTCGGCTAACGGCGTTAACGCCCCGGTTCGTCCGACATTTACAGCAATATTTTCTACACGAGTGGGTGCTTCTTCGGCTGGGTACTTTAGAGCGATGGCCCAGCGAGGGAATTTCTGGGTAAACCCTAGCTGTTCCTGAAGTTTAAAAGAATTCAGCTTTACTACTACCCCATCAGTCATGTAGGGTAAATTCAGCCGTTCCGTATCCCAGTATTCATAATATTTTGCCACTTCTGCGATCGAGGCACACAATTTATGGTTGGGGTTGACTCGAAAACCCATCTTTTCCAATAACTCCAATGCTTCCCATTGGGTGTTGGCAATACTGGTGTCATCTCTACCAGGAATGTGCAAGGTGTAGCCAAAGAAATCTAATCGCCGTTTAGCGACAATCCGCGAGTCTAGTTGTCTGAGTGTACCAGATGCGGCATTACGAGGATTGGCAAATAATTGCTCACCTGCTTTTTGTCTTTCCTGGTTAATTTGTTTAAATACTTCCAACGGCAAAAACCCCTCGCCGCGGACTTCCACCCTTTCTAGAATTTCTAACCCTTCAAAATTCAAACGCAAGGGAATTGAGCGAATTGTCCGCACATTTTGGGTGATATCTTCACCCGCTGTCCCATCACCCCTAGTTGCACCCCTTACTAGAATGCCATTTTCATAGGTAAGAGCCAAAGCAGAACCATCAATTTTGAGTTCACAGACGTATTCCACCGAGTCTATTTTCGGTACTTGTCGGCGCCAACGCTGATCCCAGGCTTGCAATTCATCGATATTAAATGCATTCTCTAGACTGTACAGGGGGATATTATGCCGCACCGAGGTAAACTGCGTATGCTTAAGCTCACCCACGCGCACAGTCGGACTATCCGGAGTCGCCAATTCTGGATATTGAATTTCCAGTTGTTGCAATTCTCGATATAACTGGTCATAGACTGCATCCTCCATAATTGGAGCATCTAAAACGTAATAAGCGAAGCTTGCTTGTTGCAATAACTGGCGCAATTCTTCTGTGCGCTTTACTTCAGGCTTAATCTGGGTCATTAGACTTATTACAAAATACCTAGCAATTGATCCTCTCACTGCTAATTATAAAGATGTAGTGGGAGATTCTTGTTTCATCCCCACTTAACTAAATCAGTTTTGCAAAAGTCCCTAACACCCCACCCCCTACCCCTCCCCGATATTTTGGGGAGGGGAGCGTAAGTTTACTCAAATGCGGGGTGGGGTTCTTTTTTTTTGATTTATGCAAGAGGTTTAGTATTACTACTAATCCTGTATCTATAGGATTCATATCTGATTTTTGAACATCAAGCATCTGTTTAGGGATTTCCAAAAAATAAATTATCCAATAAAACGAACCTTATTAGGCGCAGAGGGCGCAGAGATAGGAAGAGGAAAGAGGATTGTTATATGAGATTTTTGGATATTTTTAAATTTGGAAGTCCCTTAGCAAGCATACCCTTAGCTAGAGTCCGCTAATCCAAGTCACCCAACTTTCTGATAATCGTTGCAAGACTTGACTCTAGAGAGTAAAGTTGCTGTTAATTATAGTTATCAAAATTAACAAGTTCCGTGGGTTGAAGTCCCCTGGTTCAAAAAATAAGCAAGTTTTGTGTTGGGGTTAAATCACCATTACAAAACTTAATTACGTAAAGCCTACGGCATAGCTTCGCTTAACGCAAAGCCTGCCGGAGGCTCTATTACGAATTACGAACTTGTACTGAGCGGAGCCGAAGTATTACGAATTATTTAATTATAGGACTTACGCATTAGGTACGAAATGTAGGGGCAATTCATGAATTGCCCCTACGGGAAATCAGGGCTTTCACTGCCTTGAAAGCGTAAGTCCTGAATTAAATAAGTCTGTTGTCTAATTCACAAGAAAATCCTGCCTTCCGTCACCTATCTGATTATCTGGGATTCCGTAAGAAAACTAAAAATCAGGTTGCACCAAAAATCTTGATCGGTCAGCCAGGGAAGAAAGTACTTCCAAAAAAGGATCAGCCTTATTTAACATTGTGGCGGGATAATCTTAACGGCGATGTCTCGATTAAGTTGTACGATGGGAACAAACTTATCCAAAACATTTCTTCCCGTACCGCTAGGAATGGAGTTTATGAATGGACACCAGGTATTTCCGTAAAAGAAGGCTATTTTCATTCGGATTTCTAGCTGGAAAGACTGGAATATTTTCGGGCAGTTGCAATTGTAATCAAGATAAGCGCTATTTTTAGCGGTGCGGAATGGGAAAATGAAAGGGATAACTAGCTAAACGCAAACCTCTTAACAAGTTTGGCGGTGTGGCAGTGATTGGAATTGTCATCGTTTCTCACAGTAAACAACTAGCTTTGGGTGTGCGGGAACTCGCCGCGCAGATAATTCAAGGCCAAGTTCCTATCGCTATTGCAGCAGGTATTGAAGATCCAGAAAATCCATTGGGTACAGATCCGATTCAGGTTTATGAAGCGATCGCTTCTGTTTTCTCTGATGATGGTGTTTTGGTATTAATGGATTTGGGTAGTGCTTTGCTAAGTGCGGAAATGGCAATCGAGTTTTTTTCAGAAGCACAACAGCAAAAAGTGTATTTATGTGAAGCACCTCTAGTAGAAGGTGCGATCGCTGCTGTAGTGGCGGCAGCATCTGGTAGAGATATTCACCAAGTCATGGCGGAAGCACGCGGCGCACTCTTAGCAAAAGCAACTCAATTGGGTCTAGTTAGTAGTAGTTTGTCACTTCTCACCCCAACAACAACCAATCTAGAATCACCAACGCCAGAAATCCGGCTGATTGTGAGCAATCGCTTAGGATTACACGCTCGTCCCGCAGCGCAGTTTGTGGGAACCGCAGCCCGGTTTCAATCGCAAATTCTGGTGCAGAATTTAACTAGGAATACTGAGCTAGTCAGGGGTGACAGTATTAACCAAGTTACAACTTTAGGGGTGCGTCAAGGACACGAATTGCTGATTACTGCCACTGGTTCTGATGCAGATGAGGCACTAGAAGCATTACAGGCATTATTCGCAAATAATTTTGGTGAAGATAATGTTGCTTTGAATTCTCCACCAGCACTTCACCATCAAGTTACACCAACAACTCACGGCGAACTTTCGGGAATTGCTGCTTCTGCTGGAGTAGCGATCGCACCTGTTGTTCATTATCAATCCACCCACATTTCTATTACGGAATATCACGTAGATAATCCTGATATAGAGTGGGAAAGAATACAGACAGCAATTCACACCGCCAGACAAGAAATCCAAGCCGTTTTTTCCCAAGCATCTCTGCAAATTGGCGACGCTGAAGCCGCCATCTTCGATGCCCAACTACTATTTTTAGAAGATCCAGTATTGCTGGAAGCCGCTCACCAACGCATTTTAGAACACCATATAAATGCTGAAGCAGCTTGGCAAGCCGTAGTCGATGAAGTAGCGACTTCTTACCGTACACTTGAGGATTCTTACTTGCAAGAGCGAGTTGACGATGTTGTGGATGTCGGGCAAAGGGTGCTGCGATTATTATCTGGGAATGCCCCTGCTAACTTGCATCTTCAGAAACCTGCAATTTTAGTGGCAACTGATTTAACTCCCTCAGATACCGCTAGACTAGATCCGACAAAGGTGTTGGGTATTTGTACGACTTCAGGTAGTGCCACTTCTCACAGCGCAATTATCGCCCGAACATTGGGTATTCCCGCAGTTTTGGGAGTAGATGCCCAGGTGTTGCACTTAGCAGATGGTACACTAATGGCAATTGATGGTGAAAGTGGCAAAGCTTGGGTAGAACCAGAATCACATATCCTAGATTTACTGGCAGCAAAGCAGTCAGCTTGGCAAACTGCCCAACACCAAGCACGAGCTACAGCACACCAGCCAGCAATTACTCGTGATGGTCGGCAAGTTAGCGTTTTCGCCAACATTGGTAGTATAAGTGATGTGCAAGTTGCGGTGGCTAGCGGTGCAGAAGGTGTGGGATTACTCCGCACCGAGTTTCTTTATCTAGATAGGACAAGCGCCCCCACTGAAGAAGAACAACTAGAAGTGTATCAGGCGATCGCGCAAGTTTTAGATAATCGTCCGCTAATTATTCGTACCTTAGATGTCGGTGGTGATAAAACACTTCCTTATCTAAGAGTAGGTTTACCAGAAGCAAACCCTTTCTTAGGTTGGCGGGGAATTCGTTTCTGTTTAGCTAATCTAGATTTGTTCAAAACTCAGTTACGGGCAATTTTGAGAGCCAGTGTCGGACACCAAATTAAGATCATCTTGCCAATGATTGCCAGTGTAACTGAGGTACGTGCAACTAAAGTAATTTTAGCTGAAGTGCAGGCTGAATTAAATCAAGCTGGTATTTCTTTTGATGCAGCGATGAAAGTAGGAATTATGGTAGAGGTACCGGCAGCAGTTGCGATCGCAGATCAGTTAGCTGCTGAAGTAGACTTCTTTAGTATAGGGACTAACGACCTGAGTCAGTACATCATGGCTAGCGATCGCACTAATCCCCGCGTCGCAAATTTAGTTGATGCGCTACATCCAGCCGTGTTGCGAATGGTGCAGCAAACTATCCAAGCTGCCCATGCGGCGGGGATTTCGGTAGGATTATGTGGAGAATTGGCAGCAGATACTTTAGCAACACCAATTTTATTAGGTTTAGGGCTGGATGAATTGAGCCTGAATCCTCAAAGTATACCTAGAGTCAAACAGGCGATCGCTAGGTTTTGTATAGTTGAAAGTGAAGCGATCGTGGCATCAGCATTACAACAAGATTCCGCAGAGCATGTCAGAGAACTAATGTCAACTTCAGTTATTCCTCCGGACTAAATACTTATATATTTTTTGTTCCCTGTATCTTTAATTTTTTAACCAAATCATAATATACTTCATTATTCCTTTAAATATAAAAATAGTTTTTATAAACGTTATAAATATCTTTGTAACCGTTGTCACATATCAATTTTAATCCTCAAAGTTTTCTATACTAATAGCTTTTTTCATAAAATTTATGTAAATTCACTACAATAGTTTTTTAAAGATTACATGTATATATTAATATACATACTGAAACATAACCGAAAAGACAAAAAATTGTCTTTAAAAGTAAAAACAATGGTACTAAGTTTGAAAAGTGTAAAAAAATTGTCAACTGCTGCTATTGGAGCGGCAGTAGCAGCTGCTTTTATTGGGTTAGAAGCTAAGTCGGCAAATGCTGCACTGTTTATCGATCAAGAACAGCCTAGCATTAATGCAAAGATGGCATATTTTTCGCAGTCAGACTTAGCCCAATCATTCAAACCAACAGCGAATAATGTTGCAGGTGCTGGCATAAAACTTACAAAGGGTGTTGGAACAGTTGGTGACATTAAAATATCCTTGTGGAATGCTCAAGGAAAGGTTTTAGCAAGTGGTATAGCACTCGGACAGGTTCCCAATGCATGGACAGAAGTATTTTGGAACCCCGTAGTTGTTACACCAAATAAGACTTTATACCTCATATTTCAGTCGCCCAGTGATCTAGCGATCGCTGGTGATACTAACAATCCTTATCCAAATGGCCAAGTCTATGCAAACAGAGGGTTTCAATCATTCCCACGTTATGATTACACATTCCGCACATACTCTGATGATAGTTTTGGAATCCAATCCGTTCCTGAACCAACCTCTGTCTTAGGTCTAATGACTTTCATTGGTTTCATTGGTGTTTCAGCCACCAAGTGCAAAAAGCAACAGAGTGCTTTGTATAAAAGCTAAAAATAAATACAGCAGATTTCAAGGAAAGTCAGATACACAACGATTCGTCTGTTACCCAGGTATAAAGCGTGTTTTACTCCTGTATTCAGAATAGCTGAATTCTAATCTTGTGGGGTAGGCCCAAAAGCCCGCCCAGTTGATATAGCGGGCGAGATGCCTACCCGACAATAAATAATTGAATATTTTATCACTTGGAAGTCCTTTAACTGGTAACTATTAAAATCTTAGGGACTTCCAGAAATTAAATTATTCAATTTTGGAGCAAAGATGATCATTAGATTCTTCCTCCCCCTGCTGCCCCTGCTGCCCCTGCTGCCCCTGCTGCCCCTGCTGCCCCTGCTGCCCCTGCTCCCCTGCTCCCCCTGCTCCCCCTGCTCCCCCTGCTTACCAAAGCGATGGGATATTTTTTTAGTTCGAAGTCCCTTATTCCCAGTTGCCCGTTAAACCCACGAATAGAATTGTAACCAGCACCAACAAAAACGAAAATCAGTGTAAACTGCTAGACTGCTCATCATCGGGAATCTTTGTGTCAGAAATATGCTTTAGTCCCCAAGCAGTCATCACTTTTAGTACAGAGCGAAGACTTTTTCCTCGTTCTGTTAATTGATAGTTCATTCGACGAGAATGGTTGCTGTATGGCTGTTTCTCCACCAAGCCCATCTCTTCGAGAGACTTAAGGCGATTTGCCAGAATATTGCTTGAAATTCCTTCAGGGGATTCTAAAAACTCTTCAAAACGTTGTTTTCCAAAGAACATCATGTCTCGAATAACCAGAAGTGTCCAACGATCGCCGATTAAATCAAGCGAACAAGCGATTGGACAGGGTGAACGGCGAGGTTGGGTCATTGGCAAAACTAAATTTGCAGGTTACTTGCATTTTACAAGTAATATCCATTATACTAACTTGCAGTTTGCAACTTAAAAATTGAATGAGGTGATCGTGGCTCAAGTCGCACCAACTGCTAGAACTGGGCAAAACTTTGCTGTGGCTGATTTGGGACTATTTTCTCAATTGCGGCAGTTTATCTTTGAGACTCCAGAAGCCCCTATAAAGTTAGAGGGAAAGATATTTTTGAAGCAGATTCTTGATCTCTCAAGCACCGAAATTTCGTTTAACAACCTTCCCGCTAAGACATCCCTGCCTTTCTATCACAAGCATCGTTTAAATGAGGAAATTTATATCTTTGTTCAGGGGAAAGGAGAGTTTCAAGTCGATGATTGTGTGTTTCCTGTAGGTGAAGGAACCGTTGTGCGAGTAGATCCTGACGGAGAACGCTGTATGCGAAATACTTCCAATGCTGAGGATTTGTGCTGGATTGTGATTCAGTCACGAGTAAATTCCTACCCCGACCATACCATTCAAGATGGCTTTGGTGTTCAGAAGCGAGTTAGTTGGGTTGGCAAACAGCAGATTTAATGTAAAGCGATCGCGGCATAACAATCAATACCCTTTTAAATTTCCTTTTGCAAGCTTTCTAGTTTCAGTTGGTTTAGCTCCTTTTTAAGCTGTTGCAATCGATTAAGCATCTGCTGGAAATTACGGGCATCTTGAATTACCCCTGCCGCTTCACCTTTTAAACTGATTACTGTTAAAATCTTATTCCTAGTTGCCCATTAAACCCACGAATAGAATTGTAACCAGCACCAACAAAAACGTTATTAGTAGCACTTACCTGAACCCCACCTGAAACTGCAACACCTTTATCTTCTGAATAAAGTCCAACTCCTACATAAGGTGAAATTACAGGTAAACTGATAAATTTTAAAACATCTACTCCAGTAGCACCATCAGGACCAGTTCCTAGCTCAACCCCAAAATTTAAAGCCCTAGCTCCTACAGCATAAGTTACATCACCATCTTTTCCACCGACTGAAACCCAAGGTTGCGGTATAAGTTGAGCCGATGCTTGACTTGGGGTAAATAAACCTAACAAACATATAGATGTAAGTAATGTTTTAGCAATAATCGCTACTTTCACGTTGTTCTCCTCCACTAACTGGTGCATTTTAATTGTCTTCTCACAACTACCCTTACTTCAGCACTACTGTTAACCAAAGTTTGGCCATAATGGCTAATTGTGACGGATTGAACCTCATTTGAGTGCCTGATGAGTTCAAGCATTATTTTGGTAATGTAATATTAATTACAGCAAGAGATGCGATCGCTCAACAAGCAAATGCTGTATTACGAAAGAATTTATTGAAAGCTTTTGTACTATTTATGAAGTATCAAGCTTCCATCTGAAACACTTATCTGCATCGCGCATATTTTACATATTTTTTGATATAGCAACGGACAAGAAGGTTAGGACATTAACTGATGATTAAACCTATATACAAACAGACTTTCAACCCAGTCCCCAGCGATGCACTGAGCGCAGTCCCCAGTCCCCAGTCCCCTGCTATACTCACGGCAGCAACTCTACTCAAAAGTGGATACATCTCGCAGCAAATTAGGAATTTCCCCTTGAGATAAAGGAAACTCCAGCAAAGTTTCTCTAAGACCCAAATATCCAGATTCAGCGAACGACAAAAGCATTCGTGAAAGCGCTAGCCAAACCTCCGGTTCGTATTCCCAATCCCGATAACGCGAAGCTTTACCAGCAATTGAACGTAGCCCCCAGAAATAAGAGTTTCTCACCACCGAACCACCCTTCTTAAACTCTGGTAAATCTTCGTGGTGGATAAAAAGTATTTGATTTTCAATTTTGGCTCTCATCTAAATTTTATATTTTAGATTAAAAGTAAATTTTAAGTTTTAAAATTCAAAATTGGTATCAGCATCCTATTTGACAATTTCGGCAACCTTAAAATTAGCGGGACAAAAAGCCCCGCAAATTGTTAATTATTGAAGTTAGATTTTAGTCTACTTCCAGTCCTTATCTGCTTGTGAAAGTACATAAGCAGTTACATCTTCAATCTGGTTAGCTTTTAAACGACTACCGAAAGCAGGCATGGCATTTTTACCTTTTGTAACTTGGGCGATAATCGCCTCTGCTGAGTACATATCATACTTTTCTAAAGCATCCTTCTTCAGGTTCTTCGGAGCTTGAACCAGATTTTTACCTCCCGCATGACAAGAGGCACAATTAGCACTAAATACTTTAGCTCCACTAACAGCATCTGCTGCCAAAGCTTGACTGCTGAAGGCAAAGGTGAAGATTGCTATGCCTAACAGCATCACTGTAATAATTTTTTTCATTTCGTGTTCTCTCTCTCTCTCCAATAACAGCTTATTCGCTGCGATATCCTCCATAATTGTCAGTTGAGGCGCTGCTATAGTCAAATGACAAGCTGTCAAACTTCGCTATCAAGTTTTTGAATTTTGAATCTTCAGAGTTTGTAGTAAGTACAAAGCGTGCTTATACCAATTCTCTCTAAAGATGCAAGTAATATTTATTAAATGTAGACGCACAGCACCAAAACACAGGCTAACGCCAAGTACGCTAAGTGAGAAGGGGTAATTATTAAGTGCAAACTTACTGAAAATTGGTATTAGAAAATAAGGACTAAAGTCCTTACTACGAACTTAGGGACTTCCAAATAAAAAAATATACAACTATTTATTGTGGGGTGGGCGTCTCGCCCGCCCATAGTCAAAGGCGGGCAAGTTGCCCACCCCACAAGATTGGATAATTTATTTCCTGGAAGTCCCTTAGGTAAGAGCGTCATTATCAATTTATCAATTGTGAATTCTTTTAACAGCCCCTAACTGAGTAAGCATATCGCCTGTAACACGACAAATTCGCCAATCATCTAATATAGAAGCTCCCATACTACGGTAGAATTCTTGGGCTGATTCGTTCCAATCCAGCACACTCCACTCTAAGCGCCCACAATCACGTTCTACAGTTATCTGAGCTAATTTAGTCAGGAGAGCTTTACCAATACCTTGCCTGCGATATTCTGGTAAAACAAATAAGTCTTCCAGATAAATTCCTGGCTTAGTCAGAAATGTTGAATAATTATGAAAAAATAGGGCAAAACCAACAGCTTGACCCGCAGATTCTGCTAAAATCGCTTCTATATATTTGTGTGAACCAAATAAATGCTCTTTAAGTTCCAGAGCATTGCCGGTGACAGCGTGAGATAATTTTGCATACTCAGCCAGCCCCTGAATTAATTTAAACAGTACGCTGTAATCATTTGGTTCAGCAAAACGCACAATCAAATTGCTATGCGAAGTCATTAGTCTATACTCTATAGTTCATAGTTCATAGTCTATAGGTAACTGGGCAATTTTTTTTGACTAATGGCTAAAGAAAAGCCGAAAAAAGGTACAAAACGCCCTGTTTTTGCAATTTGCGAGAGCCAAGCTCGCCTTCATTCCTTACGCATGTGGATTTAATAAAGAGCAAGTTTTGTAAGATGTGTTACAGGCATTTGTCCTAACGCACCTAAAATCTAGTAGGGTGCATTATCGCGTAGCGTAACGCACCATCCTAGATTTAAAGTTTTGCACTTTATTTGATCCATGTTCGTTAATGAAGCTAATCTATCTTCGTAGATGTAATTAAATCAACCAACCTTTTAAACGTTTGGCTATGTGGGGACGGCGCAATTTTCGCATGGCTTTGCTTTGAATTTGTCGCACTCGCTCACGAGAAAGATTGAACATGTTGCCAACTTCTTCTAAGGTACAGGGTTCGCTGGTTGTCAAACCATAGCGTAGAGAAATTACATCTTTTTCTCGTGGAGTTAACACATCACCCAAGACTTCCCAAATCTCCTGACGCATCATGTTTTCATTCATTTTTGCTTCTGGAGACAGGTTATCTTCATCTTCTAGTAAATCCATCAATTCCGTGTCTTCTTCTTTACCGACGCGGTGGTTGAGAGAAAGTGCTTGACGACGTAGCTGCTGTAGCTGACGTAGTTGTTGTACACTAATTTCTAAAGTTTCTGCCATTTCTCCTTCAGTAGGATTGCGACAAAGTTTTTGCTTGAGTTCTCGTTGTGCTTTTTTCAGCTTGTTAAGCTTTTCAACAATATGAATAGGTAGCCGGATTGTCCGCGCATCATTAGCTATAGCCCTGGTAATCGCTTGTCTAATCCACCAATAGGCGTAAGTCGAAAACTTATATCCTTTATCAGGATCAAACTTTTCTGTAGCACGATTTAAACCCATTGCTCCTTCTTGAATTAAATCCAGGAAAGGCACTCCCCGATTTAGGTATCGTTTAGCAATAGAAACTACCAATCTCAAATTAGAGCGAATCATTTTGCGTTTCGCTACTCTACCTTGATACAAGCGATTTTCTAATTGCTTATCCGTCATTTCTAGCTCGGAAGCCACCTCTACCTTGCTAGGTTCCTTTCCTAGTTTTAATTCTAAGGCTGCTTGTAATTGCCTAACTTCTTCTAGAAACCTAACTCGCCGCGCTAACTCTACCTCTTCATCAGCTTTTAGCAGCGGATAACGCGCCATCTCTTTAAAAAATGCGCCGACGGCATCATCATGCTCGGTTTTATTGTATCCCGATGGACGAGCCGCAGCCATATCATCCCCGTCGCGTTCGTCTGATTCCAGATTTTCTACTATAATTGGAGTCTCTTCATCTGCCACTGCTTCTAAAATATCGAGTAATGGTTCTTCAATATCAGCAGTATTCTCCAGTATTTCCATTTCTCCTAATTCAACAATATTCATAGTTTCCTTTAGGGATTGTTGCTTTGTTTGGTACATAATTTAGTTACAGCTGATCGTTTGAGGCTTGGTAGTTTCCCTAAGGGACGAATGCACCCGTTTATATAGCGAAATACAGGCTTATGCTAATTTAACTTCAGGAATGAAAATTGGCACCTACCTAACACCTATGGGTTACAGTTAGATACAACCTATAACGAAACTGGCCTTCGCACCCAACAAAACTTTCTTCTCAGGCTACCAACAGATTATATTCTTCATTTTTTTCTGAATTACCAAATATGTCAAACCCCCTCAAACTTTCTCAACCTTAACAAACATATAAATTTCAGCTAACCATCCAAATATCTTAAACTTTCATATATTTTTATAAATATTTTTAATGTTTATCCTTTAGAAGTCACTGGATAAATTACAAACCTGGTGCTGGAGTTATCCATTCCCGATTTAAAGTTCCCCAGATGAGAGAAATTATAATAATGGCAGTTTAATTTCAAGATATTCTTATTTGTATAAAAGCATCTCATATACAGAAAGGGTTGAATATCTATCGATAGGCGGAAAAAGGCTACTCCCTATTTAGTAGATAGAGTAACTGTTGCATAAACGGCTGACATGCTTTTATTTGTATAGTGGGTACCAAATATTTATTGCATGTATAGTTGATACGAATTTGTCTAGTAGATTACATAAGAGGAAACTTATCAAGTATTATGAAGGATAACAGTATTGGGAAATACAATTTAAGCCTAATAAAATAAAAAAATAGACTTAATTTAGCTAGGTTATTTTTGACCAGCTATGTCAGGTAAATATCTAACTATAAAGTCAGAAACTATGTATATTAATGACGTAAAATTATCTCCTTTATTAGTAGCCCAAGCTAGTGAATCATACCAGTCAGGTAGAACTCTTAATAGGTGGGTTGAAGTACTGGTAGACTGTCCAGGAAGTACAGGACTATTTACTTATCGATTGCCAGCCCAGTTAGAAATAAAACCAGGGGATATTTTGAGCGTGCCATTTGGATCGCAACAATTAGGAGCGATCGCAATTCGGTTACTGGCACAACCAAATGTCGATTTACCACCAGAAAAAATCCGGGAAGTAGAAGATATAGTCAGCGTTGGATTTTTCCCGAGTGCTTATTGGGAATTACTCAATCGAGTCGCTGCATATTACTATACGCCTTTAATTCAAGTGATCCGGGTTGCTCTGCCACCAGGGTTGCTGGGGCGATCGCAGCGTCGTATCCGCCTTGTTGGAGGCAGAGGGGTAGGGGGAAGTAGTTATTTACTGGGATCTCCCGATCCTTTAGCTTTTTTGACTCCAACTGCGCGGCAAGTTTGGGAACTTTTACAAGCGCAATCGGCTGGGGACTACAGTTTTGTCTACATCCAACAAAAAGTCAAATCTGCCTATCGGGGAATTCGGGAGTTGCTGCGATTTGGTTTAGTAGAAAGCTATTTAGAACCGCCACGACTAACTCGACCAAAACTGCAAAAAGCAGTCACGCTTACAGGTACAATTGACCACGACTTAACTACTCGCCAACGAGAGATTTTGGAAGTGCTGCGGCGACATGGTGGAGAGTTGTGGCAAAATGAATTGTTGCAAATTTGCAATGCTAGTTCTTCCATCCTCAAGACGTTGGCACAAAAAGGTTACATCGTCATCGAAGAACGGGAAGTATTGCGAACCGAACAGGGGCCAGCATTAGCAGGCGATGGGGCTAAATCTTTAACTGTTGCTCAAGCTAGCGCCTTAGAAACAATTCAGACACTAGATACATTTGCTGAAGTTTTATTGCATGGGGTAACAGGTTCAGGAAAAACCGAAGTATATTTGCAAGCGATCGCACCTCTGCTCAAAGTCGGCAAATCCGCCCTTGTTTTAGTCCCAGAAATTGGACTAACACCCCAGCTAACCGATCGTTTTCGCGCCCGTTTTGGTAATAAAGTCAACGTCTATCACAGCGCCCTCTCCGATGGTGAACGTTACGACACTTGGCGACAAATGTTCACAGGAGAACCTCAAGTTGTCATTGGTACGCGCAGTGCAGTTTTCGCCCCTTTGCCCAACTTGGGTTTAATTATTTTAGATGAAGAACACGACAGCAGCTTTAAACAAGACTCACCTATACCCACCTACCACGCCCGTACCGTCGCCCAATGGCGAGCAGAGTTAGAAAATTGTCCCTTGGTGTTGGGTTCCGCTACGCCTTCGTTGGAGAGTTGGGTAAGTGTCGGAACCTCACCCCCTAGCCCCCTCGCAGCAAGCAGAGAGGGGGGACAAGAAAGAAATCTTAATTTATCACTCCTAAATCAGAAGGCAGGAAGTAGAAGTTATTACTTAAGTTTGCCCGAACGCATCAACTCCCGCCCTTTACCGCCCGTGGAAATAGTGGATATGCGGCAAGAGTTGCAGCAGGGAAATCGTTCTATATTTAGTAGATCGCTGCAAGAAGCTTTGCAAGAGTTGCAAGAGAGAAAACAACAGGGAATTTTATTTATCCATCGGCGGGGACACAGTACTTTTGTATCTTGCCGCAGTTGTGGATATGTGTTGGAATGTCCCTACTGTGACGTGTCGTTAGCCTATCACCACACCGAAGAAAAAGCGCCGGAATTATTGCGCTGCCATTATTGTAATTATGCGCGATCGCACCCCAAATTCTGCCCCGATTGTAGTTCCCCTTACTTAAAATTTTTCGGTAGCGGTACTCAGCGAGTAACACAGGAACTAGAACGACAATTCCGGGACTTAAAATATATTCGTTTTGATAGTGATAGCACCCGCAACAAAGGCTCACACCGTACCCTACTCACCCAGTTTGCCAACGGCGAAGCGCATTTATTAGTCGGTACGCAAATGCTCACCAAAGGATTGGATTTACCACAAGTGACACTTGTGGGCGTTGTCGCCGCCGATGGATTGCTAAATTTATCAGATTATCGCGCCAGTGAACGGGCATTTCAAACCTTGACTCAAGTCGCTGGACGTGCTGGTAGAGGCGATGATCCGGGGAGGGTGATTATACAAACTTATACTACAGAACATCAAGTAATTGCAGCAGTGCGATCGCACGATTATCACTCTTTCTCTCAAGCTGAATTAGAACAACGTCTAGCGCTAAATTATCCCCCTTACGGGCGGTTAATTTTATTGCGCTTAAGTAGTCTCGATCCCATTCAGGTGCAAAACACCGCGCAAATAATTGCTACAACCTTGAGTACAGAAGAAGAATTTGAGATATTAGGCCCAGCACCAGCAAGTATTTTGCGGGTAGCTAATCGTTATCGCTGGCAGATATTGATTAAATTTGCCCCCGATGCATTGCCACAATTGCCAGATTGGGAAGAAGTGCGATCGCTTTGTCCTTCATCTGTGAGTTTGACAATAGATGTAGACCCATTAAATATTATGTGATTTTCTTGGGCTAAAAGATTGAAAAAGAGGCAGGGTTTCTTGTAGGGGCATGGCATTGCCATGCCCTACTGGCGTATTTGTATCATTATTAAAGTGAAATAGTATAAATAATCAAATAATCTTGTTTCAAAGTTGATGCATGAATTCCAGTTAAAAGAGCAAGACTTTGCTTAACTGCTGAATAGTCAGATTTGCCATTTCATCAGCTTTACAAAGTCGGACGAAACAAGTTTAATTTTTTAAGATTGAATTTTTAAGTTTGAATTTTAATCTACTTAATTAACAATTCTGGTGCTACTAATCCTTTTTGGATCGCTAAAACTGCGGCTTGAGTGCGATCGCGTACTTCTAGTTTCTGTAAAATAGTATGGACATGAACTCGCACTGTACCAGGGGCAATGTAGAGAATTTCAGCAATTTCTTGATTGCTTTTCCCAGTTGCTACGAGTGCCAAAATTTCTTGTTCTCGCTTGGTTAGGGGATTTTCTAGGGATTCCTCAGTTTTTGCAGGCAGCACCATAGTAGAATTGCCCTCAAAAGCTGCTCTAATTTCTGTTGTTGCCGTTTGATCCCACCAAGAAGCCCCTGCTGCAACCGATCGCACTGCTAATATCAGAGACTCAGCCGGAATACCTTTGAGACAGTAACCTTGCGCCCCGGCGGCAATTAACCGGGAAATAAGGGGTTTTTCAGAACGAGAGGTTAAAACAAGAATTGGTAAACTTTGGTGCTTCTGCTTGATTTGGCGACAAGCCTCAATCCCGCCAATTCCCGGTAAACCTATATCCAGCAACACCAAATCCAGGGGATAGTGATTTGCTAATTCTACAGCTTGTTCCCCATCTTCTGCCTCTGCGACAATCTCCAAAGTGGTTTCTTGTTGCAACCGCATCCGCAGACCAAGCCGAAACAATTCATCATCTTCAACAAGTAAGATTTTCGTCATTTATTATTAGTCATTGGTCATTGGTCATTGGTCATTTATTATTAGTCATTGGTCATTGGTCAGGAGTTAGGAGTTATTATTCTCCCCTGCCTCCCCTGCCCCTCCTCATCTCCCCGGTGGTGGACAAGCAGGGAGGCGGAAACCAAACAGTGCGCCTCGTGGTGAGCGATTCTCTGCCCAAATTGTACCCCCATGAGCGGTAATAATTTGCCTGGTCAAATAAAGCCCTAGTCCAGATCCTGAGACGTGGCGATCGCTATGTCCTTGATAAAACCTTTCAAACAAGTGGGGTAACTCTTCTTCGGTAATGCCGGAACCAGTATCGAGTATTTTTACTACTTGATCGCTAGAATAACTTTCAAGCACTACTTCTACTTTACCGCCACGAGGGGTATGGTTTATGCCATTACTCAAGAGATTGGTGAAGACGCGCCCCAGTTGCAAAGGATCGCCGTTTACCCAAAGAAAGCTGCGAAAATCTGATTCGCCATAGTGGAGAGAAATATAAACCTGACGTGTTTTGGCTAGTTCAGTCAAGGTGGCGATTACCTCCTCTGCCACAGTTGCCAAATTAACAGGTGATAACTGTAGTTTCAACCCTTCGGCATCATTGCGGTATACATCTAAAAGCGTTTGGACTAATTGCAATGTACTGCGATGACTACGAGCCATTGTTTGTAAGACTTTTGCTTGCATTGGCGTGATTTCACCAAATTGCTCATTTTGCAAATATTTCAGCGTTTCAATTGCTCCTAATAAGGGTGTTTTCAAATCATGCGTTAGGGTAGAAACAAAATCTTCGCGCATGGTAGCTAGTTGTTCTTGGGAGCGTAATTGTGCTTGAGTATAAGCGATCGCTTCTTCATTTCGGTGGTTGCGATCGCTTAACCAACCCGTTACCACCAATGCTAATACTGCAATCAACCTATTTGCCAATGTTGGGAGATGAACCATTTCTCTTCCGGGAATAAACAAATTCAATAATGTTAAGCCTGTAGCTGCAAGAGTGATCCCCAATACAGCACCCCGATTCAATCGTGAATCTGCTAACAAAATTGTCCCTGTGTAGAGGTAGCCAAATACGTACTCAGGTGGTGTTAAATATTCCAAGACTATCACGATCGCAAAGGCGAGGGCTATTAGCCCATAAGTCTCCCCACGCTCGTTTATAGCTTCTTTCATAGCCACTAATCGATTTAATATCTTCATTTCTGATTTACTAAAAAATCGTTATCCTACAATCTTTACAATTATTTAATTCAGCGATTATGATTTATCAGCAATCTATATCTGCAAATGTTAACTTGACCATTAACCCGATAATTCTGATTGTTCAGATGCAAAAAGGACATGAGGGAGCAGGGGAGGCAGGGGAGGCAGGGGAGGCAGGGGAGGCAGGGGAAGCAGGGGAGGCAGGGGAAGAATAACTATTGATTATTGACCAATTCCCAATGCCCCTTTTCCTCTTGTTGACCAGAAATAAAAAGGTACAGAGCAAGTAAATTTATTTATGGGCTTGGTAAATTTTTGACTTTTGACTTTTGACTTTTGACTTCCGCGTTAGCGAGTGCGTCCCCAAGGGTTGGGGCTGACTTCCGCCTTGCGGTACTAAGTAGTTATCCTTAATGGGTGGAGTATTTACCACAACCTTCCCAAACCGTAATCCCTTTCATAAAATTCTCTGGGATATTTATATTCTTTGAAAGTAGCAAACTTTGATAATCTATTGTATAAACAAATAATCCTAACTAGTAGGGTGTATAGCTGCGAGAGTACGGCATCATTCTTAAGGGTTTGGTGCGTTAAGATTTCGCGTAACGCACCCTATCAATACCTAATTTTGCTCAAAATCAAATCGGATTACTATAGATGAATTAAGAATAAAAAAATAAAATATCTTTAACAATAAGTTTAATAAGTATCTGGATAATAATAACTGAAAATACTAAATATAGATTTAAAAATGACGGTGACATGAGATATCAGCAAATCCCTATAAATCAAATACCCCAACAGTTAATCTGTTATTTCTAAGAATTGGCTAGCACTTAAATTTAATTGAGCGCGAAATATATGGGACAAGGTTTTTTGCAAATTGGCTTAACGCTGTGTATTGTCATAGCAATCACTCCGTTACTCGGTAGATACATAGCGCGTGTCTTTTTGGGAGAAAGAACACTACTTGATTTTTTAATGAACCCGATAGAACGAAGTATGTTCGTATTAGCGGGTGTCCGCAGAAAAGATGATATGACGGGTTGGCAGTATATCCAGGCTCTAATTTGCAGCAACCTGCTTATGGGTATTTCAGTCTATTTACTGATATATTTTCAGAGACTCTTGCCCTGGAATCCTAACGGCTTCGGTGCTACAAAATGGGATGTATTACTGCACACAACCATTTCCTTTGTGACCAATACCGACCAGCAACACTATGCTGGTGAGACAACCTTAAGTTATTTTAGCCAGGTAGCGGCTTTAGGCTTTTTAATGTTCACCTCCGCAGCCACTGGGTTAGCCGTGGGAATTGCCTTTATTCGCGGCTTGACGGGGAAAAAAATGGGTAACTTTTACGTCGATCTTGTGCGTGGAATTACGCGAATATTGCTGCCGATTTCGATTATTGGAGCGATCGCCTTACTTGTAACAGGTGTACCACAAACATTAAAAGAGACTGTGAATCTGAGAACCTTAGAAGGTGGAACCCAATATATTGCCAGAGGCCCGGTGGCATCCTTTGAAATGATCAAACTTTTGGGCGACAACGGCGGAGGCTTTTTTGACGTCAACTCAGCCCATCCTTTTGAAAATCCCAATGGTGCTTCTAACTTGATAGAAATGATCGCCATGATTTCTATACCAGCAGCCTTGATTTACACTTACGGTATATTTGCCAACAACATCAAGCAAGCTTGGCTACTTTTCTGGATGGTGTTTGTGATTTTTGTAGTTATGGTGGGAGTAACAGCCGTGGGAGAACTGCAAGGTAATCCCCTTGTTAATAACGCCTTTGGATTTGAACAACCTAATTTAGAGGGTAAAGAAGTTCGATTTGGCTCGACACAAACGGCATTTTGGGCAGTGATGACTACCGCTACTATGTCTGGTGCTGTGAATGGGATGCACGATTCTTTAATGCCGCAAGGAATATTTTCGACTCTCTTCAACTTGTTTATTCAGGTTATCTGGGGTGGCCAGGGAACTGGAACAGCTTACCTATTTATTTACTTAATTCTCACAGTGTTCCTAACCGGACTACTAGCAGGGCGCACCCCAGAGTTTTTAGGACGCAAAATTGAAAAGCGAGAAATCGTCCTTGCCAGCGTCGTGCTGTTGATTCACCCAATTCTAATTTTGATTCCCAGTGCGATCGCCTTGGCTTATCCCATTTCCCTATCTGGAATTAGCAACGCTGGCTATCATGGTATTTCTCAAGTAGTTTATGAATACGCCTCAGCAGCAGCAAATAATGGCTCTGGCTTAGAAGGGTTGAAGGATAACACCTTGTGGTGGAACTTGAGTACAATAGTTAGCTTAATCGGAGGACGATACATTCCGATAATTGCCATCCTCTTGTTAGCTGACGGCATGTCTGGCAAACAACCAGTTCTTGAAACCCCTGGTACTCTAAGAACGGATTCTTTAGTATTTACTGGTATCACTGCTGGAGTGACATTGCTTTTGGGAGTGTTGACTTTCTTTCCCGTTCTGGCTTTAGGCCCCATAGCTGAGGGGATGAAACTAGCATCTGGCAGTTAGAAAAGTTCTGAGTTATGAGTTATGAGTTATAAGTTTGGAATATTAAGAGAATACTCAAAATAAATTATCCGGTTTTGTCGGTTTCGTAGGGTGTGTTAGCGATCGCGTAACGCACCTTCATCTGTAGAGTGTGTTAGTAACGCACTCTACAGATAGGAGCTAGTTACTAAACCACGTCTATCTTGAAACCTATAGTTCTTCCATGATGAAAAGGATTTGCCCTCATCCCCCAACCCCGAATCCCTCTCTCTGGGATTCGGGGAGCCAGAATTTCAAACTCCCTCTCCCAGAGAGAGGGAGAGGGATTTAGGGAGAGGGTGAAAACTACGGTTCTCAACTAAGATTTGGTTTAACTCCTAACTTCTAACTCCTAACTTCTAACTTTATTCATAAATCAAGTGGCAACTAACTTTAAAGCTAGACGGCCAAATCCTCGTTCTGGCGATCGCCGCCAAGCACGTAAAAAGGCCAGGACAATTAATAAGTGGCTGTACTTAAGGGCAATTAAAGATGCTTTTGTCAAGCTCAACCCTAAGTATGCAATCAAAAATCCAGTGATGTTTGTGGTTTGGGTGGCAACAATCATCATTTTATTGCTAACAATTGATCCCAACCTATTTGGGCCAGCCCTCCAAAAGAACCCGCAAGTTTTCAACGGCTTGTTATCGGGGATTTTATTCTTTACAGTTTGGTTTGCCAATTTTGCCGAAGCAATTGCACAGGGGCGGGGTAAAGCCCAAGCCGATGTCTTGCGATCGACGAGATCAGAAACGATCGCGAAAAAACTTGCTGCCGATGGCACAATTGGTGAAGTTTCATCCACCAGCCTTAAACAGGGCGATACTATCTACGTTATTGCTGGCGATATTATTCCCGCCGATGGCGAGGTAATCATGGGTGTCGCCTCAGTGGATGAATCGGCAATTACTGGAGAATCCGCACCAGTATTAAAAGAATCAGGTTCCGACGTTGCCAGTTCCGTCACTGGTGGGACGCGGATTATCTCAGATGAGCTAATTATCCTCATCACTAATGACCCAGGTAAAGGCTTTATTGACCGGATGATTGCCTTGGTAGAAGGGGCAGAACGCAGCAAAACACCGAATGAAATTGCCCTGACAGTATTGCTGGCAGTTCTCAGCTTAGTCTTTTTGTTAGTCGCGGTAACTCTGCCCGCACTTGCTTACTATGTCAACAGTCCAGTTAGCGTACCAATTTTAATTGCCCTATTAGTAGCATTAATTCCTACAACCATTGGCGGCTTACTAAGTACCATCGGCATTGCTGGGATGGATCGAGTTGCCCAATTTAACGTCATTGCCACTTCAGGACGAGCAGTCGAAACTTGTGGAGATGTCAACACTTTAGTTCTTGACAAAACAGGTACAATAACCCTCGGTAACCGTTTGGCGGAAGAATTTATTCCGATCAACGGTCATTCAATGTCAGAAATTGCTAATGTTGCCTGGGCGGCTAGTGTCTTTGATAATACACCAGAAGGTAAATCTATTGTGCGACTGGCAGAAAAGTTAGGCGCAAGGTTTGATTTCGACTTCAACCAGGCAGAAGCAGTTGATTTTTCTGCTAAAACACGCATGAGTGGTACAAACTTGCCTGGTGGGTATGAGGCCAGGAAGGGAGCAGTAGAAGCCATCAAAGGATTTGCCCATTCCCGCAACGGACGCGATACACCAGAATTGGATGCTACCTACGAACGAGTTTCTCGGCTGGGAGGTACACCCCTAGCAGTCAGCCTAGATAACGAAATCTATGGGGTTATTTATCTTAAAGATATAGTTAAACCTGGTATCCGCGATCGCTTTCTTGCACTGCGACGGATAGGAGTGCATACCATCATCCTAACTGGAGATAACCGGATTACAACTTCTGTCATTGCCAAAGAAGCTGGAGTTGATGACTTCATCGCCGAAGCCACACCAGAAGACAAAATCAACGTAATTAAGAAGGAACAAGCAGCAGGTAAACTAGTTGCCATGACAGGAGATGGAACTAACGATGCTCCCGCATTAGCCCAAGCTAACATCAGCGTTGCCATGAATACAGGGACGCAAGCTGCAAAAGAAGCCGCCAACATGGTAGATTTGGACTCCGATCCCACAAAATTAATCGATATCATTAGCATTGGCAAACAATTGTTGATTACTCGCGGGGCATTGACCACATTTTCTATCGCTAATGATATTGCTAAATACTTTGCGATTATCCCAGTGATATTTGTCGCTGCTAATTTGCAAAGCTTGAATATTATGAATTTGACTAGCCCTAATTCTGCTGTTCTATCAGCACTGATTTATAATGCTTTGATTATTCCCGTTTTTATTCCGTTGGCATTGAAGGGTGTACGGTTTAGGCCGCTGACAGCTAATCAGCTACTGCAACGCAATATGTTAATTTATGGCTTAGGTGGGGTGATTGCGCCATTTATCGCCATTAAATTGATAGATTTACTGATTACAATTATCGGCTTGGCTTAAACCAATTCGCTTTTTCGCCCACTTGCCGGAGGCAAGCTTTGTGCGTTCGCAATTACGTGAAAGTGACGGGGATTTTAATTAGGCGTTCAATTCGTGCTGCCTGTATTGCTAGGGACTTAAGGGACTGACAAATAAAAAAATGTTCCAAAACTGACGCAAAAACTCTCTCTATTTCTTCTCTCTGCGTTCTCTGTGTCTAATAAGGTTCGTTTGTTTATTGGAATAATTTATTTCTTGGAAGTCCCTAAACCCCCAAACTTTGTTAAAGACAGTAAAAATTGAAGAAGAATTCAGATGTCACCATTCAGGAGTCAGAATTAAGTAAGTGGGCGCAAATAATCATCACTGGTTCGTAGTTGCGCTTTAGCGCAAGAGGGCGCAACTACAAGCCAAATACAGAGATTTTACTTTTTGTTACATAGTTTGGTTTTATCTTGCCTACCTACTTAATACTTCGGCTCCTTTTAACTTTGCCCTTTGGCTTCGGCTACGCGCAGGACAGGCTCAAGGCAAGTCGCTCAGTAACCATCAATGGGGCATTTAGAGCCACCACTGAATTGTTGCACCACCAAATTTTCTTGTTTTGTGGGAGTCTTAAAACCACTTATTCATCCGCTTTTTCGGTCATAATTCATGCTGTTCGTAATAGTGCCGGAGGCATTATTCTGACGACTGACTCCTGAATTCTGTTTCGATAAAATATTAGCAGCAATTGGAAAAATTTTATGGCTATTATTCGAGAAACTATCAGAGCAATTTTCATAACTCTAATGCTTTGGTTGTTGACTGCAATCATCTATCCTTTGATAATCCTTGTAGTGGGTCAAGTTTTTTTGCCCTATCAAGCCAATGGCAGCATTATGTTGAATCTAAATAATCAACCAATTGGTTCGGCTTTGATTGGTCAGTTGTTCACATCTGAGCAATATTTCCATCCTCGTCCCAGTACTGTTAGATATAGCCAAGGCAAAAAAGCCAAGCCAACTGGCATCTCTGGAGCCAGCAATCTCGCTGCTAGCAATCCAGAACTACTAAACCGGATTCTAGAACAGGCAAATGAATTGCGAGACGAAAATCTTCAACCTATCGCTGATATGATTTATACCTCAGGCTCTGGTTTAGATCCGCATATTTCCTTCAAAGCAGCACGGCAGCAATTGACGCGGGTTGCTAGTACGCGGAAAGTAAAAGAAGAGGAGATCCTACGTTTAATTAATAGGTATACTGATGGCAGATTTTTATGGATTTTTGGCGAGCCGGGAGTCAATGTTCTTCGATTGAATTATGCTCTTGACTTGCAAGATTTTAATCGTCAGCAAAATCAGTAAGTGGGGAGTGGGGAGTGGGGAGTTAAGAGTTAGGAGTGGGGAGTGGGGAGTGGGGAGTGGGGAGTGGGGAGTGGGGAGTTAGGAGTTAGGAGTTAGCAGTTAGCAGTTAGCAGTTAGCAGTTAGGAGTTAGGAATAAATAGATAACTTTTTCTTTACTCTCTACGCCTCTACGTGAACCGTAAGATTATTGTTTTAAAATATTCATGCAAGAGGTCTAATGTCAGATAAAAGTAACGCAGGTTCGGCTGGCAGTCTTTTAAATTCTGGAAGTTACTCGCTTTATCCGGGACGACGGCGGGGCAAACATAAAATATTTATTGGCATGGCTCCAGGAGTAGGCAAAACATACCGGATGCTGGAAGAGGGACACGCGCTAAAACACGAAGGAATTGATGTCATCGTTGGGCTTTTAGAAACCCACGGACGCAAGGATACATCTGAGAAGGCAGAGGCACTGGAGATTTTACCCCGTAAGCAATATCCTAGCGGTGAGTTGACACTAACGGATATGGATACAGATGCTATTTTAAAGCGCTCGCCCCAATTAGTCTTAATCGATGAACTTGCCCATACCAATGTCCCTGGTTCCCCACGCGAAAAACGCTACGAAGATGTAGAAATAGTTTTAGCAGCAGGTATTGATGTCTACTCCACAATGAATGTCCAACATTTGGAAAGTCTCAATGATTTAGTAGCCAGAATTACAGGTGTAGTAGTCCGTGAGCGTGTTCCTGACAAGATTCTGGATGACGCAGATGAAATAGTGGTAGTGGATGTAACACCGGAAACCCTGCAAGAACGGTTATTAGAAGGGAAGATTTACGCACCGGAAAAAATCCAACAATCCCTCGATAATTTTTTCCAACGCCGTAACCTGATTGCCTTGCGGGAATTGGCTTTGCGCGAAGTAGCAGACAACGTAGAAGGAAATGCGATCGCTACTATCCCCAATGGGCAATCCTGTAATATTCACGAGCGGGTTTTGGTATGTATATCCACTTATCCCAACTCAGTGCAGTTGTTACGCCGGGGTGCGAGGCTGGCTAACTACATGAATGCGCCGCTTTATGGCTTATTTGTCGCCAATCCAGAACGCTTTCTCACCAAAGAGGAAAGCTTACACATCTATACTTGTGAGAAACTCTGTAAAGAATTTGAAGGTACTTTTATTCATGTTACCAACATTAACGTAGCTAATGCGATTGCTGAAATCGCCGAGAAATATCGGATTACCCAAATTGTAATCGGAGAGAGTCAGCGATCGCGCTGGCAAATGCTCCTCAAAGGATCTTTGACGCAAAAATTAGTCCGCTTGCTCAAAAATATTGATTTGCATATCATTGCCAGTGAAAAAATGGTTTTACCCAAATAGGAAATCAAATTTCCCCAAAAACCTCAGAAGTAAAGCTCCCATGTAAACCGTAGGGGATATGATGTTTGAGATGTAGGCAAGCGATTACTCCTTTAGAGAAATCACTGGCATCTAAAATTACCAAATCTGAGCGGTGATGGGCAGCATCATAAACCAAAGCTAATACCCAACCATCATCTTCCTTTTCGGAACCTGGGCGCGGGACAAAAATCGGTTCACCGACAAAACCACGCGGTGCAGCACTCCAAAATTGCCTTTCTCCAGACTCTAAATCAATTTTCAACAATGCTTGTAAGGGAGCATTACCAGTTTCTGCATGAGCCGCACCTATATATAAATATCGATAAGGGCGTCCCACATTGGCCGGATGTATACTGGGAAATTCACAACAGCGATTATCAATCAATTCCCGCCCGACTTTTCCATCCTTTAGATTTAGATAAAATCGCCAAAGTTCCCCAGGTGAAAGCGCTTCAAAATCAACTTGTCGAAAATTGCTTTGGGGTTCTACTTCTGGCAAATTTTGGTAACAAATGGAGTCAATCAAAAGTTCGTCTCCTACCTCAAAAGCATTGACGTGGTGGAAGACAAAACCAGACTGAGTTTCCAGAAATTTTATCTCTTCTTGCCCTTTTTTGGGGAAGCGAGGAATAATTATAATTTGAGTTGGCTGATTTGGCTGAAATTTGATACATTCTCCCGCCGCACGTATTCCCAAGGCGAAAGGTATGGGATTAAAGGTGACAGGATTTTGAAAGAAGATGCAGTAATTGGGAGTAATGACAAAATCGTGAATGAAACAGAAACCTGGAACACTATGAGCCTGCTGTCTAATAATTTCACCTGCTGGGTTTAGCTCGAAAATAGTAATTGTAGTAGATAATCCCGGCTTAATTGAGAAATTTACCAGGCAAGGTGCGCCCCCATCTTGGTAACAATTATTTTCCACGCGGGGATGTGCAGCGAAAGCTTCACCTGCTGACAAAGCACCATCAAAATATTCATTTCCCAGCGTTTCAAGAGTATAAGGATCGAGGCGATATGCTTCAGCCGCTTCCCAGAGGGCTAGCAGTTTCCCACCCCAATAGATAACATTTGTATTGGCGATATTTTTGAGGTTAAAGTCGAAGATATTAGCTAGCCAACCGCCAGGTTTTTGAGTACCAAAAGTACTGCGATAGAGAATTTTTCCCGCCTTTTGCTCTGCCAAATAGCCAGTTGTGCGGACAAAGCGGTTGCGAAAATGGGCGCGACCATTCGTAAATGTAATTTTGCTAATCATCCCATCCCCATCAAACGGGTGATGAAGAGGTTGCCCATTCACATCCAGCAAACCGGGCCCATTTCTAAACAGCGTACCTTGTAACTCTCTGGGAATTTGCCCTTCTATATCATCAATCCAATAATCAAACTCTTGGGTTAGAGATTGATATCCTCCTTGCCAGTCTGCACGGGTGTAGGATTTTTCTGCAACTGGGGTTTCTTGACTTTTCAAATGCATATACTTTGTTTTTTCTTGTTATTTTGGACGAAAATATGTAGCCGCTAATAATTTTTTCGCAACTTTTCTACGCCAGTTGCTACCACCCAAAGGCAGAGCATTGGCTCGAATTGGCATGAAATTTATTCCACTATTCGACTATTTTCGACTCTGGTTCTGTCAGTACCAACTCAGACATCAAATCTGGCAAAAACCCTTGTTCCCCATCAATGGATGTCTCAGTTTGTTCTTCAGCAGCAGGTAGCCAGTTGATAAAGGGGAGGGGTAAGAGCGTGCTGAGATTAGTAATTAGCACCAATAGCCAAAGTGATTCAAAGTTCGTTGCGGTGATGCCCAGCCAATAGGTGATTAATGCCCCAAATGCATGGGAAAGCGTTCCTGCTGAATTAAACACCGACATTAACAAAGCAAATAATGTCGCTTCCACACCAGAGGGACAAAGCCTTGCTGCTAGAACCATCACTTGCATAAAGACAATTTTCCCCATCACAGTGAGAATCAGGCTATCACCCAAACTAAACCAGTGGTCATCTATACCTAAGAGCCTGTTTGTGTGAGTCACTAACAATAGCATCGTCATCCCCAAAATTGAGGAAAGGACAGTACTCCAAGCAAAAATCACGCGAAAAGGGATGCTTTTGAGGAAACGTTGAAAAATCCAAACACCTGCTAAAGAAGCGAAACTTGTCACCAAGTGGACTCGCCCCAAAAATTCTGGTTCAAAGTGGAGTTCGTTGGTAGAGAAGTAGAAAAAGGCTGAGTCAGCATTTGGGGTAGCTTGCCAGATGAAGATAAACGCCGTTGGTAGCCAAATTGTTTTTTGGCTAATGGCTTGGCGTAGCTGCCCCAGTTGATGTTTTATTGGTAAAGGGTTGGTGTGATTACTATCTTCAGCATCTTTGCTAACGGGGGACTCAGCAATTAACCAAGCTACGCTTGAGACGATGAGAGGGAATAAGGCGGTTATTCCAAAGACAGTACGGCTAGTAAAGTATTGCAGCAGCAGACCACTAAAGTATGCTGTTATCAAACCTCCGATCGCAGAAGCACCCCAACACAGAGATTGTAGGGAACCTGCTTTTGCTTGCGATTCGCCTCTAGCCCTTTCCACAACCAGCGAGTCAACTATGACATCACTCATGGCGACACTAAGAGAACCAAGAGCGATCGCTAATGTAGCTGCCCAGCTAGTATGAACTATTGTGGCCAGACACGCCCAAGAAGCAGTTCCCAGTATCCCAGATAAAATCAAATAAGGACGCCGACGATAGCCAAATATAGGCAAGCCATCAGAGATGAAACCAAACACTGGCTTAATCATCCAAGGTAGGAAGACAATTCCCAACAGCGCCGACACCTCGACGGGACTCAGCAGCAGTTCATCTTTGAGGAAAAAGCTAACGGCTAGACGCGATAATCCTAAAATTCCTTGGACAAAATAAACGGTGAGAATTGCAATTAACTCTGCATTAGGTTCATTACCCAAGAAGATTTTTTGTGTTAATGAGTCTTTGACCTTGGACAAGCCAGATGATTGAAGCACCATTCGATAAATATTTTTAAGTTTTATTTACTTTTCTATCATATCGATTCTTAAGAAGTGGGCTTTCTTTGTGTGTCCGTAAATTCCGCAAATTCCATTCGTCATTGCTCAAATTGACACTAACAAGTATTGTACCCCTAGCAAGGTATTTGTATAACAATTCTAAATCAAAGGATTAGGGCGAACCTACCGGAAGTAAGCTCGCCCTAACTTGTATTTAACATTGAATTGTTATCGGAAGTTTTTAAATCCTGCCTACAGCAGCCTACGCGAACGTGGAGCCTGGTTTTGTAGCCGAGTCAGAAATCTACTTATGACAATTGCAAAGCTGACTTTTTCTTGACTCGACTAGTCAGAACTGAAGTAGCACCCACAAAACCAATCACAAAAACTCCTAATAAAGAAGAAGACTCAGGAACTGCTTTAACAACTACATTACCGGTGATACTCTTGTAGCCAGTGGCGACTGTGTGATTATCTGATTCAAAACCAGTTCCGCCAATATTGGTGAATTGAACCTGATCAAAAGTTCCGCCAACATCGTAGAAGTTGATGAACGCATAGGGTTCTCCAGAATTTTGACCTTTGAATGGCGAATTAGGATTACTGTAGTAGCTGGCTTTATTGGGTAGGTTTGCGATATAATTAACCACATCATTAGTAGTCATAGTTTGTACAACTTTACCTTGTGAAAGGAATGTAAGTACGTTATTAGGATCTCCCGCAGACCACCAAAGTCCAAAGTAACTTTGTGCGGTTGTCAAATTTAAGGTAGAAACCGATTGCTGACTCCCATTCTTCGTGTCTACATCAAAATATTTGCCTGTTCCACCAGCACCACCATATACGTTTGCATCCACGATCAGAGTACTCTGATAGTTACCAATGTTTGTTCCTTCATCAGCCCATGTAAAGCCGTTTGCACTGTAACCTGTTGTTAGTGTTGAAGCATCAAAATTTTGTACACGAGCATTAACAAGATTTGAGTAATTTGCAGTTTGTACGGTTGGGTTTTCTATTGATACCGCAAAAGACGCAGCCATTACAGGGCGGGTAAAAGTAGCTAAGGACAAAACAACACCAGAAGCGATCGCGGACTTAATTAAAAGACTTTTCATTTTATAACTTTTTCTCTTTTTAAAATCTTTCGTGTTCATGCCCATTGTGCAATGTGCTTCTAGATTCCAACATCAGAGGGATTACTACTTTTTGTATTTGCCTATACTTAAACAAAATTGTTATATATTTAACCTAATAGTAAGTTAGGCTACTGATACAAGTTTCTGTGATGTTTATCGCTTTATGTAGAAAGCGCGAAGTTATCAGTGCTAAATTGTAAACAAGCTTTATTTATAAAAAGTGCCATTTTGTGATTCGCAGGCAGTTCATATTTTTAGGGTTCTAGGTCAAGAAGGCATGAAGCATTATGCTATGCCACCTGAGTTTTTTTTGACATGGGTAGTAACATGAATTAAACTATCTCTTGCAACAAAAGAGTCTTGATCAATGCATCCGACTGAAGAAGCTGCTGTCCCTACTCGCGTTATCGGTTTAATTAGTGGCACATCTGTAGATGGCATAGACGCTACGTTGGTAGAGATTTCTGGCACAGAATTGGATATCAAAGTTGAGTTGGTAGCTGGGGCAACATATCCTTATCCAGCCGAACTCAGAGAAAGAATATTGGCAGTTGGTGCAGGCGTTGCCATCTCAATGACAGAATTGGCAAAAATAGATGATGCGATCGCCCAAGTCTTTGCCCAAGCCGCCCAAAATATTCAAATTGGTCATCAGCCAGCCACTATTATTGGCTCCCACGGTCAAACAGTTTATCATCGACCACCTGCTCCTAAGGAAATGGGAAACAAAACCACTCCCTACTCCCCACTCCCTACTCCCCACTCCCCACTAGGTTACAGTCTCCAACTAGGGCGCGGTGCATTAATTGCTCATATTACAGGTATTACAACTGTAAGCAACTTTCGCGTTGCTGATATCGCTATTGGTGGTCATGGTGCGCCTCTCGTGCCTAGAGTAGATGCCTATTTACTCAGTCATCCTCAAGAGGGGCGTTGTATTCAAAACATTGGTGGTATTGGTAATGTTGCCTATATTCCGCCTCGGCATGGCGACTGGCTCTTAAAAATTCGCGCTTGGGATACTGGCGCAGGAAATAGTCTGTTGGATCTGGCGGTGGAGCATTTAAGCGATGGTGCTAAAACTTACGATGAAAATGGTAATTGGGCAGCGAGTGGTACTCCTTGCGATCCATTAGTAGAAGAATGGCTCAACCAAGACTATTTTCATCTACCGCCGCCCAAATCCACCGGTCGAGAGTTATTTGGTTTAACTTACCTGCATCAGTGTTTAGAAGATGCCCAAGCATACCAACTCAGTCCTGCCGACTTACTGGCAACTCTGACGGAACTTACAGCTGCTTCAATTGTTCATAGTTACCGCACTTTTTTGCCCCAAATGCCACAAAGGGTACTATTATGTGGCGGTGGTAGTCGCAACCTCTATTTGAAACATCGATTAGAGTTGTTGTTGCCATCAATACCAGTTTTGACTACAGATGAAGTTGGTTTGAGTGCAGATTTTAAAGAAGCGATCGCCTTTGCAGTTTTAGCCTACTGGCGGCTTTTGGGTATTCCTGGCAACTTACCTACTGCGACTGGGGCACCTCAAGAAGTGCTTTTGGGAGAAATTCACCAAAGTCACTACTCAGTGCTGAGACAAGAACATTAACAAGATAAAAAATTTCTTGATTTTGCACTGGCCCAACGCCCCGCTATCGCTAACGCAACTTAGCACTGCTATAACTGTAATCTTGGCGGCACTCGATCAAGACAGGGAATATAGAAGGTGGCTCATACATTTTTATTGGAACCAGGACGCTGGACAATGCAAGGAAATTGGTTGGAACGTAATGGTATGCCAATCAGTGTCAAGGGTATGACCTTGGTAGCTTGGAATCGAGATAACTGGTTCACTATGGCTACAAAACTGATATTTCCTGGTAGCGATCGCTCAGAAATCTTTCTGCAATACAAAGGGCGGCTGCATGAGGGAGAGCGTCAGTATACTTTTTTACTCCAGCATAATATTTTGGGGCAGATTGAAGGTGAAGGCTGGATTGGTTTAGATACTATTGTGCAGCGTTATTGGGTGATAAGCGATCGTCAGCGTCGTAGTGGCTTTGAAACCCTGCACCGAATTTCAGAAGATAGATATTACCTCAGTAGTGGCATTTTGGCTGGTCATTTTTTAACTAACACAATGGAAGTTAGCCTAGAGCGTCAGTCAAGCTAAAGGGTAGCGCTGAGTGCTATATGTCTAGCCTGGAAGCCTGCCGCTCAAACAATTCCAATGCACTGCTTCCTCAACGCCCAATGTCTCATGCCTGACCTCAAGGAGTCATTCTTTATTCTCACTGACCTACTGAGTTGTATACTAAATAAGAAATTATCAAATTATCGTTAGACTTTTAGTATTTTTATCGTATCGTGTAGTCTGGAGTCCAGTTTCATGAATCCTAAAGTCTCTGTTATTATTCCTGCTTACAATACTGAAGCTTATATTGCCAAGGCAATAGAATCAGTCTTAGAGCAAACGCTCACAGATATTGAACTTATCATAGTCGATGATGCTTCAACTGATAAAACTGTAGAAGTCGCTAAAAGTTTTACCGATCCACGTCTGAAAGTAATAGTTAATCAACAAAACCTTGGGGCTGCTGCTGCGCGTAATCGGGCCCTGAGAGCAGCTCAAGGAGAATGGATTGCTGTGCTTGATTCAGATGATTGGTATGCTCCCGAAAGATTGTCTAAGCTTGTGTCACTGGCAGACGAAATAAATGCAGACATGATTGCTGACGATCTTTATTTAATCAACGATGGCGAAACATCTCCTTGGAGTACATTGATTCAAGAAAGTGAAGAACGTATAGACAAAATTCTCCAAATTGATATCGTTTATTTTGTAGAAACTGATGTTTATGGACAACCAGGGTTGCATCTTGGTCTAAGCAAGCCTCTATTTAAACGAGAATTTCTGGTTAAGCACGGCATCGAGTACGATGATGCTATCAGGATGGGTCAAGATTTTTGGATTGATATGAAATGCTTAATCAAAGGCGCTCGCTTCTTCCTTGAGCCAAAACCCTATTATTTTTACCGTTCACGCCCCGGATCTCTTGTACATAAAAGCCAATTGCCACGTCTAAATCAATATTTGAGTGCTACTACTTCTTTCATGCAACAAGAAGTTGTGAAAACAAATCCAGCTTTAATGCATGCTCTTTCTTATAATAATTCAGTCTATAAAAAATATCTAGCTTACTATCAAGTTATAGAGCCTCTGAAGCAAGGACAATGGTTAACAGCATTGACAGAAATGCGAAAAAATCCTTACTTTTTTTATGATTTTATTTCCCGATTGAACAATATTCTCGGACGCCGAATTCAATACTATATGATAGGTAATAAATCAGTTTTTGACATTTCTTATAACATCCAAAAAAAAAGAAAAACTACCAATTAGTACTATCACAGCTTTCTTAATAAATAATCCATCCTTACGTAGCCAGAGATTATTTATAAAATAAAATTACCGTAGGGGATGTTAGGTGTATATTTTGATCTAATTTGTTTGTCACAAAAAACATGATATAAGCGCCTAACGACACCGCTATGAACATGGTGCGTTACGGCTTAGGTCTAATGCACCCTACTTAGTATTTACTTTATAGAACCCATTTGACATCTAAGAAGGTGCAGCAAGCCTCTTAACCATCAACCGAATAAAACAAAGATTAACCTTGGCAGTCGCATTAGCT
>NZ_JBALCW010000066.1:0-12983 GCF_036917635.1 Nostoc sp.
GGAATCAATCCCAGCAACCAAATTTATAGATTTAACAATAGCACTCAAAGATTTCAACAAATACAAGGAGTTCTGACACAGATTTCAGTTGGTGCTGATAGTGCAGTTTGGGGAATCAATCCCAGCAACCTAATTTATCGCCTGGAATATAAGTAGACCGAAATCTTTCTTTTGACCTGCTGTACTAGTGATACTGCTAGGGACTAGTACGAAAATAAAATACCAGCAAGATAAAGCCTGAACATAACTAAAATGAATTCATCACAAATTCATTTTAGTTATGAGTAGTACTTAAGATATCTGATTTTTTCTTTAATTATCAATAAGATTTTTTATTGAAAATCGGTTGACTGGGAACGAATTACTACAATCTTTACTCTGCTTGGTTTTCAGACTTTCTCTTACGTTGAACTCAAGTAATAGCCAAATCATAGTCAAAATAGCCACGAATGCAAGGAAGAGATTTAGCTTTTGAACATCTAAATCTATTAATAACTCTGAAACCCTAGAATTTACGTTGATTATCTCGTTAATTTAAAAAGCCCGTGACGAGGATTGAACTCGTGACCTCACCCTTACCAAGGGTGTGCTCTACCACTGAGCCACACGGGCGAAATATAACTTTGGTTTTTTAGTTGTAAGTTACAATGCTGGGAGTTTTGATGCTTACCCAGCGATTATAACCTATAACTTCGCAAGTGGTGGGCCGGGCTGGATTTGAACCAGCGTAGGCGCTAGCCAACGGATTTACAGTCCGTCTCCATTAACCACTCGGACACCGACCCGATTTGTCTCACGATTAATAATATTAGCACCAAATTTTAAAAATTGCAAGTAGTTAGAAAAAATAATTTGTGGGTAGAGATGCAAAGGAATCACGTCTCTACCTTATGGATAAAAAATATTAGTTACATGCTCATCTTCAGCATTCGTTGCATTGGTCGCAGTGCAGCAAGGCGAATATCCTCTGACATGGTAATTTCGGGAGTGCGATTTTTCATTGTCCAGTAGAGCTTTTCTAAGGTATTTAACCGCATAAACGGACATTCGTTACAAGCACAGTTATTCATCGGCGGTGCAGGAATAAAACGTTTGTCAGGAGCTAGCTTTTGCATTTGGTGAATGATTCCCGGCTCAGTAGCCACGATAAATTCTTTGCTGGGGCTATTTTGACAATAGTTGAGTAAGGCGGCTGTGGAGCCAATAAAGCTGGCGTGACGCAATACACTACTTTCACATTCTGGATGTGCGATCGCCTCTGCTTCTGGGTGGGCAATTTTCAACTGGACAATTTTCTTTTCCGAAAAGGTTTCATGGACAACACAGCTACCTTGCCATAGCACCAAATCTCGTCCAGTTTGTTCCATCACATACCGCCCCAAATTTCGATCTGGGGCAAAAATAATCGGCTGTTCTTTTGGTATCTGTTCTACAATTTTCACAGCATTGGAACTGGTGCAAATAATATCGCTCATTGCCTTGATATCAGCAGAACAGTTGATGTAAGATACCACTAGATGATCTGGATGCGCTGCCTTAAAAGCTGCAAACGCCTCTGGTGGGCAACTGTCGGCTAAAGAACAACCAGCCTTCAAATCTGGTAAAAGTACTAATTTATCGGGATTAAGTATCTTTGCTGTTTCTGCCATGAAGTGAACACCAGCAAAGACAATTACATCCGCATTGGTTTTTTCGGCGGCTTTCGCTAGTTGTAATGAATCCCCAATAAAGTCGGCAATATCTTGAATATCTGGCTCTTGATAATAATGCGCCAGGATAACGGCGTTGAGTTCTTTTTTGAGACTCTCAATGGCGGCAAACAATAAGAGTGGTAGTTCACCCGGTTGGGTTTTTTCTCGTTGAGCTAATGCAGTGGTAAACACAGTTTAGGGGTGCTTTATGTTGCAAATGTATGTCCTGTGGATTCAATTATAGTAGTTTTTACCAAAAATAGTGGACGGTTGATATTTTGGGGTTGTGTCCAAATCGGGCTGAGTTTCATATCCTGGAGATAGACGGCAAGGAAAGTGGCATGACCAGTCAGAAAACTCAATCGATAAACCTGAAAATTGCTGTAGTTGGAGATATTCACGACCAATGGGAAGTGGAAGATGGCGTTGCACTCAAGCATTTGGGTGTTGACTTAGTGCTGTTTGTCGGGGATTTTGGCAACGAGTCGGTGGAAATCGTCAGAGCGATCGCATCTCTCGATATTCCCAAAGCAGCCGTGATGGGCAACCACGATGCCTGGTACACCGCCACCGAATGGGGACGCAAAAAGGCTCCTTATGACCGCTCTAAGGAAGACTGGGTACAGGAACAACTCGACTTATTAGGTTTGTCCCATGTCGGTTACGGTAAGTTGGATTTTCCCGCTTGGAATTTAACTGTAGTAGGGGGTCGTCCCTTTACCTGGGGTGGACCAGAGTGGAAATTCGCCCAAATCTGTAAAGAACGTTACGGTGTGACGAGTTTGGAAGAATCCGCCGATCGCATTTTCAAAGCAGTTAAAAGCGCCGCTTATGAGACAATTATATTTTTGGGTCACAATGGGCCTAGTGGGTTAGGCGATCGCCCCGAAGACCCCTGCGGCAAAGACTGGCACCCAATTGGCGGCGATTTTGGCGATCCAGATTTGGGCGAGGCGATTTCTCAAGCCTTGACTGCTGGTAAAACTATTCCTCTGGTGACATTTGGTCACATGCACCGAGATTTACGCCATACCAAGAAGGTGCAACGCAAGCCCATCTTTAGAAGTCCAGAGGGGACAATTTATTTAAATGCGGCTAGTGTCCCCAGGATTGTGGAAAATGACAGCGAGAAGTTGCGTAATTTTTCCATTGTCACCCTAGAGGCGGGTGTGGTTTCGCAAGTTTCCCTAGTTTGGGTGGGGAATGACTTTCAGGTGGCTAAGGAGGAAATTTTGTATGAGCGTTCACGTAGTGTGTCGTAGACATTCGCATCCAGTAGTGCAATCTGCGTAGATGATAGGGTATAGTATTATCTGTCAGCTTTAGTGCTAACTAACAAAAGCGCCTGAATAGGGTCTGAAAGTAGGGTATGCACAAGTTTGACAGATTTACTGGAGAGGTGGCAGAGTGGTCGATTGCGTCCGACTTGAAATCGGATGAGGCTAAAACCTCCGGGAGTTCGAATCTCCCCCTCTCCGTTGAAGGAATGTTGTTATCAAGTACTACACCTATTTTGCATCTACAATATATCCAACTTGATGCACAAACAGTATTTGATTGACTACTATGAAAAATCTAAATATTAAAGAAGAAGCCCACAAATTGATTGACAAGTTGCCAGAAAATTCCACATGGGATGATTTGATGTACCAAATTTATGTTCGGCAAACTGTTGAAGCTAGACTAATGCATAGGAAAGCTAGTAATGTTATTTCTGTACAAGAAGTACGGAAAAAATTTGGATTACCAATACCTATCTATAAGCTTTTCAACTTTTTGTCTCTCACAAATGATTAAGTAGGGCTATATTAACTCTTGACTATTGAGCCTTGACTGATAAATAGTGCAATTTTGGGGACGGAGAGATTTGACCAACGCCCCCAATTCACATCTGTATTTTAAACTAGAGTCCGAATACCCTCAAAATACTAAATATAACACCTAGAGGACCAGCTATGGTGTTTGCGGTATCACCAGTCTTAGCTATGCCAGATCGGTTGACTACCACAACATCGTTATTGCGGAGTATGGGATTAGTTTGCTCATTAATCCCAGAGGAGAAATCCATTTTTACTATACGTTTAGTGACAGAACCATTAGGGTTGAGGCGAATCAAATCAACAGAATCACTACTAGCTCTGGCATCATTAAATCCTCCAGCAGCGAGTATAGCTTGATTTAAAGAGCTATTCGGCTGAACGTCTGTTAACCCTGGTTTTTTAACTTCGCCTACTACACCAACTTGAATGCGTGAAGGAGATAAAGTAGTGGTAGCTAATTGAGTGGCTTCTGCGGGGTTGATTTCAGTTGCTGTCGGAATAACAATCGTATCTCCGTCTTGCACGATAATATCTTGATTGGCGTCACCACTCTGCAATAATTGCCAAAGATTGATATCTATAGCTTGTTGTGAGCCGGTTCTTGTAGGTCGGCGTAGCTTGAGATTACGAATATCAGCCTGTGCTGTAATTCCCCCAGCTAGTTGGATTACCCGCGTCACATTTGGTAGACCGGAGGGAGAAGCAGTGCCACTATTAGTAGTTGCGCCCCCCCCCTGTGCATCTGTGTTACCTGAGGTAACAAGATACGAACCGGGACGGTTAACTTCACCGATAATTGTTACCGTGCGGGGTGTGGTTTGGCTGGCAGCAAAGTTAGATGCAAATATATTGCGGGATTCTGCTACGTTGAAGTTGGTTGCAGTTGGCACAACTATAGTGTCTCCATCCCGCAAGGTAATATCTTGTGATAGCCTGCCTGTTTGGATGAGTTCCTTCAAATTGACGGTGACGGTTTGCTCTGAAGAGCGTCCTATTTTACGCCTTAATTGAACTTGACTCACATCCGCAGCCAAGGTTACCCCCTGTGCTGTTGTCAATGCGGCTAATACAGTGGGGTATTGTACGCCTGGATTGTCTCCCGCGCCTCCGCTCAAGCTGAGAGTGTAAGCTCCTGGACGTGTCACTTCTCCAGCAACGAAAACATTGATGGGACGAGGCGATAACAAATTGACTGAAATCAAGGGACGTTTGAGGAAGCGAGCATATCTTCTAGAAATTTCGTCAGCAGCCTGTTCAGGTGTTAGACCGAGGACTGGCACACTGCCAATTAAAGGTAAGTTGATTGCTCCACCTGGGGGAATTTGATATTCACCTGTATATTCAGGTACTTCAAATACATTTACACGGATGCGATCGCCGCCTCCTAATGAATAATTAGTATCTAATTGTGTTGCTGTTGCTCGTGGTACTGGTTGTCCCTGAGCTAGACTGGCAAATGCCACAACGGCATTGACAGCAGTTAACAAAGCCACACCGACAACTGGCTGAGTGAGGAATTTAAAGAAACTTGTATTAAGCATATTTACCTGAGACTCTGAAACTACAATCAATAATGTACTGTCTAAACATTTTTATTTGGACTAGACCTAAGTATTCAAGTTCCCCGACACTCTTATTTTCCTCGAAAAGTGTCGTTCTCCGGAGGAAATTTGTTGATTGAATTTGAATTTTTAGTGAAGTTAATTTAAAGTTAAGCAAACTTGAATATAAGAATTATCAAAATTATTAGAAATTAGGCAATTAAGGGCAGTTTATCCAATAAATTTTTTGTTAACCAATAAGGCACTGACAAATAATTTTTTTTGTAAAAGTCAAGTTTACAACATTTTAGTGCGATTTAAAACCTACTAGAACTTCCAAAACTGTGAACAAGTTCATCAAATAAATACAAATAACCTTAAAAATAGATCGAAACTTGATTTTTTATGGGTTGCCTTGAGAAGGATCAACTCAAAAAGGCAGATTTTTTGGGTTTTGTTGCTCAAGACAGCCCAAAATTTACTATTTACCAACAAGATTAATTAAGCGAGTTATTTTTGCTTTGGATTTGTTGAATAAAAAACTCTTCTAGAGAGTAACGCGACAAGTTCATGGCAATAATTTTACCTTCCATAAGACGAAGACTGGCGAGAAAATCATAGTAATCGTCTTGTAGTGTACCTTGCCAGGAACCATCAGGGTCAAATCTGAGAGTGGGTATCCATTTTTTTAGAATTTCCCAGTCACCACCTTGACCTTTGACGTGATATGTGTTGTTTTTGCCTAAAAGTTCATTGAGGGAACCAGAGCAAATTAATTCACCTTGAGCGAGGATGGCAATGCGATCGCAAATCTGTTCTACTTCACTAAGAACGTGGCTGTTAAAAAAAATCGTTTTACCAGCAGCTTTTAGCGCCAGGATAATTTCCCGCATTTGGTAGCGTCCTACAGGATCAAGACCAGACATCGGTTCATCCAAAAAAACCAAATCTGGCTCGTTAATTAACGCCTGTGCCATACCAACACGCTGTAGCATTCCTTTAGAATAGCGGCGCAGCAGCTTTTTGCGGGCATCGGCTTGGGATAAACCTACTAATGAGAGCAGTTGGGGAATGCGTTGGCGTTGGACACTTTGGGGAATTTGGAATAGTCCGGCGGCTAGCTGCAAAAATTCCCAGCCAGTGAGATAGTCATACAAATAGGGATTTTCCGGCAGATAGCCGATATGTTGCTTGATAGTGCGATCGCCTATTGGCTTACCCAATAATAATCCCCGTCCAGAGCTAGGGCGAATAATTCCCAGCAACAATTTTAAAAGGGTGGTTTTACCAGCACCGTTTGGCCCCAGCAACCCAAAGGTTTCGCCTTTATAAACTGTTAAAGAACAGTTTTTGAGAGATACGACTTTTTGATTTAGCCAAAAACCAGTGCGATAGACTTTTCGCAACTCAGAAGTCAGGACTACTGGCGGAGTGTCTGCCGTATTAAGTTGAGAATCAGGGTCATCTGCAACAGACTTCATCTCGGTTCAATTACTAATTACCAGCTTGGCACTAATTACAAGTTACCCGATAGGCTGATAATAACCATCACTAACCTGTGTGTCAATTATCGCAAACAGAGTAGCTGAATTAACACTAAAAATATTAGTTCTGGCAAGTAATTCTGGCTAGCTTTACAAAACCCCTTTAGAACTGGGAATTAAACCAGCACGACGGGGGTCGATTTCCACCGCCAGCCGGGTTGCCCTTGCAAATGCCTTAAATGTAGCTTCGATAATGTGATGGGAATTAATGCCATCTAGTTGCCGAATGTGCAGTGTCATTTGGCTATGGTTCACCAGTGCCACAAAGAATTCGCGCACGAGTTGGGTGTCATAGGTTCCTACGCGCTGGGTAGGAATTTGTAAGCCGTAACTGAGGTGAGGGCGTCCAGAAAAGTCTAGCGCTACCTGAACTAAGGCTTCATCCAGTGGCGCAAGAAAATTACCAAACCGGACAATGCCTTTTCTGTCGCCTAGTGCTTGGTTAAAGGCTTGTCCCAAGGTAATACCTACATCTTCGTTGGTGTGATGGTCATCAATTTCCCAGTCTCCCTTAGCTTGGACATCTATATCAATCAGCCCGTGGGAGGCAATTTGATGCAACATGTGATCTAAAAACGGAACGCCTGTTGCTGCTGTGCAACTTCCTCTACCATCCAGGTTGATGGTAACTTGCACATTGGTTTCGCCAGTGGTGCGTTGAACAGTGGCAATCCGAGGGGTTTTAGTTGACTGGTCGTAGTTTGAATTAAGTTGGCGATTGGTTGTTTGCATAGGGAGTGGAAAGAGTTAGGAGTTAGGAGTTAAGAGTTATGAATTTTTAACTCATAATTCCTAACTTTATCGCGTCACATTCCCATAATTTCATATCCTGCATCTACATATAGAACTTGTCCGGTAATACCGCTAGACAAATCACTACATAAGAAAGCGGCAGCGTTACCCACTTCTAGCTGAGTGACGGTGCGTCGTAGGGGAGCTACTTCTTCTACATGATGAATCATATCCAAAATACCACCTACTGCTGAAGATGCCAAAGTGCGGATAGGGCCTGCGGAGATGGCATTGACGCGGATATTTTGTGGTCCTAGTTCAGCAGCCAAGTAACGCACACTCATTTCTAAGCCAGCTTTGGCAACTCCCATAACGTTGTAATTAGGGATTGCTCTGACACCGCCTAAATATGTCAAAGTTACGATACTACCTCCCTCGCTCATCAAAGGTTTAGCTGCACCACTTAACTGCACCAGCGAGTAGGTACTAATTTCTAAGGCGGTGTTGAAGCCAGAACGAGAGGTTTGGCTAAAATCTCCAGTCAAATCATCTTTGCTGGCAAAGGCAAGACAATGGATGAGGATGTCTAGCTTCCCCCACTGTTGGCGGATTGTCTCAAAGGTTGATTGAATCTGTTCATCATTTTGGACATTACAGGGAAGAAATAAGCTGGGGTTGAGGGGTTCTACCAATTCCGCAACTTTTTTCTCCATCTTGCCGCGTTCATCGGGCAGGTAGGTAATACCCAGGTTTGCTCCGGCTTTATGCAACTGTTGGGCTATGCCCCAAGCGATCGAGCGGTTATTGGCAATACCTGTAACAAGAGCATTTTTTCCAGTCAGATTTAGCATATAAATTGTTAATGCGATCGATCATCTAGGAGCATACTAGAATCTGAGGCACGTTTTGTCTTTCTTTTATACAGGATTTGCAAAAATGAATATTGGTAAGAGTGTTTGCTGCGTGTAAAAATCTTGATTTTTCCTAAAGATATTCCCAAAATAACTTTATTTGTTCTTTAAAAAACCCTTTTGAATACAGCTATTGGAAGTACTTATCAACAAGTTGTAGCTGAAAGGATCAACAATTATGTATCATTATAAACAAACAGTTATGAAGAGATTAGTTTGAGTATAGGAAAGTACAGAAAGGTTGACGGTGCTTTATTCATTTTTCGGGTGTATTCTTAGGTAATCAGTTTTTGTTTTTCCGGCATTGGGTAGGGGAAGGGAGATGATCGTGACACAAGATAAAGCCCTAGCAAATGTATTTCGTCAGATGGCGACCGGGGCGTTTCCGCCAGTTGTGGAAACGTTTGAACGCAATAAAACGATCTTTTTTCCTGGCGATCCTGCCGAACGAGTTTATTTTCTTTTGAAAGGTGCTGTTAAACTTTCCAGGGTGTACGAGGCAGGAGAGGAAATAACGGTAGCGTTGCTGCGGGAAAATAGTGTTTTTGGTGTATTGTCATTGCTGACGGGAAATAAGTCGGATCGGTTTTATCATGCGGTTGCATTTACGCCTGCGGAATTACTGTCAGCACCAATTGAACAGGTAGAGCAAGCACTCAAGGAAAATCCAGAATTATCAATGTTAATGCTGCGAGGTCTATCTTCGCGCATTTTACAAACAGAGATGATGATTGAAACTCTCGCTCACCGAGATATGGGTTCTAGGTTGGTGAGTTTTTTGCTAATTCTTTGTCGGGATTTTGGAGTTCCTTGTGCAGATGGGATCACAATTGATTTGAAATTATCTCATCAAGCGATCGCAGAAGCAATTGGTTCAACTCGTGTTACTGTTACTAGGCTACTAGGGGATTTGCGGGAAAAAAAGATGATTTCTATTCACAAAAAGAAGATTACTGTGCATAAACCTGTTACCTTAAGTAGGCAATTCACATAAAATCAATTGGAGAAAGGGGAATCGGCGCGTGTTCTATTTTGTTTGAAAAATGACACTAATAGCTAGAGGTAAATCTAAAATTGAGTATTTTCAGCTATTGCCAATTTCCACTTCTTTCCAGACAATGCTTAAAAGTAGTAGGCTGTATCTGGAAGGATTTCGGTAGCTAAAGATGACCACCGGATACATCCTCATCGCAGCAATTTTAATTCTGGGAGGCGTAATTGCCACCGTGGGCGATCGCATCGGCACACGAGTTGGCAAAGCCCGCCTCTCACTTTTTAACCTTCGTCCAAAAAATACTGCTGTACTAGTAACTATTTTTACGGGTGGTTTGATTTCAGCATCAACTTTAGGAATTTTATTCGCTGCCGACGAAGGCTTGCGAAAGGGAGTCTTTGAATTAGAAGATATTCAAACAGACCTCAGACAGAAGCGGGAACAGCTAAAAACCGCAGAAACTCAAAAAAGTCAGGTAGAGAGTGAGCTAAACCAAGCAAGAATTGCTCAAACAAAAGCACAACAAGATTTACAGGTAATTAATCAATATTTGCAGGCGGCCAATGCCAAACAACGCCAAACACAAGCTCAGTTGAACCGCACCATTAGTCAACAGGCTCAAACTCAAACTCAACTCCAACGCACTCAAGGGCAGCTAGAACAGGTTGTACCTCAGTACCAAAAAGCTATAGCTGAATTGCAAAGCGTTTACAATCAGAGAAAGGAGCTACAGGCGGCAGTTGAATTACTGAAGACAGAACGTCAACGACTGTACGCTGAAGCTAAAAAAGCTATTAACCAAGCCAAAACAGCGATTGAAAAACGCGATCGCGAACTTGCCAATCGCCAAGAAGGCATAGAAGCACGCGATCAAAAAATCTCCCAACTCGATCAATTGATTCAAAAGCGTAATCTAGAAGTAGCAGCGCGAGAGCAAGTGATTGCCACACGGGAATCGCGCCTCAAAGAATTGGAAGCACAACAAGAGCAACTAGAGATGGAAGTTGCCAGGTTGGAAAAATATTATCAGTCTTACCGCGACCTACGTCTAGGTAAGCTAGCCTTAGTTCGCGGTCAAGTTCTGGCTGCTGCTGTAATTCGTGTTACCCAACCTGCTGCTGCTCGTCAGGCAGTGGTACAACTTTTACAACAAGCCAATCGCAACGCTAATGTCGAATTAAGTGAACCTGGGGCAAATCCTGCAAATGTCGAGCTACTGCGCGTAACTCAGGATAGGATTGACCAATTGAGCAAGCCGATTGGCGATGGTCAAGAATACGTGGTGCGAATTTTTTCGGCTGGTAATTACGTCAGGGGAGAAAAGCAGATAGAATTTTTCGCCGATACAGCCCGAAATCAATTGGTTTTTTCGGGAGGCGCAGTACTGGCCACAACAACTGCTGATTCCAAAACCATGACATCCTATCAGTTACAGCAGCGACTAGAAATACTGATTTCTGCTTCCCAATTTCGGGCCCGTAATGCCGGAATTGTCGAAGATGTGCAAGTAGAGGGGACTTTTTTACGCTTTGTCAGCCAATTAAGACAGTATAATCAACCATTGGAAATCAAAGCGATCGCAGCAGAGGACACTTATACAGCCGGCCCATTGAGAGTAAAATTAGTGGCAATAGTCAACGGACAAATTATTTTTAGTACTTAAATATGACTCAAGTCAAAACCTTACAAGTAACCTTCGATAAATTTATCGAGTGGCTACCAGAAAACTCTCTTAGTAACTACGAACTACACGATGGGGTAATTGTCGAGATGCCAAAACCGACTGGGAAGCATTCAATTGTGACTGGTTTTCTCATAGAAGAATTAGTCCTAACCATCATCCAAATGTCTAAGCGGGGTATTTGGACAATTCCCAGAGAATCGATTGTCAAGCCTACCAATGAAAAATCTGGCTATGAGCCGGACATTATTGTTTTAGATCAAGACGTTATAAGTAGCGAACCTCGTTGGGAGCGTGAGTCAATCATTGAGAATGCTATGAGCGTAAAATTGATTGTTGAAGTTGTCAGCACTAATTGGCGTGACGATTATCACAAGAAGCTTGCTGACTATGAGGAAATGGGTATTCCTGAATACTGGATTGTGGACTATGCCGCATTAGGTGGGCGAGGGTTGATTGGCAACCCCAAGCAGCCGACTATCTCTGTCTACCAGTTGATTGAGGGTGAGTATCAAGTTAGCCAGTTTCGGCAAGGTTCGCGCATTCTGTCCCCAACGTTCACAGAGTTGAATTTGACAGCTGACCAAATTTTTCTCTTGGGGAGCAGAGAGTAAAAAGTTCCGATGGCATTGTTTTGGTGGGATGATTGATAAACGGATTGATATACTCCCCCTTCGCTTATATCCCCAGTTGGAAACACGCTTGCTCTACGCATCACGACTCGTAAAATTTTATTAGTAAGATTCAAACATATTGAACAGCAGCCAAAATAGTTGCTGTAATTGCATTTATTCCTAAAATATGCTATGCGAACATTTCTAATTTTTAATTTCTTATGACTTTCCGGGAATTTTCACCAACGCAACCAGTCATATTGGGGTTTGATCCAGGTCGAGATAAGTGTGGTTTAGCGGTGATGGGACTGGATCGGCAATTGTATTATCATCAGGTCGCCTTAGCAAAAGAGGCGATCGCTACCATTGAGACACTGCGTCAAAAGTTTCCGATTTCTTTGATGGTCATGGGCGACCAAACTACAGCCAAGCAGTGGAGACAGCAATTATATCAGGAATTGACAGAGCCGTTGAGTATTATTTTAGTGGATGAGCGCTACACAACCTTAGAAGCCCGCGATCGCTATTGGCAAATGTTCCCACCCAAAGGGCTAATAAAACTATTGCCACAAGGTCTGCGACAGCCACCAAGACCGATAGATGACATTGTTGCCATCCTCTTAATCGAAAGATACTTAAATCGCCTCACTGCTGATTCAGTGAAGAGTTAGGAATTAATATCTTCACAACTCCTAACTCATAACTTTTAACCCAATAGGCTTGGGTTAAGAAAAATACTAAGTTGGGTTTCGCTATTGCTCAACCCAACAAATGGTTGATAATGTTGGATTTCGTTCTTCAACCCAACCTACACCTTAATTACGAATTACGAATTACGAATTACGAATTATTTTAAAGTTCCGCCCGAATAGTAAAAGCATAATCTCCTCCAGGCTCTAGCTGGTAATCTTGTTGCTCCAAAAATCGACCAAGGGGTTCTTTGATTAAGGCGCGGCCTTGGGAAGGCTTGACGGCAAGTTCTCCTCGGCGAAAATGCCACTGGAAATGCCACTCAAACTCACCCGCATTCACTTCGCCTTCAAGGAAGCCGTGTTGCCAGGATTGGCGGGTAATTCTGACATGGGCAATGGTTTCTGGCAGTCGTCTTTTAGCACTCACAACGCTTTATGTCAAGTGTAGAATAACAGCCGATTATGTAGGCTTCTTACTTTTATTTAACAAACATAGCTTAATTAGACAAACTGACAAAGTGAGTATTTATAGTTGACTAGGTTGTGTTAGTGAGCAAAACGACTCCAGTATCCTGAAGTCGCGGGCATAACATAATAAGTTTCTTTAAGAGGATCTTTGAAAAGTCATGATTGATGTGTCAAATGTTATTACCCCACCCTAACCCTCCCCTTATAGAACCCATTTGACATCTAAGAAGGTGCAGCAAGCCTCTTAACCATCAACCGAATAAAACAAAGATTAACCTTGGCAGTCGCATTAGCT
>NZ_JBALCW010000067.1:0-124521 GCF_036917635.1 Nostoc sp.
TTCAGGGTTACTTAGGAGTCCAAATTATAATTTGGAATTTTATTTAAATGTAGTTTATTAATACTACTGATTGAAGTGCGGAATGTGGGATATAAGCGTCGCCCAGTGGGAATACCAGCAAACCAAAGATGAAGCCAGTTCTATAGATCAAGCTGTAGAGTTGCTATATGACTTTTTAGAATGGCGCGGCCCCGTGCATTTAGCGGGACATGGGATGGGTGGTGCGATCGCCTTAAGCTATGCGCGGCGATTTCCCGAAAAAGTGCGATCGCTCACCTTGCTAGCTGTAGCAGCTCAACCTGCAAACAATTGGCAGGCTCACTATTACTTTCAACGACAGCTTTTTAGCATCAGCCGTGAGCTAGTTTTAGCAAGCAACGTTCGCAGTCTATTTGGAAATCAACCGCCTCATACCACTAAAAAGTTAGTAGCTGCCTTAGATAAAGATTTAGAACAATCTCCCTCATCACACTCTTTATTTAAGTTGGTTTATTTACCCAAGGGTGGAGTTTCTATGCCAATGATGGTATGTGGTAGCAAGAGCGATCCAGTAGTCAACTCAACTGTATTGCATGATTGGTTGAATTGGTTGAAGCCAGAAGATAAACTTTGGGAATGCCCAGAAGGATATCATTTTTTTCACTACTTCTATCCTCAACAGGTTGGTGAAGAGATTTTGAGTTTTTGGCAACGCCACCATCCGCATCTTGTAGAAGCATCTGCACTATCTTTTAGCAGTTCTACAAATTAGTAATAACCCAAGTTGCGTGTAACTAAGTTGGCGCAATTAAAATTGCTAATTTAGTTTCCGGGTCAAAAAAGTGAATTCTTTTGAGTTAGCGAGTACTAATAATGAAAGAGGTTCTGGAAGTGCGTAGCCCTAGACTCATTTTTTTGATAATAGCCAGTTGGATAAGTTTGTAGTTGGTGCTTTCGCGCTAAAGCGCCAACTACGAACCATGCCTACCCCTGAATCTAACCAATTAATTTCTGCCAACTAGCAGGGCCGACAATCGCATCGGCATTTAAACCATTTTGCTTTTGAAAGTTCTTAACTACAATCTCTGTTTGCGACCCGTAAACGCCATCATTCTCAACACCTAAACGGTATTGCAAGTATCTAACAACTGCACCACCGGCATGGTTGGGTCTGAGAATTCGTTTTGCCAAAATTAGATTTATGGCATTCCATGTAGTTTCGTCAGCAATTCCAGTCGCTTGAAGCCCGACAATAGTCTGAAATTTTTCTACCGCAGATTTGGTGTTAGCCCCGGTGAAGCCATCTTCTCCTAATGCGTTACCATTTTTATCGGTTATTTTTAGTCGATTTAAAGATTTTTGCAGTCTGAGAATACTGGCATCTACATTATCTTCTTCATCTTGTACAGGTTTAACAGAAACACTTGGCACTTTACCAGTTAAGCCTTTAACGATCGCATTAGCCATTGCTTCAGGATTAAAAAGATTCATGTCTTTTTGCGAATCGACGAAGCAACATTCTACCAGAATCGCAGGCATATCTGTATTTTTCAGAACAAATAAGTGGGAACCACTCTTAATGCCGCGATTAAAAAATCCTAACTTGACGATTTCATCTAATACAGGTTTAGCAATTTTTATACCTGTATCGCTAGTTGCAAATACTTCTGTACCGTTAGCTTGTGCGTTAAAGCAGTTAAAATGAATCGAGACGTAAATATCTACTTTACTGGCATTAGCTGTAGCACATCTTTTTGAGAGGGAGTCGCGGACTGTACTAGCACTACTTGGTTTACATACTACGACTTCATTTCCTAAAGCTCTTAATTTGGCAATAACTCTATTACCTACATCTAAAGTTAAATTATCCTCAAATTTAATCCCTCTAGCTCCTGTGTCTGGTGGACAATTATGCCCGCTATCAATTCCAAATTTCATGATTTAATCCTCTTACTTACTTTTTAGACTAATTCAAAACTATTCTAATTTTATAGACAAAGTTTTGTTAATAAATTAGTTTAATTACTTGTTGGCAATATCAGCATTATTACGCTGGTAGACAAAATAATTTATTGTCCGAAATTGAACAGCAAATCTTATGTGGCTAAATCCACTAATTTAAATTTATATCGGAAGAAAAACACAACCCTCATAATTTATCAAAATCGGAAAGAACCAGGTGATTGTTGCAATAAATTGAAATGCAGCAATTAACCCCATTATCCAGATAATAGCGCTTCGTAAAAGTAGAAAGCTATGACAAATGTACTTATTCTGATGCCAAGCCAAAAGCACTGCTTGATGTAAAGTGCGCTTATAAAGCCGTAAACCCTATCCAGGCTTGCTTCTTGGCATTCCTGTTAACCTTGAGCGGCTGAAGACATAAGTGATACAAGACTTACCCTTTCAAGGCAGTGAAAGCCCTAATTTACCGTAGGGGGCAATTCATGAATTGCCCCTACATTTCGTACCTGATGCGTAAGTCCTATGATAGTCAAGTCCTAACTCCTTCAAGGAATTACTAAGCGGAATCTGTGGGTAGATATTTAACAATCAGCCTGTCAGGCAGTCTAAAATTTAAGTAAAGAAATATTTCGTGGCTTACAGGGATGAAACGCATCGTCTTGGTTGCTGGGTTTGAATCGTTTAACGCAAACTTATATAGAAAAGCAGCTTTTTTGGCTAACTCTCGCACTCCTGAGTTGGATATTCGGGTATTTAGCGATCGCGATCTTACCAGCATTCGCACTGAGGTAGAAGCAGCCCTTGATGGCGCTGATGTGTTTTTTGGTAGCCTACTATTTGATTATGACCAGGTTGTGTGGTTGCGCGATCGCATTTCTCAAATTCCCATCCGTCTGGTGTTTGAGTCAGCCTTGGAATTGATGAGTTTAACCAAGCTGGGTGACTTTGCTATTGGTGACAAACCCAAAGGAATGCCCAAACCAATTAAATTCATCCTTGACAAATTTAGCAACGGACGAGAAGAAGACAAACTCGCTGGTTACATCAGCTTCTTAAAAATTGGCCCCAAATTACTCAAATATGTGCCAGTGCAAAAAGTCCAAGACTTACGCAATTGGTTAATTATCTATGGTTATTGGAATGCTGGCGGGCCAGAAAACGTAGCTTCATTATTCTGGACACTAGCAGAAAAATACTTAGGTTTAAAAGTTGGCGACATTCCTCTATTAATTGAAACCCCCAACATCGGATTACTCCATCCTGATTATCAAGGATTTTTTGAATCGCCAAAGGCATACCTAGAATGGTATAAAAACTGTAGAGACGCGAAATTTAGCGTCTCTACAAAACCCGTTGTGGGAATTCTCCTTTACCGAAAACACGTCATCACCAAACAACCTTATATTCCCCAACTAATTCGCAGTTTTGAAAAAGCTGGTTTAATTCCTTTACCTATTTTCATCAACGGCGTAGAAGGACATGTGGCGGTACGAGATTTAATGACAACGGACTATGAAATTCAGCAACGACAACTAGGTAATATCGAGACTCCCTCACTATCAAGTGAAGCAGTAAAAGTAGATGCGATCGTTTCGACAATTGGCTTTCCTCTGGTGGGTGGGCCGGCTGGTTCAATGGAAGCTGGGCGTCAGGTGGAAGTAGCAAAGCGTATTCTCACTGCTAAGAATGTACCTTATATTGTTGCTGCACCATTATTAATTCAAGATATTTCGTCGTGGACGCGCCAAGGTGTGGGCGGATTGCAAAGTGTGGTTTTGTACGCTTTACCAGAATTGGATGGGGCTATTGATACTGTTCCCCTGGGTGGTTTGGTGGGCGAAAATATTTATCTGGTTCCCGAACGGGTGCAGCGATTAATTGGTAGGGTAAAAAGTTGGGTGGCTTTGCGGCAAAAACCTGCTTCGGAACGTAAGATTGCAATTATTTTATATGGGTTTCCGCCTGGTTATGGTGCTGTGGGGACAGCTGCATTATTAAATGTGCCGCGTAGTCTTTTAAAGTTTCTTCATGCACTTAAAGAACAAGGTTACACTGTCGGGGATTTACCAGAAGATGGGGAAGAATTAATCCGTTGGGTGAAAGAAGCGGATGAAGCTAATCCTCTTGTGGGGTGGGCATCTTGCCCGCCATTGTCCGAGGGCGGGCAAGATGCCCACCCCACAAGTAGTGTCAATGTTCGCACTTTAGAAAAATGGTTGGGATATCTGCAAACCTCCCGCATTGAAAAACAATGGAAATCTCTTACAGGGACTGGTATTAAAACTTATGGTGACGATTTTCAGATTGGTGGTGTGCAATTAGGAAATGTTTGGATAGGTGTACAACCACCTTTGGGGATACAAGGCGACCCGATGCGTTTAATGTTTGAACGCGATTTAACGCCACATCCACAATATGCTGCTTATTATAAATGGTTACAAAATGAGTTTGAAGCTGATGCTTTAGTTCACTTTGGAATGCATGGGACGGTGGAATGGTTGCCTGGTTCTCCGTTGGGTAATACGGGTTATTCTTGGTCGGATATTCTGTTAGGAAATTTGCCTAATCTATATATATATGCGGCGAATAATCCGTCTGAATCGATGTTGGCGAAACGTCGCGGTTATGGTGTGTTGATTTCTCATAATGTCCCACCTTATGGTCGCGCAGGTTTGTATAAGGAGTTGGTGGCGTTACGTGATTTAATTTCGGAGTATCGGGAAGACCCACAAAAGAATTATGTTTTGAAGGAAGGGATTTGTAAAAAAATTGTGGACTCTGGGTTGGATGCAGATTGCCCGTTTGAGGATGCGAAAAGGTTGGGGATTGCGTTTAGCCCTGAAAATGTGCGGATGTTTAGCGGTCATGCTTTTGATGTTTATTTGGTGGAGTTGTATGAATATTTGCAGGTTTTAGAAAATCGGTTGTTTTCTTCGGGGTTGCATGTTTTGGGGGAAGCACCGAATGAGGAGGAGTTGGGGTCGTATTTGCAGGCTTATTTTGGGGGAGAGGAGGAAGAAAACGAACCGCAGAGGCGCGAAGGACGCAGAGAGGGGAGAGAGGAGGAGGAAAGGGTAATTAGGGATTTGTTGATGCAATCTACGGATGAGTTAACGAATTTGTTAAGGGGCTTGAATGGGGAGTATATTCCGCCTGCGCCTGGTGGGGATTTGTTGCGGGATGGGGCTGGTGTTTTGCCTACGGGGAGGAATATTCATGCTTTAGATCCTTATCGGATGCCTTCGCCTGCGGCGTATGAACGAGGGCGAGAAATTGCAGGGAAAATTATCGCCCAGCATTTGGATGAATATGGTAAGTATCCTGAAACGGTGGCGGTGATGCTTTGGGGATTGGATGCGATTAAAACTAAGGGTGAATCTTTGGGGATTCTTTTGGAGTTGGTGGGGGCTGAACCTGTTAAGGAAGGAACTGGTAGAGTTGTTCGTTATGAATTAAAGTCGTTGGCGGAGGTTGGACATCCTCGTATTGATGTGTTGGCTAATTTGTCGGGGATTTTTCGGGATAGTTTTGTCAATATTATCGAATTATTAGATGATTTATTTCAACGGGCGGCTGATGCTGATGAACCGGATGATCAGAATTTTATTAGAAGACATGCTTTAGCTTTAAAGGCCGAAGGTGTGCAAAATGTATCGGCGAGATTGTTTTCTAATCCGGCGGGTGATTTTGGTTCTTTGGTGAATGATAGGGTGGTTGATGGAAATTGGGAATCTGGCGAGGAGTTGGGCAATACTTGGCAAAGTCGCAATGTGTTTAGCTATGGGAGAGAAGATAAAGGTCAAGCTAGACCGGAAGTGTTGAATACTTTGTTAAAAACTAGCGATCGCATTGTTCAAGAAATCGATTCTGTAGAATATGGTTTAACTGATATTCAAGAATATTACGCCAATACTGGGGGTTTGAAAAGGGCAGCTGAAAAACAAGGCGGTAAGAAGGTTACAACCAGCTTTGTGGAAAGTTTCTCGAAGGATACTACACCCCGCAATTTAGATGATTTGCTCAGAATGGAGTATCGCACTAAGTTGCTAAATCCCAAATGGGCGCAAGCGATGGCGAATCAAGGTTCTGGTGGTGCTTTTGAAATTTCCCAACGGATGACGGCATTGATTGGTTGGGGTGGTACTGCCGATTTTACCGATGATTGGGTTTACGATCAAGCGGCTGATACTTATGCGTTAGACGCAAAAATGGCGGATAAATTACGCAAGGCAAATCCTGAAGCTTTCCGCAATATCTTAGGGAGAATGTTGGAAGCGCATGGGCGCGGTTTCTGGGACGCTGATGGTGAGAAGTTAGATAAGTTACGTCAGTTGTATGAGTTGACAGATGAAGAGTTGGAGGGGGTGACGGTTTAGAAATGTAAAAGAATCAATTACGAAAAATATAGACAATATATTTTGAGAGGCAAAAATAAATGGATACTTAAGCTATACTATAAATTTTTAGTATAGCTTCTTGCAAAGGAAAGTTTGTTCTGGGATTTATATCTAAGCAACTTAAGAAGGTAACTCTCATGTTCTAGCTTGAGATATACCAAGTACCATAATTAGTTTTAGATAAAATATGATATCTTTTTTCAATCAATTCTATAATTTTGGGAAAACTTTCTTGAATTAAAGTCTTATATTGATTAGTAATAAATATATAAGGAGGCTTGGATGAATCTAACTCTTTTAAAAGTTGTGGCCATTGCTCAGATAAAAATAATTCAAGCGACCATGCATTTAGTGATGTTGCTTGAGTCCGACCAGATAAATAATAAATAGACGGGTCACCAGCAACAAAAATTGCACCAGATAAACTTCCTGGTTGAGACAGAAAGCCAATCTCTGAACGAAGTGATGCATAATCGTCTCTAAATACAGTCTGATATTTAAATCGTGTATCTTCAGTTAAAGCAAAATTATTTTTAACTAGAGCGATAGTCTTAATTTGGAAATTCCATAAAAATGGTGATAAAAACAACAATAACACCAGAATTTTAATTATTGGTGAACTTAATTCTTTGAAACGCTCCCATAATATATCTAAACCTTTAGTTGCTAAAATACCTGTAGGGACAAATAACAGTAAATAATGATAGAGCCAAAGTGACCTAATTTGTATAAAAATAACACCCAGCCCAAAAACAAACCAAACAACTAATAACAAGGTCAATAAGTTTTTATTGTTACGCAATGAGACATTTACTGCAACAAGAGCCATTACAACTAAACTGATAAAATTCTTTAAGAACCATAAGACTCCAGAAAGTAACTTAGATTTATTGAATCTGCCATTAGCAACCACCTGACTTGGATATACAAAAAATGTCTGATATACAATTGATAAACTATCGACCGAGGCAAAGTAGCTGAAAATAATTATAATAGGAAAGATAATTCCTATAAATATTGGCAAGCAAATTTCTAGAATAATTTTTTTAGTTCTTTGATGTTTTGTCAATATAGAATGAAGCAAAACAGTGAGCCAAAAACAAAGTATTATCGGTAAAAATATTAATTTAAATATCAGGACGATTCCACCCATGAAGCCTGAGAGGACAAGTTGAATAAATCTCTGCTTTCCTTCATAGTTAAAAGATTCATAAGTTAGCCAAAGACATAAAAATAAAGGAAACCCAACCAGTCCCTCTACTTGAGTAAATTGCCGATGATCTGAAACAACATAGTAAACCCCAACCGTTAATAAAGGTACTAAACTTGCTACTATCTGATGCCGAAAATAAGTTTTTAAAGTTAGCTGTAATATTATAGAGAAAAGCATCATGTAAATAAGTTCAAAAATATGGATGCCAATCTCATTAAAACCAAATAAAGTTCCTGCTAAGAAATAAAAATAATAAATTCCAGGTTGCTTTAGATCCCAAAAATCCCGATAGAGTACCTTTCCTTGTTGCATCTCCAAAGCACCTATTGTAAATAGTGCTTGATCTCCTGCAAATGGAAAAGGTAAATTTATCAAACCAATTATCAGAACACAAATCAAAACTAAAAAGTCAATTTTAGTTAATTTAGGAAGATTAATCATGAAAATTTCCTCTTATTGAATAAATATAATAAGTAAGTCGGTGAGAATAATTCAAACTATATTAACTAATGTAAAAAATCTTGAGTAGGACTTACGCAAAAACCCTCTCAAACTCTCATTCCTCCGTGACCTCTGCGCCCTCTGCGGTTCGTTTTCCTTTACCCGTGCGTAAGTCCTAAGATTAGTTTGTAGTGAGGACTTTAGTTCTCAAATGATAGCTGGAGCCGCTCACCCAACGGGTTCGTTAGTCGCTCATGGGGGAAACCCCCAAGACCGCGCTAACTCATTACAAACCTTGAATTATTCACGCCCTAGTTACTTGTCAAACCAATTCTATATTCTTGTATCTCACCAGACTGGAAAAGGCTATAAACGCTATATCAGTTAGGATTTCTTGATTTGCTGCTTTCCTCTAATTCCAAAAATCATAAAACGTAATGTTAATTGTCATTGTGTGTGCTACTGTGCGATGCTGTACTCGCCCAGGGTAGACATCGCTGACAATTGATGCTGCATAATAGAGGTCAACTAGCTATCATTAGCTAAATTGAATGCCAGATACATCGACGGCAATACCATTTAGTTAGTAGTCTTTGTGAACTGCTTACACTTGCACCCATAAAAATTAGTTTGATCCACTTTCTATTCCCTGCTCTGTATTATGATACGCATTAGCTAAAAGTACTCTAAGTAAGTACGGGGTGCAAAAAATACAAAAAACCGAAAATACACGTAAGGATGAGGCTATGGCAACCGAACAGTTAACTAGAGACAGTGATAATCTAGATTTAAATCAGCTACTAAGAACGGTGAATGCTGTTAAACAGGGTGACTTCTCGGCTCGGATGCCCATAGACCATACTGGTGTAGCAGGTAAAATAGCTGATACGCTTAATGATATTATTGATCAAAATGAGCGGATGGCGGCCGAACTACAGCGAATTGGTAATGTTGTCGGCAAAGAAGGCAAAATTGCCGATCGCGCCTCTCTCGGAGATGTTCGTGGTTCTTGGTCAGATTGTGTTAATTCTGTCAATACTCTAATTACAGATTTAGTTCAACCAACAGCTGAAACTACGCGGGTAATTCGGTCAGTAGCTAATGGTGACTTATCGCAAACGATCGCTACAGAAATTGATGGCAGACCCCTACAAGGTGAGTTTCTCCAAACTGCTAATATCGTTAACACGATGGTAGATCGGCTTGGTTCTTTTGCATCGGAAGTAACGCGGGTTGCTCGTGAAGTAGGAACCGAAGGTAAGTTGGGTGTCCAAGCCGAAGTGCAAGGTGTTGCTGGCACTTGGAAAAATTTGACTGATAACGTTAACTTGATGGCGGGTAATCTCACCGGACAAGTTCGCAACATTGCCGAAGTTGCCACTGCGATCGCAAATGGTGACTTATCGAAAAAAATCACTGTAAATGTGAAAGGCGAAATTCTAGAGTTGAAAAACACCGTTAACACGATGGTGGATCAACTGAATTCTTTTGCATCGGAAGTAACAAGAGTTGCGCGGGAGGTGGGAACTGAAGGGAAGTTGGGCGTTCAAGCCGAAGTTAAGGGTGTAGCAGGTACTTGGAAAGATTTAACCGACAACGTTAACTTAATGGCAGGGAATTTAACAGCCCAAGTCCGTAATATTGCGGAAGTGACAACGGCAGTTGCGAATGGCGACTTATCGAAAAAAATTACTGTTGATGTCAAAGGCGAAATTTTAGAGTTGAAAAACACCGTCAACATCATGGTGGATCAACTCAATTCCTTTGCATCGGAAGTAACAAGAGTTGCGCGTGAGGTGGGTGCAGAAGGAAAATTAGGTGGTCAAGCAGAAGTTCGCGGGGTAGCGGGTACATGGAAAGACCTTACCGATAGTGTGAATTTCATGGCGGGAAGTTTAACGGCACAGGTGCGGAATATTGCCGAAGTGACAACGGCGGTAGCCAATGGCGACTTATCCAAAAAAATCACTGTCGATGTCAAAGGCGAAATTTTGGAGTTGAAAAATACTATTAACACAATGGTGGATCAATTGAATTCCTTTGCATCAGAAGTGACAAGGGTGGCGCGGGAAGTGGGAACTGAAGGGAAGTTAGGCGTACAAGCGCAAGTACAGGGAGTTGCGGGAACTTGGAAAGATTTAACAGACAACGTTAACTTAATGGCGGGTAATCTCACCGGACAGGTGCGAAATATTGCCGAAGTTGCCACTGCGATCGCAAATGGCGATCTATCTAAAAAAATTACTGTCGATGTTCGAGGCGAAATTCTCGAACTCAAGAATACGATTAATATCATGGTGGATCAACTCAGTTCCTTTGCATCGGAAGTAACGCGGGTGGCGCGGGAAGTGGGGAGTGAAGGTAAACTGGGAGTCCAAGCCGATGTGCGCGGTGTAGCTGGAACTTGGAAAGATTTAACTGATAGTGTAAACTTCATGGCGGGAAGTTTAACGGCACAGGTGCGGAATATTGCCGAGGTAACTACCGCCGTTGCAACAGGCGATTTATCGAAAAAAATCACCGTCGATGTCAAAGGTGAAATTCTGGAACTGAAAAACACTATTAATACAATGGTGGATCAACTTAATTCCTTTGCATCAGAAGTAACGCGGGTTGCGCGTGAGGTGGGAAGTGAGGGTAAATTGGGTGTGCAAGCAGAAGTACGCGGGGTGGCTGGAACTTGGAAAGATTTAACCGATAGCGTAAATTTCATGGCGGGAAGTTTAACGGCACAGGTGCGGAATATTGCCGAAGTCACTACAGCGGTTGCAACAGGCGACTTATCCAAGAAAATCACCGTTGATGTCAAAGGTGAAATTCTGGAACTGAAAAATACTATAAATACAATGGTGGATCAACTCAGTTCCTTTGCAAGTGAAGTGACGCGAGTGGCGCGGGAGGTGGGAACTGAGGGTAAATTGGGTGTACAAGCCGAAGTTAAAGACGTTGCTGGAACTTGGAAGGATTTAACCGACAGCGTGAACTTCATGGCGGGAAGCTTGACGGCACAGGTGCGGAACATTGCCGAAGTGACAACTGCGATCGCAAATGGTGATTTATCCAAAAAAATTACTGTTGCTGTCAAAGGCGAAATCTTAGAACTCAAGAATACTATCAATATAATGGTAGATCAACTCAACTCCTTTGCAAGTGAAGTGACGCGGGTGGCTCGTGAGGTGGGAAGCGAGGGGAAACTGGGTGTACAAGCAGATGTGCGCGGCGTAGCTGGAACTTGGAAAGATTTAACCGATAGCGTAAACTTCATGGCGGGAAGCTTAACGGCACAGGTGCGAAACATTGCCGCCGTCACCACAGCTGTAGCTAATGGCGACTTATCTAAAAAAATCTCCGTTGATGTCAAAGGGGAAATTTTAGAGTTGAAAAACACCGTTAATACAATGGTAGATCAACTCAATTCCTTTGCAAGTGAAGTTACAAGAGTTGCGCGTGAGGTGGGAACTGAAGGTAAACTTGGCGTACAAGCAGAAGTTAAAGGTGTAGCAGGTACTTGGAAAGACTTAACCGACAGCGTGAACTTCATGGCGGGAAGTTTGACAGCACAGGTACGCAATATTGCCGAAGTTACCACAGCTGTAGCTAACGGCGATTTATCGAAAAAAATCACCGTCGATGTCAAAGGGGAAATTCAAGAGCTGAAAAACACTATTAACACAATGGTGGATCAGCTAAATTCTTTTGCATCAGAAGTTACCAGGGTTGCCCGTGAGGTGGGAACGGAAGGTAAATTGGGCGTGCAAGCTTACGTCAGAGGAGTTGCTGGAACTTGGAAAGATTTAACAGATAACGTAAACTCGATGGCGGAGAACCTTACCGGACAAGTTCGCAACATCGCCGAAGTCACAAAAGCGGTAGCGAATGGCGACTTATCTAAAAAAATTACCGTCGATGCCAGAGGGGAAATTTTAGATTTGAAGAACACTACCAATACAATGGTAGATCAACTCAGTTCCTTTGCATCAGAAGTAACGCGGGTGGCGCGAGAAGTCGGAACTGAAGGGAAGTTAGGCGGACAAGCGCAAGTCCAAGGTGTGGCGGGTACTTGGAAAGATTTAACAGATAACGTAAACTCGATGGCGGGGAATTTAACGGCACAAGTGCGCGGTATCGCTAGAGTTGTCACAGCAGTTGCTAACGGTGACTTGAAACGAAAACTGATGTTAGATGCTAAGGGAGAAATTGAAACCTTGGCAGAGACAATCAACGAGATGATTGATACTCTAGCGACATTTGCCAATCAAGTAACCACAGTGGCGCGAGAAGTGGGAATCGAAGGCAAATTGGGCGGACAAGCTAGAGTTCCGGGGGCGGCTGGAACTTGGAAAGATTTGACGGATAATGTAAATGAACTTGCTGCGACACTGACAACTCAATTAAGAGCGATCGCAGAAGTTGCTACAGCTGTAACTAAGGGTGATTTAACTCGTTCAATTGCCGTCGAAGCACTAGGCGAAGTAGCAATACTTAAAGACAACATTAACCAGATGATTGCTAATCTGCGGGAGACAACGCAGAAAAACACCGAACAAGATTGGCTGAAAACAAACCTAGCCAAATTTACCCGAATGTTGCAAGGACAAAGAGACTTAGAAACCGTATCTAAACTAATTCTCTCAGAACTAGCACCCTTAGTCGGAGCGCAACACGGCGTATTCTTCATGATGGACTCTGGGGAAAATACCCCGTGTTTGAAACTAATTAGTAGCTACGCTTACCGCGAACGTAGACATTTGGCTAACCGTTTCCACTTGGGTGAAGGTTTGGTAGGACAATGCGCTTTAGAAAAAGAGCGAATACTGCTAACGGATGTACCAAGTGATTATGTCAGAATTACCTCTGGTTTAGGAGAATCAACTCCACTTAATGCCGTGGTGTTACCTGTACTCTTTGAAGGACAAGTGACAGCAGTCATAGAATTAGCATCCTTCCGCCGCTTTAGCGAAATTCATCTGACATTCTTCGACCAGCTTACCGAAAGTATAGCGATCGTCCTCAACACGATCGCAGCATCCATGCGAACTGAAGAATTACTCAAGCAGTCGCAATCTTTAGCTGAAGAACTCCAAACCCAGCAAAATGAACTCCGGGAAACCAACAAGCGCTTAGAACAACAAGCCCAATCACTCAAAACCTCTGAAGATTTACTCAAAGGACAACAAGAGGAATTGCAACAAACTAATGCCGAATTAGAAGAAAAGGCAGAGTTGTTGGCGATGCAGAAAAAAGAAGTTGAGCGCAAAAATCGGGAAATTGAACAAGCAAGACTCTCTTTGGAAGATAAGGCTGAACAACTCGCCCTTTCTTCAAAATACAAATCAGAATTTCTCGCCAACATGTCCCATGAACTGCGGACACCGTTAAACAGCTTGTTGATTTTGGCGAAGTTGTTGTCAGATAACATCGATAGCAACCTCACCAACAAGCAAGTCGAATACAGCCAGACAATTTACTCAGCAGGTAATGATTTGTTGACGTTAATCAATGACATTCTCGATCTTGCCAAAATTGAATCTGGAACTATGTCGATTGACATAACCCAAATGGCATTGACAGAATTGGGCGATCAGATTGAGCGCACCTTCCGACAAATCGCTCAGAGTAAAGGACTTGGTTTCATAATTGAATTGACTCCCGAATTGCCCACAACCATCTATACAGATGTCAAACGCTTACAACAGGTGTTGAAAAATCTCCTCTCCAACGCTTTTAAATTTACAGAAAAAGGGGAGGTACGCTTACAGATTGCGGTGGCGAAGCAGGGATGGAGCAAAGACCAGGAAACTTTAAATCGCGCCTCAAATGTCATCGCCTTCTCAGTCAGGGATACAGGTATTGGTATTGCCCCCGACAAGCAAAAAGTGATTTTCGAGGCATTTCAGCAAGCCGATGGCTCTACGAGTCGCAGATACGGCGGTACCGGATTGGGCTTATCAATTAGCCGCGAAATCGCCCGTCTCTTTGGCGGCGAAATTAAACTAATCAGTCAACCCGGTCAAGGCAGTACCTTTACATTCTACTTCCCCGAATTGAGTCCTGAGTTCCAATTGCTGAGTACTGAGTCAAAACTAACACAAATTAGCTCTCCCGACTCCTCACTCCTAACTCCTAACTCCTTACTCCTTACTCCTAACTCCCCACTCCTAACTCCCCACTTAGCACTGATTAACGACGATCGCACTACTATTGAAACAGGCGATCGCGTGTTACTAATTGTTGAGGATGACGTTAATTTTGCGCGTATCCTGATAAATATGGCGCAACAGCATGGATTCAAGGCGATCGCTGCCCAAACAGGCACTACAGGTTTGATGCTAGCGCAGCAATTCCAACCTTCAGCCATTTTGCTAGATATCAGGTTGCCAGAAATGGATGGTTGGACTGTATTAGATCGTCTCAAGCATGACCCAAATACGCGTCACATTCCTGTACATATTATGACCGTTGAGGAAGGGAGACAGCGCGGTTTGCAACTAGGAGCGATCGCATATATGCAAAAGCCTTTAACTAGCGACACAATATCTGAAGCGTTGACCAAAATTAAAGGTTTTGTTGAGCGCCAGGTCAAAAATTTGTTAGTAGTCGAAGACGACGAGACTCAACGGCATAGCATTGTCGAGTTGATTGGCAACAGCGATGTTTCTACCACTGCTGTAGGCACTGGTGCAGCAGCTTTAGAAGCTATTCGCGCCCAGCATTTTGATTGCCTGGTTCTCGATTTAGGGCTACCCGACATGACCGGGTTTGAACTGATCGAGCAGATAAAGCTTCTACCTCACGGTAAAACTTTACCAATTATTGTCTACACAGGTAGAGAAATTAGCAAAGCTCAAGAAACAGAACTCAGACGAATTGCCGAAACAATCATCATTAAAGATGTGCGATCGCCCGAACGTCTCCTTGATGAAACAGCATTATTTTTACACCGAGTCCAAGCAAATTTACCAGCACCCAAACGACAGATACTTGAAGAACTGCATTCCATAGACTACTTACTCGTTGGCAAAAAAGCGCTAATTGTAGACGACGATGTACGTAATATCTTCGCGCTGACAAGTATGCTGGAGCGTTATCAAATCCAGGTTTTATATGCCGAAAACGGCAGGGAGGGGATTAGCCTATTGGAAACTACAGCAGACATTGATGTGGTTTTGATGGACGTAATGATGCCAGAAATGGATGGTTACGAAACAACACGCTTAATCCGCCAAAAGGAGCAATTTAAATCTTTGCCGATTATTGCACTGACCGCTAAAGCCATGCAAGGCGATCGCGAGAAGTGTATTGAAGCCGGTGCGTCAGATTACATCACTAAACCCGTAGATACTGAGCAACTGCTTTCACTATTGCGCGTTTGGCTATACCGTTGATGAGAGCAGGGGGAGCAGAGGGAGTAAAGGAGGAGAGAAAAGCGATTATGAAACACCTTGAGGGTAGAGTGGCATTGGTCACAGGTGCTACGCGGGGAATTGGTAGGGGAATTGCTATAGGCTTGGGTGAGGCTGGTGCAACTGTATACGTCACGGGGCGCAGCCTCAACAAATCTTCCAGTGATGGGGTTTTTGGGAGTCTTAGCGAAACCCAATCAGCCATAGAAGAAGCTGGTGGTGTGAGCATTCCTGTGCAAGTAGACCACAGCGACGATGAGCAGGTGCGTTTACTGTTTGAACGCATCCAAGATGAGCAGGATGGACAACTCGACCTAGTGGTGAATAATGCTTACTCAGGAGTTCAGGCATTAAAAGACGCTTATGGGCAACCCTTTTGGGATTGTGAACCAAGTCTTTGGGATGCTAGCAACAACGTTGGTCTTCGTAGCCACTATGTTGCGAGTGTTTTTGCTGCTCGAATGATGACCAAGCGTAACTCTGGACTAATTTGCACCATTTCCTCATGGGGTAGTATGTCTTATATCTTTAATACAGCTTATGGTGCTGGTAAAGCAGCTTGCGATCGCCTAGCAGCTGATATGGCTGTTGAACTCAAACCCCATAATGTCGCTTCTGTTTCAATTTGGCCAGGTATTGTTGGTACTGAGCTTTTTTCCAGTTTTGCTTCTGAAATGAATCAAACCGATGTTACCCAAAAGAATAACTCATTTATGGGCGATCGCTACAACTGGGAGACTCCCTTATTAACCGGACGGGCGATCGCTGCACTTGCTGGTGAGCCAAATCTCATCCGCCGTACAGGACGTGTGCAGATTGTAGCCGAACTAGCCAAGCAATATGGAATTGTCGATGAAAATGGCGAGTGTCCCCCATCGCTACGCTCTTTACGTTTTGTGCTACCGGCTGCATTACCTGTACTGAGAAAGTATTTATGGCTCATACCCGATATTAAAGTGCCGTGGTCACTGCTATTATTGAATGCCCTTAGCTCGCCTAAGATTTGATGGGGATTGGGCAGAAGTTAGAAAACTCGGTTCATCCACCTTTGATACTCGTGAACGAGTCTTTGAACTGGATGAATCCACCTTTGATAAGTAGAGCGGCGTGAATAATTCAAGGTTCGTAGTGAGGGCTTCAGCCCTCAAATGAGGACTAAAGTCCTCACTACGAACTAGTCTCAATATTTTTTACATTACTTAATGTACTTTGATTTATTCTCGCCGACTTACTTACTCGTGAATGATATCATGTCCGCCTGTAATAAAAGAACCCCACCCCCAACCCCTCCCCGCACGCGGGGAGGGGAGCTAAAGCATAGCTTTGGCGGGGTGGGGTTCCGGGTTATTTAACGAACTTTGGGGGTTTAAGTCAAGAGTCTCTAGAGGCAGCGCGAATTGAACGCCTAAATCTAAATCCCCGCTCCCAAAACGTAATTACGAATTACGAATTACGAATTACGAATTATTTTAATTGCCCAATCCCCAATATGCAAATTTTGTCGCCCCTTCACTAAACAAGCTGTTTGAGATCGTAAAACTTTGTATGCTGAATTAATAGGTCTTAATTAATAGTTCTTTTAAAACTGGTGCAAGAAGATTTTAGGCTAATTGTTGATTTAGTGTTAGTTCTAGGCGTTGCCGCCTGTGGTGGACTGTTGGCAGCACTTTTGCGACAACCCGTGTTGCTAGGATATCTCATTGGCGGGATGATCGTTGGCCCGGCCGGACTGGGACTGATTAAAGAACTTATTCAAGTAGAAACTCTGGCACAGTTCGGTGTCGCCTTTTTGTTATTCGCCTTGGGTGTGGAATTTTCCTTGGCGGAACTTAAGAAGGTAAAAGCGATCGCTCTTGGCGGAGGTGGACTCCAGATTGCTCTGACGATTTTGGTCACAGTTGCAGTATGCGGATTAACCGGAGCCTGGGGAACCTTACCTGCTAAGGGCATGTTCTTGGGGTGTATTCTATCCTTGTCTTCCACAGCAGTTGTTCTCAAATGCTTGATGGAGGGGAACGAAACAGAAACGCCTCACGGACAAGTAATGCTAGGAATTTTGGTAGTACAGGACTTGGCACTGGGACTGATGTTAGCAGTCTTACCAGCCCTGAACCAACCAGCAGAAACCATTGGTATCGCCGTGCTGACAGCGCTAGCTTTGATTGCTTTATTCGCTGCTGGGGCAATAGCTGCGGGGATTTGGTTGATACCGCCTTTGTTGCGACTGTTAGCCCGTACCGAAAGCAAAGAACTATTTTTATTAGGCGTTGTAGCTCTATGTTTGGGCATTGCTTTGTTGACAGAGCATTTGGGGCTGTCGATTGAGATGGGGGCATTTGTCGCGGGTTTGATGATTTCTGAGGTGGAATACGCCGATCAAACCCTGACTTATGTCGAACCACTGAGAGATATCTTTGCCAGTTTATTTTTTGCCGCCATTGGGATGTTAATTGACCCAGTGTTTTTGTGGAACAACTTAGAATTGATTTTGGGGTTGGTGGCACTAGTTTTCGTAGGTAAATTTTTGATTATCACGCCTTTAGTAAAGCTGTTTGGCTACCCTTTGAAAACAGCGATAATCGCCGGTTTGGGACTAGCGCAAATTGGGGAATTTTCCTTTGTTCTCGCTAGTGAAGGGCAGTCTTTGGGGCTGGTATCCCGACAGATATACTTATTAATTTTGGGAACCACCGCAGTTACTCTCATGCTTACTCCCTTTGTGCTGCGGTTAGTGCCATTTTTATTTAACTTTGCCGAATCAATGCCTTGGTTGAAACCGTATTTAGAAGAAGATGAGGCGCGGGATGTGTCGGAAGATTTGCCCTTCAAAGACCATCTGGTAGTCTGCGGTTATGGGCGAGTCGGCAAAAATTTAGTGAAGTTGTTGCTGCAACACGACATACCTGTGGTAGTAATCGACCAATCAGAGAGTAGAATTCAGCAGTTGCGTGAGGCTGGGGTATCTTATGTCTATGGCAATTGCGTGAGTTTACATGTTCTAGAAACCGCCGGGGTGAATCATGCCAAAGGAATGGCGATCGCACTTCCAGACCCCATGAGTACCCGTCTTTGCTTGAAACGCGCTTTGGAATTGCGCCCAGAATTAGATTTAGTTGTCCGTGCTACCCAGGATAAAAATATTGAAGTGCTGTATCAATTGGGAGCGAAAGAAGTTGTGCAACCAGAGTTTGAAGCTAGCTTAGAAATGGCAACTCATTTATTAACTAGCTTAGGCTTGTTGTCGCCACCTGTCGTCCAACGCCAAATGCAACAAATTCGCAACGATCATTATTTAGATTTTCGCCCACAGCTTTCTGCTACTGAAGTTGCTCGTGATTTGCGCCAAGCAACTCGCGATCTAAATCAGCGCTGGTATCCTCTACCATCTGATTCGCCTTTAATTGGCATGAGCATAGAAGAAGCAGATATGCGCTACTTAACAGGAGCGAGTTTGATGGCAATTCGCCGCGCTAACGGCGATGAAATCGATTATCCTAATAATCAAACCAAATTGGCAGAAGGCGATCGCTTGCTGATAGTGGGAGCAGATGAAGAATTGGCAGCTTTGGCAGAATTCGCTAAAGGACAAGCTGCTGTTCCTGGAGAAAATAGTGCTTGCCAGTGGATTACAGTTAATGCAGATGCGCCAACGCTTGGTAAAACTCTTGCAGATTTAGATATCGGCAAGCAATATGCAGTACAGGTACAGGCGATTCGGCGCGATGGCAAGTTTATCCGTTATCCTGATGGCGGCATGGACTTGCGAGTTGGCGACCAAGTATTATTATGTGGTAACTTAACAGGTCTAAGTCAACTACAACAGTTATTTGCGATCGCTACTTCAGTACCCCTTTCTATCCCAATGGTGAAAGCTGCCTCAGCAGAAGCGCTCAAAGAGTTTCTCCCTGCCGATAGTGTAACTGATTAACTAATTCGTAATTCGTAATGACGCTCGTTTTGAACCTATATATCTAATAAATACAATAGCGATCGCGCCCTTTTTGTTTGGCCTTGTACAGCGCTTTATCGGCTGAAGCGATTAGTGTATCTGGCTTGATGTCGGAACTGGGTATGACACAAGTAATACCCAAACTAAGGGTAACGATATCCTTGACATCAGACTTTGCATGGGGAATAGCTTGATCGTGGATTGCTTGTTGAATATTTTCTGCGACTTTGATTGATCCGGCTAAGTCAGTATTGGGGAGGAGTACCGAAAATTCTTCTCCACCGTAACGCGCCACGAGATCGGCAGGACGATAAACTGACTGTTGCACTGTTTGCGCTATTCTGATTAGACAATCATCGCCTCCAAGATGGCCATAGTAGTCATTGTAAGATTTGAATTTATCAACATCTAATAAAATTAGTGACAGGGGTTGTTGCTCTCGTGCAAGGCGTTTCCATTCTAGTTGCAGTCGTCCATCGAAGCAGCGACGGTTAGCCACCTGAGTCAAACCATCTAGATTTACCAGTTTTTCTAGTTTCTGATTTGCATCTTCTACTTTTTGTTTAGCAATTACTAACTCTGCTGTTCTCTCCTGTACCCTTTCTTCCAAAGTTTCAAAAGATGTTTGTAACTGAAGTGCCATGTTGTTAAACGATTTTGCCAGTTGACCTATTTCGTCTTTTAAGCTAATTTTGGCGCGGATATCTAAGTTACCCGCGCTAAACTGAAAAACTATATTGGTAAGGTAAATTATTGGCTTTGTTAGCAGTTGCCCAATAGCAAAAGCGATGATTGTCACTACTGCACCGATAAATGTAAATATAAATATTGTGTGATGAATTTGCTTTTCTACAGGTACTAGGGCAAGAGTAAGGGGCTGTGCGAACAACACAGACCAAGGTTTATATTTTAAACGAGCGATCGCAATCAGATTAACCTGATTATCGGTTGCTGGCAAATATGCAATTAAATAGGGATCTTTATTATCCAATGCTTGCTTAAGTTTTGACTCATTAGTTGTCAATGCTTGGACAGGAGCATTAGACAAACGCCCTTCCCGTTGCAGTTGATTTACAACATCGTCAGGCAGAGACACAATTGATTTAAAAAGTAGTTCTGGTGCAGTTCTATGTGCCAAATAAATATAATTTTCATCTAAAAGAATAGCAAATTTTGCCCCAGTCCGTTCAGTTTGTCGAGTTACTAACTGCTGAACAACAGTAGCATTGTATGAAACACGCAATACACCCAATATATCTCCGTTGGCATTGCGAACCGGACTGCTAAAAAAAAGGATAATAAGGTCAGGATTTGTTGGCGATCGCTTCATGCTAGAAACAAAGGATAACCCAGTTTTTAGCGGTTTTTTAAAATAATCTTCACCTGATTCATCTTTGCCAATGTTCGCTGTATTGGTATCCAATACATTTTTCCCGTTTAAGTCGAGCAAAGCGTATGAGAGAATATTCAGCATATCTTTGCGACTAAGACGGATTAATGTTTCTGTTGCCAATTGCATTTCGGGGCTGTCATCTCGCTGTTTTGGAGTGAGACTGAGGTAGCGGGACAAACCTGGTAAAATCGCCTCTACGCGCACGGCATTGAGATTTCCATCAATAAAGGCATCTATTCTGTTAGCGGTTTCGTTAGCCGCCGCAGATAGGGCTTGTTTTGCGTTGGTAGTTAGTGCTTTTTCAGTTATCTGTTTGTTGATAAATGCCAATAACAGCAACGGAACCAAAGCAACAATGAGAAACGAAGCGATCAACTTTGTACGGATGCTGTCCAAAACATAGTGCTGCATGGCTTTAAACTAGGAGGGAGGGTTCAAAAAGGAAGAATTGAACAAACTTTTTACATCAGGAATGCGCGTCACGTTTCCAGAGCGAATAAAAAAGTCTGCATATATCTTGGCAGTTTTGTAGATACAGTTAGGGTTGCTAGATTGAAAGAATTTTTTATTTTCACCTAAATCAGTTAGGTTTACTCCTTCCAAAGAGAGTGTATTGCGAGGAATTTTTAACGCTTTGCTGATGATAGCGTTTCCTTCCTGAATATTTGCTTCCCAGTAGGTCGCGCCTTGCACCCATCCTCGCACAAATGCTCGAATGTCTTCGGGGCGATCGCGGATTGTATCACCGCGAAAGACAATCAAATCTAAAATCAAGCCAGGGGTTTGTTTGCTGGTAAATAGGATATGTCCCCCTAATTTAATCGCTTCAGAAAGATGAGGTTCCCAAGTGTGTCCGGCTTGAATAGCATTATTTTTCAGGCGTTGAGGAATTTCTAAAGCATCTAATTTAACCAAATTTACATTATCGCTGGTTAATTTGGCAGTTTTTAACATCTCAGTCACGAAAACTTCGCTAAAACCGCCTAGATTTGCACCCAGCTTTTTCCCTTTCAAGTCAGCGACGGTTTTAATTTGTGATTGAGTAACTACCGCATCTGCTCCTGTTGATTCATCTATAATGAGTACGCTTTGTATATCTGGATTTGTGGCACTCAAGGTTATAAAACTTCCCAAGGACGATGTTATACCATCATACTTACCCGCACTAAAATTTGCTAGTTCCAATTGGGCATATTCTTTATAAATTAGTTCCACATCTACGCCTAGTGCTTTAAAAAATCCTTTTTCTTTAGCAATTATGCCTGAATGTTCCCCAATAAAAGATGTAAATTCTACTTTCAAGGGAGGACGTTTTAATTTAGTCGGTATCCAAGCATGACAAGCAAATAGCAAACAGGCAATAATCAGAAAAATACTAATGTATCTGATGACTTTAAACATAGAATATTTGATTGATATTTTTTACTCATTTACGATCAAATATTCAACTAAATCAACTATTTGTTCAAATTAAAATTGAAAAGCAGATTTTGTGAAATATTTAATTAAAAAAGGCTCAATTTTTGAAATTTATCTAAGAAATTCTCTAGCAAGATTAGTATTTGCTTCTAAAGCAGCCTCATAGAATTGATTAATCTTTTACTGAAACATTCAAATTAGCTTATCAGATGTTAAAGAATTTTCTTCTGTATATTCAAAATTTGAAGAATTATTTTCAGCAAAAATATATTTGACACTTAGACATTTCAGTGTATTAGATACTATATTATATAAAAAATCACGTAGAAATTCATCACACCCAGATGAAAGAACGATCGCTTTCTGTTCTTCTAAAAAACTCGCCGTTAAAGCGATCGCAGCCTTTGCATTGCCCTTGGTAGTAATTTTATTGGTGAGGATGGAGCTAGATTGCTGAGAGCGATATTAGCGCTACCCAGCAATAAAAGGCAACTTTCATCTGCTAACTTATTTTCGGCTTGATGTAGGCGATCGCTTGTTTCCAAACGGTGTGCTGGCTATTTTCATCAGCAATACAAATACACTGGGGATCTTGCCATAAAACCTTTCCTGCCAGCACATCACCAGTCAGCAGCTTTAACTCTACTGGCGTTGTTTGTTTAATTAGGTTTTGGACAAGTCTAATACTGGGTAAAGTGGTGTCAAATTCGGTAAGCATTTTTAGTAAAGATGAACCAACAAGGCAAAATAAAGAGTAACTAATCCTTGATAATTCATCCTTGAAGAAATGGCAATCGAATTTACTAAGTATCATGGTCTAGGCAACGACTTTATTCTGATTGACAACCGCTCCTCATCTGAGCCTGTAGTGACTCCAGAGCAAGCCATCAAGTTGTGCGATCGCCATTTTGGTATCGGTGCTGATGGTGTAATTTTTGCCCTCCCTGGAGAAAACGGCACTGACTACACCATGCGGATTTTTAATTCTGATGGTTCAGAACCAGAAATGTGTGGTAACGGCATTCGCTGTTTAGCTGGCTTTTTGGCAGATTTAGAAGGGGAATCCCGAAATCAAGACTCATATCGCATTCATACTTTGGGTGGTGTAATGACTCCCCAACTCTTATCTGATGGTCAAGTTAAAGTAGATATGGGTTTACCCAGGTTACTCGCTAGCGAAATTCCGACTAATCTTGCACCCAATGAAGAAAAAGTAATATCTGTGCCATTAGAGGTGGCGGGGCAAACTTGGTTACTCACCTGTGTAAATATGGGAAATCCCCACTGCATTACCTTTGTGGAAGATGTCGTAGCAATTGAATTAGAAACCATTGGCCCGAAATTTGAGCATCACCCAGCTTTTCCGCAACGCATAAATACCGAATTTATTCAAGTGGTACGCCGTGACTATTTGAAAATGCGGGTGTGGGAACGAGGGGCTGGAATTACATTAGCTTGCGGGACTGGCGCTTGTGCTTCTTTGGTAGCTGGAGTGTTAACTGGGAAATGCGATCGCGCCGCCACTATAGAATTACCTGGTGGCCCGTTACAAATTGAATGGTCAGAAGTAGACCAACGAGTTTACATGACAGGCCCGGCTGAACGAGTATTCACGGGTAAACTGTAACGGGAGCATCCCAATTTTGGCTTAAATCTTTTCCCTCACCCTCAATCCCTCTCGGAACTCACGGAGAGGGAAGCCGGAGGCAGGGTGAGGTTTTATATTTAATTATGCACTTTAGGGACTGACAAATAAAAAAATGTTCCAAAACTGACGCAAAAACTCTCTCTATTTCTTCTCTCTGCGTTCTCTGTGGCTTTGTGGTTCGTTTATTGTATGACTTACGCACTTAGGTAATAGTGCCATAGAAGTCTTGCCGCAACTGCTCGCCACGGTTGCCAAATCTGGGCGATCGCTTCTACTTGAACTGGTGTTGGACGCGTCGCCAAGTTTTTGAGTTTTTGTAGAGCGATCGCGATCGCTAAATCGCCTTTGGGAAAGACATTAGGACGTTGCAGCGCCATGAGCAGATAAATATCAACTGTCCAGTCTCCTATCCCTTTGAGGCGCTTTAACTCAGTTCTGATAATAGTTTCGTCCATTGTTTCCAACTTGGTTAGGTCAAGCTGACCAGTTGCGATTGCATTCGCCAATCCACGACAGTATAGAATCTTTTGCCGACTGAATCCAATCGCTCTTAATTGAACATCATCCAATATCAGAAAATTTTCTGGCGTTAAAGTTACAACAACCCCACATAGACGGTTAAATACAGCCCTTGCAGCCGCTACGGAAACTTGCTGTTCCAGAATGATGCACAGAAGCGTTGTAAAACCTGGTTCTCTTTTCCACATCGGTGGAGGCCCCAGTGTTTCTAAAATTCGAGCCAAATCGCTATCAAGATTGGCAAGCACCATTAAACCACGGGTAAGACTTTCTGGAGTCAGCGATTCTAGTTCAGGTGTTTGAGTCATCTTGGAAAAAGTGAGTGGGGAAGAATTCTTTTAATCAATCTTGCACGGTGCGTTCTGATTCTTGTGTAAGCAGTTTTTGTTTGCGCTCAATTCCCCAGCGATAACCACTAAGACTGCCATCACTTTGCAGCACTCGGTGACATGGTACAATCAGCGCGATCGGATTAGCTCCACAAGCATTACCTACAGCACGGACTGCCTGGGGTTTGCCAATATTACGGGCAATATCAGTGTAAGTGCGGGTTTCGCCATAAGGAATTTTTTGTAATGCTTGCCAGACTTGTTTCTGAAATGCTGTCCCACGGATATCAAGTGGTAAATCGAGATGTGCCTCGCTTCCCCCAATAAAGTCAAGAATTGCTTGTATCCATTCCTTGTGTGTGTGGTCATCACGGATGATATGCGCTTGGTGAAATTCCTGGTTCAAAATGTGTTCAAGCTTGTCTGCTTCATTACCTAGTTTAACGGCACAGATACCCTTCTCTGTTGTTGCCACAAGCAAATATCCTAGTAAACATGGAGCGATCGCATAAACAATGCTGATTGTCTTTCCAGCTTGTTGGTAAGTCTTTGGTGTCATTCCTAGTTGTTTGGGTGCTTTCTCGTATAGTTGGCTACTTGAACCATACCCCGTGTCGTAAACTGCATGAGCAATTTCTTCGCCTTTCTGGAGACGCTGTTTTAATCGTTGGCTACGTAGCGCATCTGCATATTGAAAAGGGGATACACCAATTATTTGCTTGAATACCTTTTGCAGATAACTGGGACTCATTTCAACTTCAGAGCATAATTCTGAGAGGGTTGGGATGCGATCGCCTTGTGCTTCAATATATCGACATACTGCTAAAACTTTCGTCTGAGCCGGATTTGGAACTGTTTCAAATTTTGGCTGACAGCGCTTGCAAGCTCGAAAACCTGCGCTTTCAGCCTCTTGTGGCGATTGGAAGAAACAAACTTGATTGCGATTTGGTCTGCGACTAGGGCAAATAGGTCGGCAATAAACCCTTGTAGAGCGAACACCATAGAAAAACTTGCCGTCAATTGTAGCATCTCGACTGAGAACTGCTTCCCAAAGAGTTTCTTCTAAAACTGATACCTGTTGCAATTGCATTTATATCTCCTTGGATGTATTACAAAGTATCCCTACTTTGGAATGTCCATTATTCCTTTCTGCTTTTAGGTAAAACTAGATTAAATGTATTGATCAAGTACTTTCTATCTGATTGTTGCGATCAAAGTTGATTATCCAGGGTAAGCGTAGCTCAAATTTTTGTGTATTTAGCTTTCGCCCCGATGTCGTCATAGGTGGATGCCTAAGCCAGAAAGTCACCCCCCTGATTTAGGCATCCAACTAGTTTTATTAACCACCACGGGTAATACGGTTCGGTTAAGCCGAAAAAATAAAAATGTGTAGGTTGAGTTGAGGAACGAAACCTAACATATTGCAGGGTTTGTTGGGTTTTACTTCCCTGCGGGAAGCTACGCAAACGTTCAACCTAACCTTGTATCTTAGAAATAATAGTAGACCGTCCCAAGACGATTAAGTTTTTAAACAAGTGGCAAACGATGCAACGGATTTCTTGGCGCAGCGAACACACTTAAATTGGTGCAATGTTCAAAGATGTCTGCACATCTTTTAAGGGTGTTTCCCATAATCTGTTCCATTCGATGCCAAACAAAGGTTTTGCCCGTTTTCCCATCATCCAGCCTTGCGTCAATCCATCCATAATCTGCTCACAGAGTTCGACTTCGTACATTGCGGTTTTGAGCAAATTCTTAGCAAGCAGGGCTAGAAATAAACGGTCTGGTACTAGCTGTACGGTATAAAAAGCTTCTAGTTTAACCTCACCTGGTTTATCAGTATCACACCCTGTAACGACGTGCCAGATGTCATGAGTTTCACCAATGTGAACACCCAAAAACGTAAACGGATCATTTGCAATTTCGTTAACAGGCATTGGAGTTAATCCTTTGGTGATCATGTGATCTGCATAAAGATAGCCCAGTGTATGGTTAGGTAATTGATGCAGTTGCTGTAAATCGATTTTTCCCAGCAAGGGGCGGTCTACAAAAGCTTGTTTGCCTTGGGGGGTCAGTCTGAGAAATGCCACAATTTTTTGGAGCGTAACTGGCTCGTTCAGAACATGGGAAAGCTTATTAATGGTAGCGAAATCTCCATAAGGAGATTTCACCAATTCCACAAAACTCTCCAGAATTGCCGTTTCTTGAGACTGATTGATGGTTTCTATCATGGGTTATTAATTAATTATTGAAAAATTAATGATAGCTAAATTTTGGTTACTTCCGCAGCGAGTAAAGCAGTTTTTGGAACTACTTGTCTGGGCTATTCGTGAAATTAAATTATCATAATCTTGTAACATAATTATTCTCCTCAAAATACGTACTTATTTTAATCTCCCCATTCCGCCCTCTTGGTAACTCAGCACTGGCTCAACCATAGCTATCGGCTAACAGCAATCCGGAAATGATTTTACCCCTGACAAATGGTTCACCCGATTGGGGGAATGCGATCGCCTCATCAGGAACTACTCTGAAAGAAGGTGCAGTTTGAATTGTGTTAGCAATTATGCCTACAGAATGAAAACTCTTAAATTAGTTATTCTGGCTTTTAATTGTACATCAATAGCTTGTGTATCAAAGGGTTAAAGAGTGGATGAAACCGTTGTAAAATCGCTGTATACACCAAATTGCCAGCAAGACGCTATTAACTTGCTCTCAAAACTTACTGTCAATTTACCAGGAATGATTTTCCAAGTTCTGCAACAGCAGGATGGTTCTGTGTTAGTGCTTTATGTTAGTTCTGGTTGTGAATATTTGTATGAATTAGAACCAGAAGCTATACAGAAAGACTTTCGGGTGCTATATAAACTGATTCATCCACAGGATATAAAAGCTTTTACAGAATCTATAGCTTTTTGTACTACAAATATTACACCTTGGCATTGGGAAGGTCGGATCATTACGCCTAGTGGGATTAAATGGATTCAAGCTACTTCGCAACCGGAACGACAAGAATCAGGTGATTTGCTTTGGAATGGCTTGGTCATGGATATTACAGACCGAAAACAAGCCCAAGAAAAATTACTTGAGAGTGAGGCGCGGTATCAAGCAGTTTTGGATGCTATCCCCGATTTAATGTTTCGCATCAGCCGTGATAGCGAGTATCTAGATTTGAAAAGTGAGGGAGCAAATGTCAGTCTTTCGAGAGAAGAAATAGTGGGTAAACATGTGCAGGAGTTATTGCCTAGTGATGTTGCTGCAATTAGCCTAGAAGCGATGCCGAAGGCGGGCTACGCCTACGCTAAAACTTTAGATTCTGGAACATTACAAACTTGCGAATATCAACTACCAACGCCTTTGGGAGTCAGAGATTATGAGGCGCGGTTGGTGGTGAGTGGTCAAGATGAGGTAGTAGCAATTGTCCGAGATATCACAGAACGCAAACAAGCAGAAGTAGCTTTACAAAATCTTGCCCAAAAATTTGCTAAAGCTTTTAGTTGCAGCCCCGATTCAATTACCATCAGCACACTCCAAGAAGGACGCTTCATCGAAGTTAACGATAGTTTTGTGAAACTCTCAGGTTATGAGCGGAGTGAGGCGATTGGTAAAACTTCTTTTGAATTAAATCTTTGGGTACACGATCGCGATCGCCTGAATTTATTACAGGAGTTGCAAGCCACAGGAGTTGTTCGCAACTTAGAAGTTGAATTTCGGCAACAGTCTGGCAAAATAATTACAACGCTGCTTTCAGCCGAAATCATTGATTTAGATGGTCTGCCTTCGCTTTTAGCAGTCCATCACGACATTACAGAACGCAAACAGGTAGAAGCACAATTACGTCTATCAGCAGAACGCGATCGCTTGTTGGCAAAAACCTTAGTACGAATTCGGTCTTCGCTTAACTTAGAGGAAGTTCTTCAAACCACCGTGACGGAAGTCAGACAATTTCTGCAAGCAGATCGGGTTTTTATTGGTTTAAATAATCCCAAATTAGGAGCCAGAACTCTCGCAGAATCAGTAGATTCTAAATATCCATCAGTCACAGGATGGTCTACTAATGATGAAGCTTATCTACAAGAATTGAGAAACTTACTCAAAGATAATGTTGTGGGTATCGTTGAAGATATGGCACAAGTAGCATTATCTCCCAAAGTCAAAGCGCACTTTAAAAAATTCCAAACGAAGGCGACATTGGCTGTACCAATTATGCTAGGTAATGAATTATTTGGGGCGTTAATTGCCAACCAATGTTCAGGGCCGCGTCATTGGCAACCAATAGAAATTGATTTGTTACAGCAGATGTCAGAACAAGTAGCGATCGCCATTCACCAAAGCCAAATTTACCAAAAACTTGCAGAACTTAACACTAATTTAGAACACCAGGTACAAGAACGGACAGCACAATTGCAGCAGAAAATGCAAGAAGTTGAAGAATTGCATCGGGTAAAAGATGTTGTTTTGCACACAGTTGCCCACGATTTACGAACTTCGGTGATGGGTAACTTGATGGTGTTAAAAAATTTGTTAAATCAAAAAGTGGGGTGTGGGGGAGAAGCAGGGGAGCAGGGGGCAGGGAGCAAGGGGGAGAATAAAAAATTACCTCTTTCCCCTCTGCCGCCCGCACCCTGCCCCTCTGCCTCCTCCCAATCCCCAATTCTAGTATCTCGCAGGGTAATTGAGCGGATGATTCAAGGCAACGATCGCCAACTGACGATGATTAACTCATTGCTAGAAATTAATTCCAGTGAAAAACAGGGTATGGACATCAAACCCGAACCTGTGGATTTTAACAGCCTACTAAGAGCGGTTTTCGCCCATTTGGAACCCACTCTGGCACAAAATCAAGCAACTCTGAAGAACTTGGTTCCCGCCGATTTACCATTAGTAATGGCAGATGCAACTCGATTGCAGAAAGTTTTGGCACATTTGGTAACACATAGTTTGCAAAACAATCCACCAGGATTAAATTTTATTCTAAGTGCCAGCGTTGAGGGCAAAATGATTCGCACTCAGATTGAAGATGATGGTGTGACAATGAGTAAAGTAGAGTGCGATCGCCTTTTCGATCTGCATGTCCGCGATCCCCAAGACTGTTGTTCCACAAGCATTGGCTTAAAAACATATCTTTGTCGGAAAGTTATTAAAGCACATGGCGGCGAAATTGGTATTATAAGTAACCGCAAGCGCGGGTTAACTTTTTGGTTTACACTACCTTTAGCAACATCCGTAACAAATCGCCCATAAATCACCAAAAAATGAGAGGGTGTTATTTATGGCAATGTTGAGTTAGGGAAACACCCTCAAGGTATGGGCAAAGTTGCTCGGATGCTAATGGCTACTCCGTTTACAACAGTGCAAAGATGGTGCAGACAAAGCTTTTCTGCACCAATAAGAGATGAAACCACTACTCTTTACAGAGATTGGCGTAACCGTTTTTTGTGGCAGAGATTGCGTTTATGGTTATTGCTGGCGCTGATGTGTCTGTTGTCTTTTACTTTGCGAGACATTTACGGGTTGTTTTTTCCTGTTGCAGAGTTGCAGCATCTGCCAGAAGTACTTAGAACTCAGCGCCTTGTAATTAATATTACAATGTTGCTGTGTATATTAATCTGCTTTGCCTTACATAAAACTAAGTTAGGTCGTCGTCATCCAGATTTATTATTTTTGGGGTCTTCTTGGTCAATTAGTCTAGCATCGCAGTTGTTTGCAACCATCACAGGTTTTGCACTACCCGATACCATCGGTTGGTCGCTGCTATTCTTAAGCCAAGCTGTGTTGCTACCCGTCTGCTGGATTCTTCACTTGCTGACTCAAGTAAGTGTACTGATTTACTATTTTGGTGTGAATACAGCACTTGGACTAAAAACACCAATCCCCGGCCACCCAGAAATATATAATGTAACGTTCATTTTATATATTTTTTGGTTTTGTACTATCTGCGACATTGGTGTTTATCTGTACGATCGCTTGCAACGTTCTGAATTTTACGCCCATCAAGAACTGGAATCTGCCTACCAAAAACTCAAGGTTGCAGAAGCTAAATATCGCAGCATTTTTGAGAACGCCGTTGAAGGGATTTTCCAGAGCAGTCCCGATGGACGTTACATTACAGCAAATCCGGCTTTAGCACGCATTTATGGCTACTCCTTAGCGGAGGAAGTGACAGCAAATTCCACTATTATTGAACAATTGTACGTTGATCCAAACCGCCGCGCCGAATTTGTCCGCCTGATGGAATATGGCAGCATTTCCGAGTTTGAATCCCAAATTTATCGCCGAGACGGGACTATTGTCTGGATTTCGGAAAAAGCCTACGCAGTGCGTGACGAACATCTTAAACTGCTTTACTACGAAGGTTTAATTGAAGACATTACCCAGCGTAAACAAGCTGAAGAAGAACTACGAGTATTTTTCCATGCAGTTTCTCACGACTTACGTAATCCAGTGCTGGGTACTTTAATGGTACTGAAAAATTTGCTTGCACGTCCCGAAGAGAATATTTCGATTTCCCGCTCAATTTTAGAGCGGATGATTCAAAGTAGCGATCGCCAACTTAATTTAATTAATTCCTTGATGGAAGCTCATATCAGCGAGGTGCAAGGTGTTGTTTTGCAGCGTCAAACCGTACAATTACTGACAGTTGTCGAAGCTGCGATCGCAGATTTAGAGCCATTGCTAGAGCAAAATCAAGCCAAACTGACAAATTTGGTATCCGCAGATTTGCCATTAGTGAATGCAGATCCCACGCAACTATGGCGAGTCTTTTCTAACTTAATTGTCAATGCTCTGAAACATAATCCCCCTGGTTTGCTCTTGACAATTCACGCTACCCGTGCAGGTAAAATGATTTATTGTACTGTTAGTGATAACGGCATGGGCATTAGTCAACAACAAAGCGATCGGCTTTTTGACCTTTACTTTCGGGGTGCAAATATCCGCAATTCTGTAAGTTTGGGATTGGGGTTGTATTTGTGTAAACAAATCATCAATGCTCACGGCGGCGAAATTGGTGTGAACAGTGCATTGGATGCAGGGGCAACTTTCTGGTTTACATTACCTATTAGCTGACCTTTATAGGCAGGGGTCAGCTCCAGAAGAACAACGTTGTTCAGAAATATTATGCCCTGAATAATTCGGGCTACTTATCCACGCTTGCGACCACCGGATTTTGGTTCTAGAATCATGTCATATCATGTCCGCTTGATTGCTTATTAAACCGGAAGAACCCCACCCCCGCCAAAGCTACGCTTTGTCTCCCCTCTCGAAAAGCGGGGAGGGGATTAAGGGGAGCCAGTGCGGTCTTGGGGTCTCCCCAAGTGGAGCATCTGGCGTGTGGGGTGCAATGACTGTGGTTAGCATAACTAATTATGCGGACATGATATCACTGAGAAATTCATATTAAACATGGGTATGCTTTACTCATCATCTCTGCGACTTTTCAAACAGGTATTAGTGACAAAAGTAACTATTTAAAAGTGACTTTAGATACAGGCGTGTGCCAGATTATTCCGATTATATTGAGAGTATACAAATCAATGCAACGGAGATTAAAGGATATATGAACCGCTTTAAATCTATTCTTCTTGGAGGCTTATTAGCAGCTGTTTCAATTGCTGCTCTTTCTCAAAATGCTAATGCTGCTGAATTTAAATCTGAGCAGGATCATTTTAATCGTGATAGTGTAGCTTTTAATAACAATAGAGTCCAACGCGAACATCAAATCCGTGAACAACGCGCTCGTGAATTGCGTGAACGTCAAGCCCGTGAACAACGCGCTCGTGAATTGCGTGAACGTCAAGCCCGTGAACGACATACTCATTTTCATCGCTAAACTGAAAATTTTCCCTTATATCATGTTAGGAGAGCAGCAATACTCTCCTTTTTTTGTTTACATAACAACATTAGATTAACTGACCTGTATTAAAGCATAGGGTAGGCGTGGCGAGGCGGCTTGTGGCAATCCATCGCTAGTTAACCCACAAATTAGTTTTATGTTTTAAAGTAGAAAGTAGCTTGATTGAAAGTGTTTGTTACTAGCAATGAAAATTTTAGGGTTAGTCCTGCCAGTCCTATTGCTGCTAGGCACGCCTGCGATCGCAGTTGAGTACAAAGGGCAAAATATTGATGGTAAAAAGCTGCCTGCTAGGGCTTGTTTCATAGATAGAAGAATCCCCGTGCGTTCACGCCGGGGAATGTCAAATCACAGAAAAGTGCATCGAATAATTGCTAGATAGTTGCTTATTTAATCGTTTGATTAAACATCTATTTTACTTTCAATTCCTACTGGCTCTATCAGCTTTTCTTCAGGGGTAAACTCATCAATAAGCGTAATTATCACTGCGGCCGCAGGTACTGCAAGCAGCAGACCAATAAATCCAAATAGCTTACCCATTACTAAAAATGTCACAATCACCATCACTGGATGGATATTAACTTGCTGACCCATCACCAAAGGCTGAACAACATGGGCATCTATTTGATTCATTACAAAGAAAACGATCAACACAAATACTAATTTTAGTGGTGAAATACTCAATGCTACTAATGCTGGTAAAAAGGCACCAATGATCGAACCAAAGTAAGGAATTATTTCAAATAAACCTGCAATAATCCCAAATGGTAGGGCTGACGGAATCCCCAAAATCAAAAGTCCAAACGTTGCTCCTACCCCCAGAAATATCATCGCTATTCCTGTCCCAAAAATCCAGCCTCGCAATCTTGTTTCGCAAGCTTTAAGGATTCGTTTAGAGCGTTGATGATGTCGCATTGGAACTAATCTTAAAATCCCTTTCACTAAAGAATTAGGATCGTAAGCCATATAAAGCGCTAAGATTAACGTCGCTACCAACTCAACGGTTAAACTTAAAGCTTCACCTAAGAAAACTGGTACTCCCCCTAGCAACTGGTCGGTCAAATTCCGTAATTGTATTAGTGCTTGGGAAATGTCAGGAATAAAAGTAAATTTCTGACGCAGTTGTTCAACATCTCCTGTCAATCTATTGAGATAAGTTGGTAATGTTTTGATTAATTTTTGAGATTCAAATGTCACACTAGGTAGAACTACAGTGGCTAATACCACAACAAATCCGACGATTAATCCAATTAGTAGCAAAACAGCAACATCCTGTGATTTTACTAACTTTTGCAAAAACCGTAATAGCGTTCTCAAAATTAAAGCAATCAATGCTGCTATAACTAAAAGTTCTAATACGGGCAAAAGTTGGTATAAAATGTAGAGTACCGCCGCTACTATTACTGCCAATGGCGCACCACGACTTAACTGCGACCATCCATTATCTGTATCTCTGGAATTCGCCATTACTATCACTTATTCTTCTGTTTTAATTTGACAAATTTAGTGCCTGGGATGGCGCAGAATTTTTCTTTTTAAGAGTAGCTGTAAGCCTGATTACCACAAGTCTAGTTTTTTTCTCCTGTTTGTACGCATATAGTCAAGTCAGTTTTAATTTGTTCAGATATTTTACTCCCTAGCTAAAACTTTATTCTATTTACCCTCAGAAAGGTCTAGACATTTAAATCTTCTTTCTTGAGAAATAAGTTTAACTATTTTGTGCGTCTGCATGAAAAATATGATTTCCTAATTTAAGTAAGTCGGCCTAAATAATCATCACTGGCTCGTAGTTGCGCTTTAGCGCTAAAGCCCAACTACGAGCCAAATACAGAGATTTGACTTTTGGTTACATAGTTTGGTTTTTTCTCGCCGACCTACTTACCCAATTGTAGTTTTCTCCTTTGCCGAACCCAAACGGGCGCTACTCAATCACCACGGTCAATTAATACACGTATAATCAAGTCAAGCCCTTGCTGTGAGCCATCAACAATAATGATTTGATCTGGCTGACGTTAACTGCTCTAAAACGTGACAGATAGTCAGCGATCGCCTCTGGCAGAGCTTGATATCCCATAGATTGATAAGTATAGTCCAGAACATGTCTACGTTAATCGGCAATGGCGAGACAATAGCTTATATCAAATCCGTTTGTATAAAAATTATTGCTCTTTCCTCTGCCTCTGCGCCCTCTCTGTCTGGATTTGATATTACGGCACAAGTCTATGGGGAATTTGTCTGTAAAACAAGCGATGCGCTTGCTGCGCCACAAAAAAGCTTAACTTCCAGAGAATAATTTTACTGCGATCGCTACCATTTATGCAACAGATTGTGCTATATAATCTGCATTTTAAAAGAAATTTGTACTCAATTGATAAATTCCTCAGCAAGGGACTCGTATTTTCCATAGATTTGCTGTATCTTGTTTATTCCGTGCAATTATTAACACCCAACTTTTCCCAACTTTGCTGTCATCCAGATTTTCAGCCAATGCCCTTGGGGAAGCAGTAAACGAAAACATTAACAAGATAGATATGAAGATCATCAAAAAATCTGACAAGCTGACTCTCAAGAAAATGATGGAAATCCAACACGCTGAAGACCAAAATCTTCTCTTCTGTAGTGTCAATTCTTCAACCCCTGTGATTGATGAGCAACCAGCAACGATTCCAGAGGCTATTCCTGACTATATTCCCTTCCTTGACAATCCTCCAGTCCAGTCTGTTGGCAACTCTGGCTGGCAGATTTCTGACATCTGGCGAGATATTCGAGTTGATGATTTTTGTAGGTGATACTCTTTTGAAGGAGGAATCATTGCTTATATCATGTCCGGCTAATTAGTTACAGTTACCCTAGTGCAACAATCAAAAACCCGTCTTTTCCCCAGCAAGAACTGCGGTCTTGATGATAAGGGACTTCCAAGAAATAAATTATCCAATCTTGTGGGGTGGGCAACATGAGCGCCTTTGACTATGGGCTCTCGTGTCGCCCACCCCACAATAAATAGTTGTATATTTTTTTATTTGGAAGTCCCTAAGTCTTTAACCGGACATGATATTAGAGTTCAATTATTGTATATATAGCAAAAACCTTGCGATCGCTAATTCATTGATGGACTTTCAATTATGATGTAACCTTGCCGTTCTGAGATATCTGGCAGTTCAAAATGATATTTGCAATCAAAACGACTGCGTTAGCCGCTTTAAGAGCATTATAGAATAGGAAATAAACCTTATATACATTACGCTAATTAAGCAGAATTGCTCATGACCAGTTCTAAACGCCACTATCACATCACTACTTTCGGTTGTCAGATGAATAAAGCTGACTCAGAGCGCATGGCTGGCGTTTTGGAAGACATGGGCTTTGAATGGTCAGAAGATCCGAATAATGCAGATGTAATTCTCTACAATACCTGCACAATTCGGGATAATGCCGAGCAAAAGGTATATTCCTACCTTGGTAGACAAGCGAAGCGTAAACATGAGCAGCCTGATTTAACCCTCATCGTTGCAGGTTGTGTTGCCCAACAAGAAGGTGAAGCGCTATTGCGGCGAGTCCCAGAATTAGATTTGGTAATGGGGCCACAACACGCCAACCGGCTTAAAGATTTGTTGGAGTCGGTGTTTGAAGGCAATCAAGTTGTCGCAACCGAATCGGTTCATATTATTGAAGATATCACCCGGCCGCGACGGGATAGTAAAGTTACAGCTTGGGTTAATGTAATTTACGGCTGCAACGAACGCTGCACCTATTGCGTAGTTCCCAATGTGCGCGGTGTCGAACAATCTCGCACACCAGAAGCAATCCGGGCGGAAATGGTAGAATTAGGACGACAAGGTTACAAAGAAATTACTCTCCTCGGTCAAAATATTGACGCTTACGGCAGAGATTTGCCAGGAACAACAGCAGAAGGTAGGCATCTGCACAACTTCACAGATTTACTTTATTATGTCCATGACGTGCCGGGGATTGAAAGGCTAAGATTTGCTACTAGCCATCCCCGTTATTTTACTGAAAGATTAATTAAAGCTTGTGCCGAGTTGCCCAAAGTCTGCAAACACTTTCATATTCCCTTTCAATCTGGGGATAATGAACTTTTAAAGGCGATGTCGCGGGGTTATACCCATGAAAAATATCGGCGGATTATCGATACTATTCGGCGGTATATGCCAGATGCTTCCATTAGTGCTGATGCGATTGTCGGTTTTCCTGGGGAGACAGAAGCACAGTTTGAAAATACCCTGAAACTGGTGGAAGATATTGGCTTTGATATGTTGAACACAGCCGCATATTCACCGCGTCCGGGGACACCTGCGGCGTTGTGGGGCAATCAGCTAAGTGAAGAAATAAAAAGCGATCGCCTGCAACGTCTCAATCATCTGGGAAACTTGAAAGTAGCCGAGCGATCGCAACGTTATTTTGGACGCATCGAATCCGTTTTAGTGGAAGACCAAAACCCCAAAGATCAAACTCAGGTGATGGGACGCACTGACGGTAATCGTTTGACATTCTTCAATGGTGACATCAAAGAATTGAAAGGCGAATTAGTGAAGGTAAAAATTATCGAAGTTCGCCCTTTTAGTTTGACAGGTGAACCAATTGAAGTCAAACAAGCCTTATCTGTCTAAGAATTGGACATCTGCAAAAATTAGATGTGGGTATCCAAAACCCTTAGACATCTCAGACAATGAATGTAGAGACGTAGCACTGCTACGTCTCTACAAGGGTTTCAGGTTACGCATATTTAATTTCACCAGAGACGCGAAATTTTGCGTCTCTACATCTTTTTTTCAAAGACGCGAAATTGCACTTCGTGTCACTACGCTAACGTGTTTATACTACTTCACCTTAACCCCGAAACGGACAAACCCGTAGGAATTAATTGGTGTACCTGGTGCAGTTGCACTTGGCACATTTCCTAAATTCACAATCACTACACCGTTATTATTACTACCATCACATTTGATATCCGGGTACTTAATATTGGGATCAACACCTGGGGCTAAATATTCTCCTTTATCGCCATCAGCCGCATTAGTTAAGGATTCAGTTACACCATTATATTGCCAGATGATCCCCCGATCGCCACTTGCAAGACCACTGCTGTTTTTAGCTGGAAAACTATTAAATGCAGTTGGTAAAAAAGTAACATTATCGGGAATGCGATCGCAAATCAAAACATTATTTGCTGTTGTCTTATTTGCCGAAAGGAAATAGATAGTGTACTCTATTTCATCACCCGGCTTGACTTTACCGCCATTGATACCGCCAAGCATGAAGCTATTTAAGGATGGCCACTTGTCTGTATCTAGGGGCGGATCTGTTGGTGTAGGCTGGGTGGAAATCGTGATGTTATTATCATCGTAGGGATTAGTTGGGGAATCAATATAACTGGCCAAAGAATCTCCCCCAACTGTGGTAGTACCGCCATTAATCGCTGTAATCCGTTTCACCAAGAGAACATTTGGCTTAGTACAAACTTGAATACTGGTAGCTTGAACGCCCAAAAAGAAACCAACTCGATCAGGGCTAGAATCGACGATAACTTCAATAGTGTTCACCCCAGCTTGCCAACCGTTGGTGATGTTAACGGTTTTCAATGTGCCATAATCAGCAGCTCTAGGATTTGCCGCCGGAGTTGGCACAAGATTTTCCACTCCATTCACCTTAATGCTGACAAATTGATTATCAATCGCCACGCCAACGGGTAAAGAAATTGAGAGCGTATTGGCATTACTGGGCAAAGTCAGTGTGGAGGTGAATTTCAGTCGCACATCATCAGAGGTGCCAGGTCCAGAGAAGCTACCGTTACCTTCCCCTTTAATGCCATCTAAATCAGCATCATTATGCTTTCCATCGCCGTTTACGGATAAGCGGAACGGATAGCTAATCCAGCGAGCATTGGCTGGTTCATTCACCCAAGCACCAGGCGCGAGGTTGCCAACAACTACCGCCGGCATTGTCCCGACCGGGCGCGGTGGGGCATAGGGTGTTCCAATGCCGCTAGCCGGGCCTGCAATCCATTCAGCAGTCCAGTTTAAGTCATTTACTCCGACTGCTAATTGCCCACCACCAGTAGTAATCCCGGTGTTCAAGGCAGTTCTGTAGTCTGGGTTACAGGTGGTTGGGGCAGCATCAGCCGCAATAGTATAGGCTTGACGAATGCCAAAGTTTTCATTGGTAAGATTGCTTGTAGTCGTGGTCAGGGCAATATCACCCAATGTAGAAATTACTGGATCGATTGTGCCGTTGAGGTTTTCGCCCGTATTGTACCAGCCACTTGGTATACTAGGGGTTGTGGGTGCGGTTGAGCCGATCGCTACACTATTATCATTAGAAAGCCGCAGTGTCACAGGGGCATTTGGCGGAATGTTAGTCAAACTGTAGGTTCCATTAGCTGCGACACTGGCTTTATCTACTACTTTACCAGCAGTATCAATGGCATAAATTGTCAGGAAACCTGACCCCGCATCTGTTCCGGTATCGCTGCCGTTGATGGTAACATCTGCATCAGCATCGCTAAACACTGTCCCGGAAATACTGACAGCATTAACTGTCACAGTCAGGATTGCACTGGCTTCTTGGCGGTGATTTATCGCATCTCCATTAATCGGTACACCTGCTGATTCATTAGAAACACCATCAGCGTTGTCAACAGTATATAAATCTTTACTTCCAGTTCCATTTGCTCCCACAATATAGGGGGTGTTGCTATTGCTGGGTTGTCCACCAGTATTACCTAGTGTGACACTTACAGGTTGTCCACTAACTGCTGTGACTGTGACTGGAACCCGCACCACAATCGTCGCGCCTGCGGGAATCGAACCGTTATTAGCTGAAGCGATCGCACTTAACAATGTCCCCGTATTAGCACCATTCGCAGGAACGGTAATATTATTACCAGTAAGGTCAACTGCTGCTGCTGATCCACTACCATCAGGGTCATAAGCAACAATTTTTAGTGTCCCAGCTGTACCCCCAGTAATCGCCGAAGGTGCATCAGGAATAAAGAACTGTGTCGGATCGTTGCCGACGTTAGTAATTGTAAAGTCAAAGTTGACAGTACTACCAGTTATTGCAGTGGGTGTATTCGCTGGTGAAATTGTAATCCCTGCAATTTCTGCTACAGTTACTTTAACTATATTTGATTCAACTTGTTTTTCAGTATTATCTGTAGAATCAATAAAACTACCAGTTCCTTGGTTATCAATTACAGTACCAGCTGTCGGACTAGCAGCCAATGCTGGTAAGACTTGTAGTAAAGTACCGCTTAAAAATAAATATATCAGTATAACTGCGCGGCAGTATAATTTACCCTTTCGGTCTTTTTGGCGTTGATGACTAGACTTTTTCTGGATTAATTGATGTTTTAACATAAGTAGTTTTGGTTTTTCAATACTGAAAAAATTTAAATTCTTTCCTAAATTGTAGAGACGCGATATATCGCGTCTCTACAATTTAGGGGTTAGTTAAAGTTAGGGCTTCACCTTCGTCACAAAGCGAAAGAAACCATAGGAATCATTAGGTGTACCTTGCCCTGTTGACCCTGGCATAGTAGTTAAAGTCGGTGCTCCAGTATTACCAGTCACATCAATAACTAAAGTGCCATTACTATTAGCTGTCTTCAGATAACAATTAGCGGGAACACTACCAGCACCACTAATCAATTGAGCGCGATCGCCTGCGTCATTAGCACTAGTTAAATCAACTACTGTACTCGTTCCTAGCTGCAATTGCATATCTTTGCTAGTACCATAAGCGCCGACTTTAAAATCTTGGGTGTCACTAATGCGATCGCACAATCTCACAGTATTGGCATTACTACTACCCGCATTCAGGAAATAGATTGTATATTCAATCTCGTCCCCTGGCTTAATTTTGCCAGCATCAATTGCCCCTAACAGATAGTTAGACTTCCAATTGGGGCTGTTATCGTCGGCTTGATGAGTCGAGGTGGTATCGTCAACGAAGGCATTTAACGGTGTGTTGTCATTGGGGTTTTTGGTGCGATCGCCATTAATTGCTGTAATCCGTTTGACTAATAAAACATTGCCACGAGTGACAAAGGGTATCGTCGCTGTGGCAGGAGTCGGATCTTCTTTGCCCGCAGCATCGATCGCCGCATAGGTAAAACTAACGGTAATTGCTCCATCTTGAGGGTCAAGCTTTAATAACGTTGGGTCATAGCTACTAATGATCTGCCCCGCAGTTACGGCTACGTTATTGTAAGTCAGCGTTCCATTGGTCGGTAAGGTGACAATTTTGAATTTATTACCACTGCCCAATGCGCCATCTTCAGGGTCAGTCCCCGCTAATGTCGGCACTTGAATCGTTACCGTCCCACCCGGATTGGTTTGAGGCGCTGGATTTAAGTTGGTCGTATCCGGGAGTTGCTCAATCCCAAAATCTTGATTGATGATGTTGATCCTCGCCGTAGTGATGGCAATATCACCAGGCGTAATGGTTTCAGTGGTGCCATTTTTGTTCTCACCAGTATTCACCCAGTTAGTCGGCAAACTAGGCGTTGTGGGAGCCGTTGCCCCAATTACTACAGTGGAGTCGTTAGACAGCCGCAGCGTCACACTGGAACTTACTGGGACATTCGGCAGACTGTAAGTTCCATTAGACGCGACTGTGGCTTTATCGACTACTTTGCCAGTAGTATCGATAGCATAAATAGTGAGGTTAGTTGATCCGGCATTGGTTCCCACATCGCTGCCATTGATGGTAATACTACCATCAGCATCCCTAAACACAGTTCCAGTCACTGTGACAACACTATTGACTACGGTCACCGTCTGGATCGCACTCGCTTCTTGGCGATGATTTGTCGCGTCGCCATTTATCGGTGGCCCTGCTGATTCACCGGAAGTACCATCGGGGTTATCAACAGTGTATAAATCGTTGGTTCCACTTCCATTCGCACCCACAATATATGGAGTGTTGCTATTGCTGGGTTGTCCACTCGTATTACCTAGTGTCACACTCACAGTCTGTCCGTCCGCTGCCGTGACGGTCACTGGAACCCGCACCACAATCGTCGCACCGGCGGGAATCGAACCGTTGTTAGCAGCAGCGATCGCACTTAACAATGTTCCTGTACTGCGACCCCCACTCGGCACAGTAATGTTGTTGGAGGTCAAGTCAACTGGGGCTGCCGGTCCACTGCCGTCTGGGTCATAAGCAACAATTTTCAGTGTCCCTGCTGTACCGCCGCTAATCAGCGATGGAGCGTCGGGAATAAAGAACTGGGTTGGGTCATTCCCAACGTTAGTGATTGTAAAGTCGAAGTTGCTAGTACCACCAGTTATTGCACTGGGTGTATTCGCGGATATTATCGTAATCCCTGTAACTTCTGCCACAGTTACTTTAACTGTATTAGATTCAATCTGCTTTTCAGTATTATCCGTAGAATCAATAAAACTACCAGTTGCTTGGTTATCAATTACAGTACCAGGTGTCGGACTAGCCGCTAATGCTGGTAAGACTTGTAGTAAAGTACTGTTTAAAAATAGATATAACAGTATAATTACAGGGGAGTAGGATTTACCCTTTTGGTCTTTTTGGCGTTGATTATTAGACTTTTTCTCGATGAATTGATGTTTGAACATAAGTAGTTTTGGTTTTGTAATAGTGGAAAATTTGAAATTCTTCCCTAGGTTGTAGAGACGTAGCACTGCTACGTCTTTACAACGCGGAGGTTAGTTAAAGTTACGGCTTCACCTTCGTCACAAAGCGGATATTCCCATAGGAATCATTGGGTGAACCCTGCCCTGTTGACCCTGGCATAGTAGTTAAATTCGGTAGTCCAGTATTACCAGTAACGTCAATAACTAAAGTGCCGTTATCATTAGCCGCCTTGAGATAACAATTAGTAGGAACGGTACCACCAGCACTAATCAATTGAGTGCGATCGCCTGCATCATTAGCACTGGTTAAGTCAACTACTGTACTCGTTCCTAGCTGCAATTGCACATCTTTGTTAGTACCATAAGCACCGACTTTAAAATTTTGGTTAGCACTAATGCGATCGCACACTTTCACAGTATTGGCATTAGTACTACCCGCATTCAGGAAATAAATTGTATATTCAATTTCGTCTCCTGGTTTGACTTTGCCAGCATCAATTGCCCCTAACAGATAATTAGGCTTCCAATTGGGGCTATTATCGTCGGCTTGACGAGGCGAGGTGGTATCATCAACGAAGGCATTTAACGGTGTGTTGTCATTAGGGTTTTTGGTGCGATCGCCATTAATTGCTGTGATTCGTTTCACAAGCAAGACATTAGGTATTGTCGCGATCGGTACAGCATAATCTTCAACTTCTCCAGCATCCCCAGAACCAGTTGGGCTGGGTGTTGCAACTGCACTAGCCGTAAACCGGAAACGAGCAAAGCTACCACCAACGGTTGCATTACTGGGTACGGTAAAGGTTAAAGTATTGTTTCCGGCATTGAGGGGAACATTATTAACCGTTGCAGCCGTACCTTTAGTAACGTTGGTTATATTGAGTTGTTCGCCACTATCAAAAACCCCATTTTGATTAAAATCAATCCAACTATTGAGAAAACCTGCGGTTGAAGCGTTAACAATAATTGTTGCAGTTGTTCCTGGAGTTAGGTTTGAAGGCAAGGTAACACCATCATCCCCAGCATCGCCACTTGCATTTGCACTATAGGTTTGACTACTTTCTCCAGTTACAGTTGCGCCAAGGTGGGGATTACTACAACTCGGTGCTTGAGAAACTTCACCATAACTGCTTGGTGCATCACCGAACTCATAGGCAAAATCAGTACTGACGACAAACCCACCAACATTGTCATAGTTCGATAAGCGAATCTCAACGATATCGCCAGCATTGACCGAAACCGTAGATACTTTGTTTGCTGGTAAGCTAGTATTATAAGTTAGAATTGGATTTGCAACCCGCACTCCATTAATATAAATTTCCATAGCATCATCAATGTAAGCCCCTGCTTGCCCCAAGGTAACTCGACCTTTGGCGATCGCTTGCCGCTTAAACACGATTACCCAACTGGGTTGGCCAAAATTAGTCTGTGTTGAGATATAGTCTCCGTTAATGGGAACGTAGCCTGAAGAAACAAAACTGCCATTGATAATTGTTCTTAACGGATGGGCAGTTTGGCTAATGGATTGATCGTTAAAAGTAAATGTAGACTTTTCCGCTCCAAATTTTGCAGTGCCACGGAGCGTTGGTAATCCACCTGTACCAAATAGACCAACAGATTGCGTATCTTTTGCATAAGCTGCACCGGGAATAGGGTAATGACCACTGTAGATTTGAGCTTCCCATTCACAGGTTAAAGCTGGATAAAAGCCAAAATCTTTTCCGGTGATACTGGTAGTATTAACCGTGACTGGCAAATTATCAGTAGTACCAAGCGTGTATCCCACAGGCACATCTGGATCAGCAATGTCTACTTTGATTTTGTAAGTTCCAGCAGGTACGTTAGTGAATTGATAACTCCCGTCAGCGAGAGTTGTTACTTGCTGGATGATTTCACTGGGACTAAGTTCACGATTATTGTCATTATCTTGGTAGAGAATGACAGTGATATTACCAATCCCAGGCTCACTATTGTTCGTACTACTGCGATCGTTATCCCGGTAAATTGTCCCGGAAATATTGATTGGATTGACAGCTGTCACAGTCTGGATTGCACTGGCTTCTTGGCGGTGATTTGTCGCATCTCCATTAATCGGTACACCTGCTGATTCACCAGAAACACCATCAGCGTTGTCAACAGTATATAAATCTTTACTTCCAGTTCCATTTGCTCCCAGAATATAGGGAGTATTACTATTGCTGGGTTGTCCGCTAGTATTACCTAGTGTGACACTTACAGTTTGTCCACCAGTTGCTGTAACTGTTACCGGAACCCGGACAACAATCGTCGCACCTGCGGGAATCGAACCGTTATTCGCAGAAGCGATCGCACTTAACAATGTCCCCGTATTAGCACCATTCGCAGGAACAGTAATATTATTACCAGTAAGGTCAACTGCTGCTGCTGGTCCACTACCATCTGAGTCATAAGCAACAATTTTTAGTGTGCCAGCTGTACCCCCAGTAATCGCCGAAGGTGCATCAGGAATAAAGAACTGTGTCGGATCGTTGCCGACGTTAGTAATTGTAAAGTCAAAATTGACGACAACACCACTTATTGCACTAGGTGTATTCGCTGGTGTAACTGTAATCCCTGTGACTTCACCGACGGTTACGGTCACTTTGTCAGATACTAATGTTTGGGTGGAATTATCCGATTCATCGATATACGAACCGGTGGCTTGGTTTTCAATGACAGTCCCAGGCGTGGGGCTAGCAGCAAAAACAGATAAACCAGCTAAAGAACTCCCGCCTAATAAAAGGGCACCAATTAGTAGCGATCGATAAGTGTGTTTCCCGGTAAAGTTATGGCGAGGCATAGGTTTAAGTAGCAGTAAATATAAGTGTGTCGAGACTAATCAATGAAAATACCTAAAAACCATAAAATCCTCAAAATCAAGGTTGATGTTTGGGTAATCAAAGATTAGGGATTGACAATGGTTTTAAAGCGGATAAACCCGTAGGAAGTAGTCGGTGTACCGGGTGCAGTTGCACTCGGCATCGTTGTAAAGTCGGGCTGTGCCGAACTACCCGTACCCGTAACATCTACTGCCCAAGTACCGTTATCGGCTACACCAGCAGCAGGAGTAATTAAATTACAAGCAGCCGGAGCAGAAGCACTACTAGGGTAAAATTGACCTCGATCAGTTGCAGGATCTGCGGCATCTGAGAGTGAGATACTACTAGTGGCATTCCCCAAGCGGATTTCTAGGGAAGCAGTTTTATAAGTTTGGCTGCCAATAATGCGATCGCATATTTTCACCGTATTGGCATTAGCACCTTTAGCATTGAGAAAATATACTGTGTACTCCAACACATCACCTGGCTTGATTTTGCCAGCATTGAAAGCCCCAACTAAATAACCAGATGGCCAGTTCACACCCGGATCATCATTTGGAGTAGCGGGATTATCGAGAACTTGGTCAAGATGGGTAGTGTTATCGCTAGGATTAATTGTGTTAACCCCATTAATTGCGGTAATGCGTTTCACTAAGACAACATTCGACTTGCCACAAACTTGAGTACTGCTAGCTTGAACGCCCAGAAAGAAACCAGCCAGGTTTGGTCCCGAATCCATGACGATTTCAATGGTGTTCACCCCAGCCTGCCAACCCTTGGTCATGTTAACGTTTTGGAGTGATTTATAGTCCTGAGCTTGTGAGTTTGGCGATGGAGTTGGGACAAGGTTTTCGACCCCATTCACCTTTACGCTGAGAAATTGGTTGTCCATTGAGACGCCAATGGGCAAGGAAATTGCGATCGTATTGGCATTGCTGGGTAAAGTCAGATTCGATGTGAACTTCAGTCGCACCGCGTCAGAAGTGCCAACGATCGCAATAGCACTACCATCTTCCCCAATCTTTCCATCTAAATCAGCATCACGATGATCTCCATTATTATTCGCTGATAAACGGAACGGATAGCTAATCCACCGAGCATTGGCTGGTTCATTTATCCAAGCACCAGGGGCGAGGTTGCCAACCACTACCGCAGGCATTACCCCCACTGGGCGCGGCGGGGCATAAGGTGTTCCAATGCCGCTAGCAGGGCCAGCAATCCACTCAGCAGTCCAGTTTAAGTCATTTGCTCCCACCGCTACCTGCCCGCCCGCTGCAGTAACACCTGTGTTCAACGCAGTTCTGTAGTCTGGGTTACAGGTGGTTGGGGCGGCGTCTGCTGCAATGGTATAAGCTTGACGAATACCAAAGTTTTCATTGGTAAGATTGCTTGTAGTCGTGGTCAGGGCAATGTTACCGAGGGTAGCGATCGTCCCATCGACTGTGCCATTTTTGTTTTCGCCCGTATAATACCAACCACTGGGAATGGTAGAGGCTGTGGGTGCGGTTGCCCCAATTGCCACACTATTATCATTTGATAACCGTAGTGTCACACTGGAATTTGCCGGGATGTTGGTCAAACTGTAGGTTCCATTAGCCGCAACAGTGGCTTTAGATAGTACTTTGCCAGCAGTATCGAGGGCATAAATGGTCAGGTTTGCTGACCCCGCATTTGTTCCCGCATCGCTGCCGTTGATGGTCACGTCTGCATCAGCATCGCTAAACACCGTTCCAGAAATAGTGACAGGATTGGCGATCTTAATAGTGCTAATAGCGGTGTTGCTGCTCGCTTTGTCACTATCAATTACTTGCACATTAATAATGCGATCGCTCATCGTCGGCGATGCTTTGGTATTACTATACTTGAGTGTTGCAAGCACTTTTTGGTAATCAGCGAGGGTTGCACTACCCTTGAGGGTTAGACGACCTGTTGTAGATATGCCTACTGTCGAATCATAAGGTAAGTCTACTGTAACCCCTGTAACAGTCCCCCCTGCCGTCGGGTCAATGGTTAAACTTTCATTTGTCCCATCGGGTGTGGTGGTAAGCTGAATAATCGCGCGAGTTATATTAGTTTTGTCGTCAGTAATCACCACATCGGTATCGGCTGCTGCCACCGCCGCCCCACCCACAGTAAAAGTATTTTGATAGTTGTTGCCCGTTGCAGTGCTGTTATTACCATCCAAATCGATCGTCGGTGGCGAGATGGAGGGGACACAACCGTTTACCGAAAAATTTACATCATCCACAAAATTGCCAACGCTAGGAGACCCACTACCAGAGGAGATAGAGTTAAACTCAAACCGAGTAATATATTGATTTGCGGGTACTTGATAAGTACCCCGATAGACAACCCAATCTGTGGAGTCTGTATTGTAGATGCCCTGTTGCACAGTTGCCGCGGGCGCACCAATCTTGACACTAGTGGTGTCAACAACATGGGGCCCGGTTGTTGGGAGTCGTCGCGCCCGGTGTGCAAATTGAAACGTTAATGTCGAGCCTGGAACCGTCGCTATGTCTTGATAGAGGCTAGCTACTTGGGTTGCATTAATTTCCGCAAATTGATTACCTAAGTAGGCAGTTACGCCTTGAAAAGGTGTACTCCAGATTTCAATTTTCTGATCTGTTGCGTTTGTATTCCATCCAGGAACAAAGTCTTTAGCCAACTGATTAAATGAATTTGCGCCCTGAGTTGGGTTCTCAAAACCGCCATTCAAAAGTCCTGTTGTGGCACAAGCGGCTCCATCCGGGACAGGTGCAGCAACATAAACTTGGTAGTCTTCGACCTCTCCACCCGATATCAATCCCACGGGAGAGGGGGACCCAATCGAAGTCGGACTCAGCCGAAAACGTGCAAAAGTAGAACCGTGTAATTGTCTATTGTCTGGTGTGAAGGTGAGGGTATTCGTGCCTGCCACCACCGCCTGATTGGTGAGAATTTGTTCTCCAGCATCAAATACACCATTATGGTTATAATCTATCCAGGCATTTACATAGCCGGAACCAGAAGATACTACCTTAACCTGATTGCTAACACCTGCTTGTACCAAAGTGCTGTAATTTGCACCCAAAGTTGGGCTAAAAGTAACCCCATCATCATTGGTATCACCTGTTGCGGTGGCGTTTGGTTGCCCATCGCTATCAGCACTCACCCCAGCCCCCAGGTAAAGTCCAGTGATTGTATGCCTTGCGCCGTTACTCGCTAACAGCGTGCCATAGGAGTCAGGGGCATCACCATAGTCAACGGCAGCGAATGGCATTGTTACTGTTGCCGCACTGGATTCCGCTGTCAATGAATCGATCGCGGTATAAGTAAAGTTGACCGTATCTGCGCCCGTGGCTGTAGGGTCGAGGGTCAACAGGGTGGGATCGTAGCCGGAGATGACTTGATTGGCTGTCACCGCCACATTGTTGTACTTCAGAGTTCCATTCGTCGGCAACGTCACAATTCGGAACGATGCCCCCGTTCCTAATGTGACATCTTCCACGTCAGTGCCATTCAGTGCCGGCACCTGCACTGCGTTCGTGCCACCTGGATTAGCTTGTGAAGTCGCAGTGACATTATTGGCAGTGGGAGATTCATTGAGTTGTGTGTCGAAGGCTGGGTTATCGATGTAGCAAGTATTTGCTCCGCAATTCCACAAGTAGAATTTGATCCGATAGGTGCGATTGGGCAGTAGCTGGGGGTCGGAACTTAGAGGGATAGCGACCCCATTTGTTGTCCCTTGGATAAGTAAACCACTACTATTGTAGACCGTCTCTGTGCCAGTAACCGTGTCTACGATGGCGAATCCCACCCGAGCCGTGGACGAAGTGTTATAAGCACTTCTGACCTGATTGATTCGGAGCCCAGAAACCCGCAGACCTGTGCTGCCAACAGTTAGATCCGAGTAAATATAGTCATTGTTGGTTACGGCTTGGGCAAAGGTCGTGGCTGTAACATTTTGCAGTTTTTGCACTGAAGCATTTGGGGACGTAGTTGCAACCATGCTGAAGGTATGACCGGTTGCGCCGATGTTTGGTCCGGCACTGCTAAAGCGGCCTGAAGTCAATATCGTGGCATTGGGGGTCAGGGCCGGAGTATCACCAAACCAACCAACTGTTGAATCCGGAGTAGCCGGTGTCCACAGCAAGCCCTGCCACTGTGGAACGGCGATCGCAGCCGTTTCAATAGCACCCGTAGCTACTTCCAGCCGCCAGTCACCACCCTGTGCAGTGTCGCCCGTCGGGTTATTGGAAGCTGCAATGTCTGCTCCGGTCAATTGCGCGAGGGTGGCGATCAGTCTAGGCGTTTTACCAATGTTGCAACCATAGATCAAAATATCCCCGCCTGGTCGCAAGGCTTGACCAATTACCTTGAGTTCCGACTGATAGTTTTTTAACGTGGCCGCATCGTAGTGATGCCCTGCTAAGATCAATTGCCCCGTTTGCCCGTGGGAAATGATATGGATTGCCTTGACATTATGATAGCTCCGCAATACCTGCGCCATTTCTGCCAATGGGTTCTTGCTGTGCAACTCATACACAACCCGATTACTTGATCGCTTAGGAAGATAAGCTTCGATATCCCGGACAACGGGATCAACAAAGATAATTTCTAGCCCTGACTTCTGTTGAGCCTTTATTCTGCTCTTTGTTGGCTTGAGCATTGAAGTTTGCTTCACATTAGACTCACGTTTAACAGAGGTAGCGATCGCTGGGGAAACAAGTGACCAGGGGATAGAGGTGCCAGTAATAATTCCAGTTAACAGTAGCGAACTCAATAACTTATGTTGTTTACGAAAAGTCGGGCGTTCGAGTTGGTTGAAATAATGAATAAAGGATTTCATAAATATAATATTTAGTTAAATAGGTCGGCGTTGAAAATCATAATTACGTTTAGGTAGTAAGTATTAGCTAGTTGGGATAAGGCTTTGAAGCAATTTTAGATTTAGTCTAATGGCTATGAGTTTGAGCCAATGGTATTACCTAGAATATAGTTGTGCCGGATAAAGTTTTAAGATTGACTAAATGATTATTCCCATTTAATCCAATAATTTCTTACGTAAAAATACTGAAAATTTATCTATTTTTTATATTTGTAAAAATGCTATAAACGGACATAGACGCGATATATCGCGTCTCTACATCCATAAATTTGCAGAATTATTTTTTTCATGTTCCCATTTGGGGGGATTATTAATGATGTATTCTCGAATCGTGTTTAAAGAACCATCAGCACGAATGATGCGATCGTAAAACCGGGATCGCCATGCAAAATCTTCAAAACCGTTTTTCCGACACCAACGGGTTACAGCAGATTTGTACGCATGAATGATTGCTTGTAATGAACCTGATTTTAAGGGTCCAAATTTATTTGATTCATCCACCGGTTGTTGTAGAGACGCGAAATTTCGCGTCTCTAGGGACTTCCAAATAAAAAAATACTCAACTACTTCTTGTGGGGTGGGCAACATGAGCGCCCATATACAAAGGCGGGCAAGATGCCCACCCCACAAGATTGGGTAATTTATTTGTTGGAAGTCCCCTACATTATTTCGCGTCTCTACAAATAACCCCAATGTAGAGACGCGAAATTTCGCGTCTCTACAAATAACCGTTTTATATTTCAAGCTTTTTTACCTCCTTCATTGCAGCCTTGAGTTTATTAACCAAAGTTTGCGCTGTAGACTTCTGGTGTTGAGGTGGAGCAATTTTTTGCTGTCCAAAACCATCAAACAATTCGTTGAGTTTGACGCTGATACCCAAATATGCACCTCCCGCAGAACGTGTACCTGAAAAATCTCGGTCATCGACTTTACCAAAGACGTAACCAGCAGCAACGCGCAGGTTAGGTGTGAGATAATAACCCGTTTCCACAACAAAGCCTGTTTCGGTGTAGCTAGACTGACTAATTACACGAGCTTCACCCACCAAATCCCAGCTATATCCCAAGCGATATGTTGCCCGGAATTGGGCTAAATTCACCATGCTAGTACCAGCTAAATCACTGGCTATATAAGAAGTGCTGTTACGTAGTGCATACTTACCGTAGAATTCCCATTGCCAGTTAGGGGCATAAATCGCTTCTAAAGCAAAGGTATGGTCTTCGGAACCTGTACCACTACCTAAAAGAATCGTGTCAGGAATAGTTGATGGATTTTTGCGATATTCATAACGTAATAAGGCATTAAATTTATCGCTATTGGGGTCGCGGTAAGCTAAACCCAATTTCAGATTAGTTGTATCTCCCAATCCTGAAAGCTTTTGATTAGAAGAACCGGCTTGTTGATAACGTGCTAAGGCTGTGAGGGAGGGAGAAATTTTACCCGTAACCCCGGCGCTAATTACTGTATTAGTACCACCAGAAGAGGAACGATGTTCGTAACGAGCGCTGGCTTGAAACTGCGGATTATCAGAGTATTCCAACCCAGCGCTGTAGTTATCACCACTATCAGTACCGATGGATGATGCCGATTGACCAAAGGCGTAAGGTTGGGCATATTGTTGACCCGCCGCAGTTCGTCCAAAGAAGTTGCCGAATATGTGTTCGTAGGCGAGGTTTAGCCGCAATCCTGAAGCAATAGTCCAATGATTATTTAAACCTATCGCTCCTTGGGTAGTCATTTCATTTGCACCACCCAAAATTGAGTAACGACCGGTCAAGGTAGTATCCGCTCCGAGTTTGCGTTCACCGTTGACACTCAAGCTGGTGATAGAATTACCCGCATTTTGACCGCCATTGTAAAACTGTTGGGCGAGACTGATATTGACACCAGGAATTGCAGCCCAATTCAACCCTAAAATAGTCCTATCTGGGTAAACCGTATCTTTTTGGGAAGATAAACTTAGTTCATTTTGGGCTTGGAAAGTCAGGTTTTTAGCAATGGGAACTGTAAAACGCGATCGCAATTGATCGGAATTACTACTCAAGGCGCTGTCGGGGATGCGGTCTTCCCGATTCCGATGAATCCAATCCACACCCAAAGTAGCGCTACCTAAGCGTTGTTCAATCCCGGCGGAAATCGTTGTCAGAGAGTTATCAACTTTACTCCCAGGTACTGCTTCAGAACGCGGTGAAAATAGTTCTTCAAAGGTATCTAGGGGTTGGGGAGCAATGCCAAAATTATCTTCATGGTCATATTGCACTCTGACGTTAGTGTTTGCGGCAACTTTAGCTGTAACCTGCGCTCCATAACGACTTTGGCCGGGGACAAAGCTGATGGTGGCATTATTAGCAAAACCAGTATCTGCAAAGTTATAGTAGGCGCGGCCTTGAATCCCGTTAGCAATTTGTCCGTCAGCTTCCAACCGATAGGCTTGACCGCGAACCTTCCCCACCACATCAGAGTTGTTACTAGAATGGGCATATTCTGCGATTAATTTAGCTTGAGCGCCCAAAGAAATCAGCGCATCTGCACCGTAGAGTTGAAAGTCACGCACTCCCTGATTTTCTTGAACGAAAGTTGTACCTATCCAACTTTCGGAGTTAAGTTTACGGGAAAGGTTATATTGCAAACGAGCCGCATAGATATTGCTATCAGATTTTTGGTCGTCATATTGATAGGTAACAACAATCCGTCGTACCAATACTTGTCCGGCTTCATCAATATCGGTGCGAAGAATGGGTTCGTGGAATAATAAAGTACCGCGATCGTAATCAATATCGTAATCTGAGCCGAGGTTAAGCTGTTTGCGTTGTAATACAGTTCCAGGGCGATTGAGTTCTTCTAACTCGATAAAGACATTTTCGCTACCTGGTTGTAGTATTCTGCGAGAGAGGAAATAATAACCGCTAGTGCCATCGGGAGGAATGGTATCCCGTTGAAACCCTTCTAAATGGTTGCCATATAAACCTGTAATTTGCAGGTTTCCGAAGTTGTAGTTAGCTTTAAAGCCGTGGAGTTGACGGGTGATAGAAGTAAATTGCTGCGATCGCCGCGCAAATTCTTCGGTGTTGTAGTCACCCCACATGGCATAATCAGGATCAGCGCCAGGGATACCAGTTGACCGCTCAAACCGCAGAAATACGCTGTCAATGGAAGGAGTAATGACATCAACTCTTGAACTATCGCCATAGACAGGATAGTTTTTCTCATTAAATTGGTAAGTTCTAAACAGACGATTATCACAGTTGCAATCTTCATTGAGGCTGCGAGAACTGTTATATGCACCTGTAAACAACCACTCCCCGATCGCACCAGTGGCAAATACTGCTGAATGGAAATCTAATTGTGTTCCGTTGTCTTTATTCGTGGGGAGGAAATCACGGAAACTGCCGTAATAATCTGTACCTCTAGCGCCTAAACGTAAATCCACTACACCAGTTACCAAACTCGGACGTAGTGCAGTTTCAAATTGTAGTTGGGTAAAGCCTTCTAAGTCATTAGCGATCGCTCGAATTGTGACAGTTTCGGCTTTTAGTTGCGATCGTAAAATCGCCGTAAATTCTCCCCCCTTCGCCTCCACCTGAAATCCGGGTTCATCTGGCTTGAAATCTTTGCCAACAAACTCCCCAGCACTTGGTATCAAAGTGACAACAGCATCACGATTAGAGCGATTACCACCTGCATCAAGCAGTTTACCCCTAATTGTCGCCGTAGAACGTCCATCCGCCGGGATACGAGACTCAACTGTTTCTAAAGTTAGTCGCTCCGGCGCTCCCCGGACTGCAACTTGCACTGTTACAGGCGCTTGTGTTCCCCCCGTTGCTTGGGCAGAGATGGTATTATTACCTTCTTTTAAGGAGACACCATACCACGTCTGCGTTACTAAGTTGGTAGCGCTATCAGTTTCTGTCCGTCCAACTAAAGAACGGTCTACCAACACGCCATTAACCCGCAATTCCACCTGAGTACCAGAAGGAAATTGCACAATCACTGAAGTGGCTGGCACATCTACAACACTGTTAGGTGTCGGACCCAGAATTTTAATTGCTGTGGAAACGGGGAGAGTGGGGGACACGGGAGGATTTTCATTTACCACTTGTCCCTGTATCTTGTTGTTCCCAGGTTCTGGCTTTTTTACATCCTCAGCCACTCCGGCTATTTTGCGTAAGCCTCTAGGCAAATCAACAGAAGTTGCTGGTTGAAACGCTTGTATTTCTGTTGGAGAAGCTTGTAGGTCCGTTTCGGTGTATTTAGGCTCGTCGTTGTTGATGCCGACTATTTTGCGTAAGCCTCTGGGTAAATCAACAGAAGTTGCTGGTTGAAATGCTTTTATTTCTGTCTTTTCCTCGATTCCGGCTATTTTGCGTAAGCCTCTAGGTAAACCTACAGAAGTTGCTGGTTGAAATGGTTGTATTTCCCTTTCGGTTGGTTGAACATTTAGGCTTGAAGTATCAGTGCTAGGTACTAGAGAGGTTGAGGAAAATTCTGCCGAATTTGAATCGATACTTTTTTCAAGTGTTTTATTCTGATCCGCTTGAACAGCTAAACCTAATCCCCCAGCCGCCTTCCCTTCTAGCGTTGGGGGATAATTCAAAGCCTCTCCCCTAAAAGGTGAGATGTTTTTCAGATCCTGTGAAAAATTAATGTTTTCAACACCCTTGTTTGTTTGTGAAGGGGAATCGGAGAAGAAGAGGTTTTCACTTGTAGGTTCTGCCTTAACTATGGCAGGATACAAAATGAGGCTTAGAGCTAATATCGGCATCGCCCCCATCATCTTTAGGTTGAAAATAATTGCATAGTGCAGTCTGGGTTTCATTTCTTGACTGGCTCCTGGAAGGCGGGGGTGACAGCGAAATTCATGCGTACTAAGCCACCAGGCTCTAAACGCACTAGACGCGATTGGCTATTCCGTTCGCGGAATTTTTTGTTGGGGGCTAAGGTGTAACCGGGGAGACTGCTGAGGTCTAGTACACCCGTGTGGTTTCCTGGTAAGACATTAGCTAAGGAGAACAAACCATTAGGATCTGTGGTGACGCGGTTCCCGTCTTCCATATAAATCACTGCATTGGGGACTCCAGGCTCACCCCGTTGTTGTTCACCGTCAAAGTTTTTATCAATAAAGACGCGGCCGATGATGGTGCCACAATCAGAAACAATTCCTGGGTTAATTTTTAACAGGTGTGTTGCTGGCCCATCCTTAGTACTAAAACCGTTGTCGGCTCGTTGGGCGTTAGCGATCGCACTATTACGTCCAGTACCGCGCACAGCATCGGCTGTTAATTGAGCGCCGTAAGCAATATTTAGGCTTTGTTCTGTAGGAACTGTTACATCAGTACGGAATGTCACCGTGTTTCCATTCCGTTGTGAGGTGATAGCAACTGAATTACCATTCAATTCTCCCCGCACAGATTTAGCTAAGAACTGGAACCCTAAAGGTAAGTTGTCGGTGACAAATATATTATTCAAACCAACATCAGCGAGATTTTTTACTGAAATCCGGTAGATTACTGTATCTCCAGGTTCAGCAGCAGCGCGATCGCCTGTTTTGACAATCTGCACCTGATTTGGTTGACACATATTTGTCGTGAATTGAAAAGCTAATAAGTCCAGCCCTTGTAGTTCTGCATTGGCAACTAAAACAACTGTGCTTTCTACCCTAGTCTCACCTGTTAAGCTGATTGGTTGACCATCTAAGGAAGAAGCGATATAGCGCACTACGCCGTTACCTTGAGTACCTGTGCTACCAACAATTTCAATCTTGACCCGCCGTTGTCTGTAAATATTATTCGGCGGTGGATTGACTACAAAAATATAAGTCTTACCTGGATCTAATTGTCCTTTTTCTGGATCTAATAAAAAGTTATAAGTACCTTGTGGGTTGCTATTTTTTATAAAATAGGGATTACTATTCTCGATATTTGGTGCTTTACCACCAGGAACTTGATTATTAGGAATATCAGGTAATTCTGTGCGAGTTAGAGGAACTAACTTACCTAATTCTGTTCCCGTTGGATCGCTAGGATTCGGTTCATATAAGCCTACCGAATAACCAGTGTAATCAGATAAAATTTGGCCGCCGCAACCTAATATCCGGCCTAATGGATCAACTAATGGTTTAGGACTCAGGGTAATCGGATTAGATAGTCCTTGATATTTATTACTATTAGCAGGATCTGTATAACTATATGCAGCTTGATTTATTATTGGGATAGATTGAACCGAATCGTTAGCTTGTTGCGCTCTTACTGATATAGGGATAGGAGTATGCAAAACACTTGCTAAGAGAACAGTAGCCGTTAACCGTCGATACCAGCTAGTCCTAAAAGGGATTTGTGTTTTTTTATTGGGAAGGATCACTGAACACATCTCCTTTGAAATGCCACATATTTGTTAATTTAGATACTTGTCGTATTTATGAAAATCTAAAAGTTTTAATAGGATTTTTATCAATTAATTTTTAGCAGCTTAAAATAGACCAATTTGTTATTGTTGGACTAACGTAATTCGTAATTCGTAATTCGTAATTAAAAACCCGATTACGAATTACGAATTGGCAAAACTTTTAGATGTGTGTATCTAAATCAGCGCACTTGGGTTTGATAAGTTGCTTTGACTAGAGTTTTTGCTGCAAGTGAGGGAAGCTGTAAACGGATATTGGTGTAAGCAGTTGCTGGTGCTGGTTTAGTTTCTACTTTGCCGTCAGGAAGAGTAACTTTAATAGTGGGATTTTCCACAAAAGTTTTTCCGCCATCGATGCTATAGGTTATTTTGGCATTAGTGGTGATGGTGGTTGATTTCAGCACATACATCATTTTTTGCGGAATTGGTTGATTGAGAATCAGATTTTTTACGGCGCGATCGCTCTTATTTTCACCAGTTAAGGTGTAACGCAACACATCACCTGGTTGCACCACGGCTTGACCTTTCAAAGGCTGCCATGTTTTGCTTTGCTTACCATGCTGATCCTGTGCTACTACCTGCTTGTCAGCATCCAAGTGTAACTGTACTTGCCCTTGATTGGCATTTTGAGCAATCGCACTTGTAGAATGCCATAGAGAAGCGGCTCCTGGCACTTGACTCACAAATGGCACTGTAGCAATAAGTGCGATCGCTCCTAAACTTGCAAAAGAAAGACGTTTCATGTTGATAACCTCAAAAAATTTTCACAATGTCGATTACTGACTTATCTTTCCCTGTTTTTGCTGGGAACAATCATTTTGTAGTTGGCACTTTCGGGTTAAAAAAATTCTCTTGTAGAGAGGCGTTAGCGTAGCCCAGTGCAATTTCGCGTTTGTCTAATGTAGAGACGCGAAATTTCGCGTCTCTACATTTTTGTTCAAGACATGTCTAAACTATCTAGTTAACCTTGCGTTGGAAGGTAAATGTTCTTTGAATACCTGGTGCTACTTGTCCAGTAGCGGTATTTACATACTTGCTGACATCTGTGCTAACCGTGGTTCCGGTTTGGTCGGTACCAGGGGTAGTAGCTGGCTTACCACTGAAGAATTGAATGGTTGAAGCTCCAGAATCTTTTGCTGAACCTACAATGTTGCTAGTATCAATTTGAGTGTTGTTATCGTTGTCTAGCGCCCAGTTGTTGCCGCCTGAACCTAATGTACCATCTTCAGTAATCACAACTTTGTCAGCATTCAAAATCACGTTACCGGTTCCAGCTTGAGCATCAGAAATATTTTTGTACCGAATTTGGTACTCAATAATGTTTCCTGGTGCAGGATTTCTAGCTACATCAGTAACTGCTGGATTTGGATCAACAACAGTGTTGGTAACAGGATTTGTGTAAGCCGGTGTAGACTCAAAATCACCTTGACCGGCACCAACCGCAGGACCTGTTCCTTGTAAAACTCGTGACACCTTCACCAGTTGTAAGAAGCCAGTGTAGACGCGATCGATGGAGATGTTGTTAACTTCACCAGTATCAACGACACCATTACCATTAGTATCAATCAAGGCAGCAACGGATAGTGGGAAACCTTTGCCAGTATCAGTCGATAGTTTCGTACCAGCAGGTAGGTCAACTTCTACACCATAATTAACACTAGCCCCAGGAGCAACAGCAAGGACTTTAACTGCTGTACCGCTTGTTAGGGTAAAAGCACCAGTAGCACTATCGTAATTATAAACAGCAGATACACTGTTATAGGTAACAGTCACCTTTGTATTATTTGGCAAATCTGTCTTAGATGCTGGTGGGGTTGGCACTATTGTGATGTCGTTAGGGCTAGTGCCGTTATTCTTAATCGTGTTAGTGAAACCAACTGATTGGGGATCAACTGTACTACCAGGTGCGGTGTTAGGAGCAACAAAAGAAGATTTGTTGGTGAAGTCATCGTTGGTTAAACCAGATGGGCCAGTAGCATCAGGCGCACTATTAGGTCCGTTTAAAATTGAGTTCGACTGGGCGACTGAAACGGTATAAACGTTGACATCCCCTGTTATAGAGTTAGTACCTTGGTTGTTATTACCTGTGTCAGTTTGAGCGGCGGGGACTGTTCCGGGATAATAACCAGAGTCAGGTGTAGTAGTAAAGGTTCCAGTCGCGGCGTTAAAGTTACCTGGGTTTTGGTCACCTGAATCGTCAACGATTAGGGCGCTAGCTGGATTACCAGCAGTTTTACCGAAGACTTGAGCGACGTTGTTGACATTTGTCGGTGTCGTTGCTGTGATTCCAGTGGTCTTTACTTGCACTGTAAAGCCTGTAAGGGTTGTGCCAGTCGCAACTGTAGAAATAGAGGCAGGATTGTTAATAAAACCAACCCGTTTTACAGTGCTTAGTGTTCCAGGTGCTGTAGTGGTCCACTGAGCATTATCGGCAGTTATAGTTGCAGGATCGTCAATAGTGTAAACTACTATCCACCCTGGAGGTGCGGTTGGAGTTGCATTAAGAGTCGTGGATGCTGGAAGTGCATCAGAAACTAAGATGCGAGTAACTGAAGCACCATCTACCTTAATAGTTGTACCAGCTAAAGCTGCGGGTGTTAATCCGGTATTGGTTACGTCACTGCTCTCAACTCGCAAGCTTAAACCATAGGTCAATAGATCATCATTGAGTACAGTCGCATCGCCAGCACTGTAGGCTGTCCGAGTTTTGAGTATTGTGGCTAAAGCAACGGTTTTAACTGTATTGCCTACTAAAATTTGCTGAGTAATACTAGCTTCTCGTGTACCGTTAATTGGTGCGCCTGCAACTTCTCCAGGACTTCCATCAGCGTTATCTACGGTATAAACGTCACCACCATCGGGACTCCGTAGTTGGTTTTGAGCATCACCAGGAGTGTTACCAAGGGTGACTTTAACTATATCACCGGATACAGCGCCAGCCTGTACGGTGACTGGTACACGTACCAATACAGTACCGCTAACCGGAATTGAGGGTGTATCTACACCACCTGCTGCTACGTTTGTCCAAGTTGCACCACCATCGGTACTGTATTGCAGTGTGCCACTAGCGGGTACAGCACCAGTTTTATCAGCAGGAAGAACACCAGAAACGGTACCAGGACCGGTTGTTGTTGCTTGGTTAGGAATATGGAATTTGGTGGGGTCGTTACCTACGTTTGTGAGGGTGTAGGTGTAAGTTAATAAATCGTTAACTGCAACAGTGCCACCATTATTATCTGTAACACCTGACGCTGTAACGGTGATACCAGCAACTTCTGCAACGGTTACAGTTACAGTGTTAGAAGTAGCATTGATACTTGTCCCTGGGGTGTTGGGATCTTCGTAGGTAGCAGTTGCTGTGTTGCTGATGGATTGACCCCCAGCTGTACCGTCAGCTAGTGCAGGTGCAATAAATTGGAAAAGGCTACCAGTTAATAGCGCTGTTGCTACTAAAGATTGATAACGCTGACGCTGCTTGTTGAGAGATTTGTTTGCGCTTACCATAGAAGTTGATTTGTTTATTTGCTGAACTTGTATCTTGGCTCTTGAGACAGGATCAAGTTCGGCAATTCCTTAAAGAACTACCGGCTAGACCTGCCTAAAACCCTAATGTTTCCGAGATGGCTATCTAAGGAGTTAACTTATTGACACTCCTAAAAAACTAGATTGAGGCAATACGCAGAAATAACTTGCCTACCTGTCTGATACTTACCTTTGATGGTCAAGGCTAGCGATCGCAAATATGCCTAACTTACCACTGTGTCCTGCTGAATCATCCATGTAAGTAGCAATGTAACTTTGGCCGCAAAATAAGTCTTCCGTATAAATAACTAACTTCTTTAACGATGAATTGAGTGCATCAAAGCTGAAAAATCAACTTCATTTTGGCAATACATAGAGCAATTTTAGGGGTTTAATCAGACGTTAAAAACTATAAAGCTTATATATAGAAAGGCTTTTGAGTTTTTACTGTCGTAATATCACTAGCTTGTGGAGTCATTTAGATAAGCTTAACTAAATGATAAATCACTTAAAATTGGATAAAGATTTAAATCAATGCAAGTTCATCATAGATGTAATGCAATTTAATCATATTAAATCGCAGCGTTAACGTTAATACTGATGTACCTGAAGCTATGATCTAATTTTTTAACAAAAGCAGTAAAAGCATAAATACCCAATATAGCGATTACGGATATAAAAATTTTACAGAAATCTATTTTCTCAATACCAAGAATACCCGATATTTTTAGTCGGGTATGTTTGACTGGTATTTTTGCTCGTGTTAGTATCAGGCGACAGCAGACAGACAAACTTATTAAAGCTAGTTTATGACTCAGGCAACCCAAACTCAAACCCAAAGCAGCACTGCCTACTTTAAAGCCTTGAAGTGTAAGGAATGTGGTGCAGAATATGAACTAAAAGCCAGTAACGTTTGTGAGTTATGTTTTGGGCCCTTAGAAGTCAAGTATGACTACAGCGCCCTCCGTCTAACTGTCACTCGTGAAACAATTCAAGCTGGCCCCAATTCAATTTGGCGCTATCGTCCCTTTTTGCCTGTTGCAACTGACAATGTTATAGATGTGGGAACGGGTATGACTCCTTTGGTTCGTTCCCACCGCCTTGCCCGTCGCCTGGGTCTAAATAAGCTTTATATAAAAAATGATGCTGTTAATATGCCCACCCTTAGCTTTAAGGATCGGGTAGTTTCAGTTGCTCTATCGAGGGCGCGAGAGTTGGGTTTCACTACCGTTTCTTGCGCTAGCACTGGTAATTTGGCAAATTCTACAGCTGCTCTGGCAGCTCACGCCGGTTTAGACTGCTGTGTATTCATCCCCGCAGATTTAGAAGCCGGTAAAATTATCGGTAGCCTGATCTACAGTCCCACTCTGATGGCAGTAAAGGGTAACTACGATCAAGTCAATCGTCTCTGTTCGGAAGTTGCTAATACACACGGCTGGGGTTTTGTCAATATTAATCTCCGTCCTTATTACTCTGAAGGTTCCAAGACGCTAGGTTTTGAAGTTGCAGAACAACTAGGCTGGGAACTACCCGATCATGTTGTTGCTCCCTTGGCATCTGGTTCACTATTTACAAAAATTTATAAAGGGTTCCAAGAATTTATCGAAGTTGGTTTAGTAGAAAACAAGAAAGTCCGTTTCAGTGGCGCTCAAGCTGAAGGTTGTTCTCCCATCGCCCAAGCCTTCAAAGAAGGACGCGACTTTATTAAGCCAGTAAAACCGAATACAATTGCTAAATCGCTAGCGATCGGTAATCCAGCAGACGGTATTTATGCTGTGGAGCTAGCTCAGAAGACTGGTGGTAACATTGAATCAGTCAATGATGCAGAAATTATTGATGGCATCAAGCTGCTGGCAGAAACCGAAGGCATTTTCACAGAAACAGCTGGCGGTACAACTGTGGCGGTGCTGAAAAAACTGGTAGAAGCTGGCAAAATTGATCCAGATGAAACTACCGTGATTTACATCACCGGTAATGGTCTGAAAACTCAAGAAGCAATTCAAGGCTACGTTGGCGAACCCTTGACTATTGATGCAAAACTCGATAGTTTTGAACGTGCGCTAGAGCGATCGCGTACTCTGGATCGCTTGGAATGGCAACAAGTCCTTGTATAGTTAGGAGTTATGAGTTATGAGTTATGAGTTTTTTATCCATAACTCTTAACTTTATTCCTAATTCCTCACTCCTTACTCCTCACTCCTCACTTTCTACTTCTATGGCTGTAACAGTTTTAGTTCCTACGACTCTTCAGAATTTGACTAATAACCAAGCTAGTCTACAATCCAACGGTAGCACCATTGCTGAATTGTTGGACTCTTTAGAACAAAGCTTTCCTGGAATTAAATCGCGGTTGTGCGATGAAGAAGGAAAGCTACGTCGGTTTGTAAATTTTTATGTCGATAGCGAAGATATCCGCTATTTAGATGGTATCAACACAGCTCTTAAAGATGGCGATGAAGTAAGTATTGTCCCAGCTGTCGCCGGTGGTTAATACAGAGAATACCAAATAAATTAGAAGCCTGACTAGACAAAGCTTTGAGATATTGCCTCGTTCCCAGTCTCCGGCTGGGAATACTCATTAGTGGGCTGATGGCTCCCTTATTCGTGGCATAGACGATATAACCAGTATTTCCTTCTTAGATCGTGGAAATGAGATTTTCTCCGGTATTTTGGTTGAAGTTGATACAAGGTGAACTTTGTCGCTAGTAATTTTTTCTCTAGTATTATCGACAACAGTCCTATTATAGATATTTGCATACACCCTATGGGAAAATGCCCTATGAGTATAATAATGAGTAAATTAATTTGGGATGTTGTTATGCACAGGATTTATATAGAGGTTTGGCAGTAAACCAAACCTTATTTTTATATATATTTAAAATGAGGTATGGTGTATAAAAAATTGAGTATAGGGGATTGCAAAAGGGATTTTTATTGTTTGTTGCGCCCAATTGGGTATAAGTATCTGTCAATATTTAAGTTCAATAATATTTATTGATAAGCGGAATTAAAAAAGAAAAGTACTCCGTAGAATGCCGATGGTAACTGAGTCACTATCTGGTGTGTGACCAGGCTCTATGATATGAATTATTCCTGGTGTAATGCTGATGTTATCTGTTAGCTGAAAACGATAAAATGCCTCAATTTGAGTAGTCGTCCCTGGTTGTCCACCTGCACGTCCTAAACCAGTATTGACAAAATCAGGAACATTATTCCCTACAGGTAAGTTGCTACTAGTAATTTTAGGAGGTTGACCGACATAAATTCCGCCCAAATTTCCTTTAGCAAATAAATCAGGGAAATTCAGAAACACCATATAATTTGTCGTCTCTACATTTCCCGATTGCCCAGGAATGTAAGATTTAGTATAACCACCCCATGCACCTGCGCTAATGCGGGGTGAAATTTGCCAAGTTACTGTCGCACCCACAGCGTTGGTTTGCAGTGGTGCTGATTTTCCGGTACTGGTATTAACTGTAGTTAAGCATTCATCGCCAACAAAGGTTAGTAAACAACCATCCGAAGAGTAATTGTTAACGTAATACAAACTTAAATCTAGAGTATCCGTTGGTGTCAGCAGCAATTGCACACCTGTAGTGGTGGTTCCATCAAATAAACCGCTACCTTTACCAGAATTTCCTGGTTTATAACTAGTATAAATTGCCTGCAAACTAGCGCGTTTAGCAAATTGCCAATCAATAGCTATACCGCCGTGACCGTATCCCATATTTAAAATTGGGTTTCTTTGGGCAAAATAAGATAGCGGCCCTGTTGCAGCACTTTCTACCCGATTGGGGCCTCGGAAAGCAGCTGGCATACTTACGCCTTCTGTTCCCACCATTACTGCTAATTTATCTGTCACCAGCCAATGAAAATTCAGGTCACTTACAATCAAGCTATCTGTAGGAAATTCGTAGCCAATAAAAACATCATTCCGAGAAACACTATTAGTAAATCTAGGCGAAGTTTTTCCATTACCATCTAAAAGACCTGTAAACAAGTAACTACGGGGAGTTATTTGACTAGTTAAATATAGTTGCGCTAGGGATATGACATTAATGTTTGTCCCCGCATCATCTGTATCTTTTTGTCCATCTCTAGGATTGACATCACCACGATTGCGAGTCCGTCCTTGAATGCCAACTATTAGTAGTCCACTGAGTTTGGTTGTTGTTGAGAATTGGTGGGCTTGGATTTCGGCGGTTCTGGCTTCTAAACTATCGACACGACCCCGCAAAGTTGCTAATTCAGGGGCAAATTCTGACTGCAACTTTTGTAATATTGCTAAATCTTCGTGGGTGACTAAATTGCTGGTGGCTGTAGTGATTAATTCGTTGACTCTATCTAAACAAGCATTTACACCGGCGGCGAATTCATACCGACTTAAGGCACGATTACCCCGATAGTTGCTATCTGGATAGCCAGCTATACAACCATAGCGTTCTACCAAAGATTGTAATGCTTGAAATGCCCAATCGTTGGGTTGTACGTCCTTGAGTTGAGAAACCGATGTAACTTGCGCCATCGGATTTATTGGGGAGAGGAGAGGGACATTTAAATCTATACTCTCCTGCGCCTGAGTAGTCCCTGTATCTGTGTACTCTTGTGCTAGAGCTTTTTGTGCAACCCCATTTACTCCCGCAATTAGTAACCATGCGAGCATCCAGATTTTGCGATGACTGCGGCTAATAAGTCTACCTTTCAACTTTTTACACTCTGCTCACATACTTAAGTGACAAGTGTATTCGCAATCATCTAGCGTTCACATGGGAAAATTTACGTATTTTGTCCCAAATGAGACTTAATGCTTCTGGGCAACTTCTGAAAGGACGAGTATAACAGGGTATTAGGTAATAGGGAGTGGGGAGTGGGGAGTAGGGAATAGGGGAGAAGTTGCATTAAGTGTTTCCCCTCTGCTTCTTGTGTCCAATGCCCAAAAATATCCACTGGATTGATTGAAAACTAATATGCCAAATCGCTCACGCAAGCTGACGCCAAAAACCTCTAAACAAAATAAACCTCATGCAGGTATGGTGAAACGCGTCGTTAAAAAAACCCAGAAAAAGCTAAAACGGGGAAGTTGGTTCTCGTCAATGCTAGTGATGTCTACGACGGGCTACGCCTACGCAATTCTCTTAAGTAGTGCTGGTCTAATTATGGCTTTTGCCTGGATTAGTGTTCTCTTCATTTTCAATCCTGACCAGGTAAGCTGGCTAAATAAAATTTTACCTGTATGGGCGCAAATCCCCCTTAGTAAGCACGAACGCCCCCAAACTATCAAACAAATTCAACTCGATTTGAGTCAAAAAAACCAAATATTTGGGGAAACTCTGCCTTTACATCAAAATGTGGAAAACTCCTTTTTATTACCAGTTTTTCAAGAACGTGCTAATTGTCAATCTGATTGTAAAGAACTTGTAGAACTCAGGGTTTATGAACGCTCAGAAGAGTTAGAGTTTAAATCTCAGTCAGAAAATTACTACTATCTAGCAACTCAATTACCTGTAACTAGACCAGATGAATACTTTGTGATTTCTCCCTCACTTGATGGGACATTAGAACCCCAGGATATCAGCATTCCCCTAACTTTAACTGAAGTGCAACGCTTTGAAGGGGGAACACCATCACCAGGTGTTTGGTTTAATTTGTGGGGTAAACGACAACAAGGAACTGGTGTCTTCGCCTACGGTTACGTTGTATACTACAATCCAGAACGCACAAACTTACTACAAATGTTGTCTTGGACTAGTCCCAATGGACAATTGCCCAAATGGCAGCAGGTAACTGGTGATAGTACCAAAGAGTTAGTTATTAATCAAACTATAGGTTTAGAACCGCACTTACAGGTTTACCAAGTCAAGCCTCTAAAGTTATTCCTCAGACCAATTCAATTGGAGGCGATTACCCTCAAATCACCAGCCCTCAAGGATTATGCATACCAAAACGCCCTGTCAATTGCCCGTAGTGGACTGTGGACACCTGCTTTTGAATGGTTGAAATTCATCAAGAAACAGCACAAAGGAGTTTTACCAGAGGCGGCGCAAGCCCAAATGGATTTGATTCGCTTGCACTCCCAACTTACTAAAACCCAAGCCGAGAAAAATTGGGCAAGTCCTAGTCAACAAGTGCTGGCAGATTTGATTGATGGTGGTTGGGAGAAAGCTTTACAGGTGTTTGAAGCGTCGCCAAATAATGCTCAAGAAATTGCTACCCTACTTAAAGCTGATAAAAAACGGTTGTGGAATCGCATGGCGGCAGCGTTGCGGATGAACCCAAATAGACCAGAGGTGCAATCTTGGTTCGCTTTAATTTTAGCAGTTCAGAAGGGAGAAGAACATGCTAATTCTTGGTTGAAGGCGCAACCAGAAATTACAAAAGATAATCTTGCCCATATTCAAAATTTGTTAGCAAGACTTAATGGTGAGGATGCATCGCAAATATCCTCTACTCACCCTAGTCAAATTGTTGGTACAGTCCAACCAATCACTCAAGTTACTAACACTGAGTGGCTGCAATCAAATTCCTCAGCAGACTTGAAACTCACAGATAACCAAGTTTGGTATCAAGTAGAGGTGAGTGCATTTAATGACGGGAAACGCTGGCTAAATTCCCCCTTTGAGAATTTCAACCTACCCAAAACTGACGCCGCCAAATTTTTATGGAAAACTTTGGGAATCACTTCTGACCCGGAAATTCAAATTGTGGTATGGTTGCCAAATGGAGAACAAAAAATTACTATAGCCGCTATTAAAGCGGTGCAACTACGAGGTAAAGTTTTGCACCTATTAGCTGCTAGCCCAAAAATCCCAGAGAATCAAAACGATGTTCTCCAACCTAAACCTTTAGCCTTGACAAATGCAGCACTGGAATGGGTACAGCCATCTCCTATCACTCTACAACAACTGCATCAACAAAATCCCCAAGGGGTGAAGGTAATGTTATCGAGTGTGTGGCAATCTTTGCAGCAATCTGATGAAGTTCCGGGTGGCGCTATTCCTAGCTTTGAGGAGATGCAGGAAAAGTTGGGTGATTGGCCGGTTCAGGTGATTGATTTAACAAATAACGGTAAACCAGAAATAATACTGACTATCTCAGCAGCAGCAATAGCATCCTTGAATCAGCCTAAACCTGAAATTCAGGGGAAAAACCCAGAGCAACGCCGTGACCGGACTATAATTTTGTCTGATAGCAATGAAGTTATTTATACTGATTTTACAGGAAACGACTTACAAAGACTATCTGCCTTCACCAAGCTTTCAGGGGTGCAATCCTTAGCTTTATTAGTCGAAAATGCTCATAACTACAGTTTGAGGCGCTGGTCAGAGAAAAATCAGCGCTTTGAATAGCACGCCCCTTACTCAAATTTACCCCTCACTTAAATTTAGATTAGAGAGGGGAAAACCGTAGGCGTAGCCCGTCGTAGACATCGCTATCTGCAAAACTGAATTATTCTTTTTGGTTGGTTTCGGCTAGACGTTGCTGCTTCAGGTTTTCCAACTGCTGCAACAGAGAGTCTACCTCTGCTTGTAAATGCATCAACTTAGCTTGCTGATCGTCTTGATAATAAGACTTGGTTAACTTACTAACCCAGTTAGCCTGGGATTCGCGATCGGAAACACTAGATAAACAAGTAGGCATCGCTAATTAAATCCAAAACTTAACTCACACCATTAGCAATATTATAATATTGCTTTTTTAAGCTTTCTTAAAATATTGTATATTTTCAATCAATTACTCTAATGGATTTTAGGTTCAATCATAAGAGACAGCGATTGTAATGGCTATGTTCCTGAGAAAACATTGCCTCAAATGTGCAAAATTTCTTTCCATTCGATGGTACTTAGCAATACTTAATTGATAGCTTGCCAATTCTAGTTGTATTAATTATTCTCGCTGTTATTGAGTAATTTACCTCAAAAATTCCCTGTAGATGATATTAAATTACGCCAGATTAGGAAAAAATCTAGGGGAAAGCACTTGCCTCTGGTGTATAGGACTTACGCAAAAAGGCAATGAAAGCCTTGATTTACCGTAGGGGCAATTCATGAATTGCCCCTACATTTCGTACTTGATGCGTAAGTCCTAGTGTAGAGTCTTTGTACCACTTGCCTACGGCACGCTCCGCGAACGTGGAAGCAAGCTAGCAAGAGCGTCTTTGTCAGCAGAAAGATAAAACTACCGCAAAGCAAAGGCAGATTACTGCGTATTTTAAGTTAAAAAATGCAGAGATGAAAGTGGTAAAATACACATTAAGGTGTTCGCAAAGGGACTAGCACAGAAGTGGCATTTTGCAAAGTATGAATAAGTGTTTCAGAGAGCTATTACGTAAGTCCGAGAAATTTGTCTATCATTTTTCACTTTTTCAGCATCCCCAGGTCGCCGTGGCGGTTATGATAAACTATTCTAAATAAAATAAAAATGGCAAAAATCAAACGCCTGTACCACAAAAAATAATATTCTTACATAATATTCTTTTGGAATTAGGGGACTTTTAACTGGAACAGGGCAAAGAAAAATTCACTTTCTTCCTCATTCCCGATTCTGGGCTTCCCTATGCCACCCTTTCTAAATATCCAATCCAATACATTAAGAAATTTTAAAACCCGTGACTTTGAGCCTGTCTGTTGCTAAATCTCATCGCCAACCCTGGCCAGGGCTGATAGAAGCCTATAGCGAATACTTGCCTGTTAGCGAAAAAACACCGATTGTGACTCTGTTGGAGGGTAACACACCCCTAATACCAGCGCCAGCGATCGCAGGACGCATTGGCAGACAAGTACGGGTTTTTGTAAAATACGACGGTTTGAATCCCACCGGCAGCTTCAAAGACCGGGGGATGACTATGGCAATTTCCAAAGCCAAGGAAGCTGGTGCAAAAGCAGTAATTTGTGCCAGCACCGGCAACACCTCAGCCTCAGCCGCCGCTTATGCAAGGCGTGCAGGCATGAATGCCTTTGTACTGATTCCCGACGGTTATGTGGCGCTGGGCAAATTAGCTCAAGCTTTACTCTACGGGGCAGAAGTGTTGGCAATTAAAGGTAATTTTGATCAAGCCCTCGAAATTGTCCGCGAGATGTCCGAAAGCTATCCGGTGACTTTGGTAAATTCTGTCAATCCCTACCGCCTAGAAGGGCAGAAAACAGCAGCCTTTGAAATAGTAGATGCGCTGGGTGATGCCCCAGACTGGCTCTGCATTCCTGTCGGCAATGCGGGAAATATCACAGCATATTGGATGGGATTTTGTCAATATCATCAAGATGGTAAATGCGATCGCTTACCCCGAATGATGGGATTTCAAGCCGCAGGTGCAGCCCCCTTAGTACACGGTCAGCCAGTAGCAAATCCCGAAACCCTAGCGACAGCAATTCGGATTGGTAACCCTGCGAGTTGGGAGTTAGCTGTTGCAGCCCAAACCGCAAGTCAGGGTAATTTCCACGCCGTTACCGATGCAGAAATTCTCGAAGCTTATCGACTTTTGGCAGCATCAGAAGGTATCTTCTGCGAACCTGCTAGCGCCGCTTCGGTAGCCGGATTGTTGCAGGTAAAAGACCAAATTCCTACAGGGGCGACAGTGGTTTGTGTCCTCACAGGGAATGGTCTAAAAGACCCAGATACAGCGATTAAACACAATCACAGTCAATTCAAACAGGGTATTGCAGCAAAATTGGGTGCAGTAGCCGAAGCAATGGGATTTTAAACACTCTAGAACTAAATGCGATCGTAATAGCTAATTGAAAAATTGCTTCGGCAAAGTCCAACAAAGGTATCGCAGCCAGGATTTTTCAGTCTGGGAAGTGTCAAAATAATCCTAGATAATTTTTAAACAACTAGTTGATCGTCTTGTAATGACGGAAACACACTCATGAATACAAGCCTCTAAATTTATTTATGGGGATTAAAAATTATTGAATTTTGAATGCGTGAATTTTGAATTTGGAGCAAAGCAACGTGACTCATTCTACTGATATTGCCACTTTAGCCCAGTGGATGGCAGCTGACTTTAGCAATCAAGAACAAGCTTTTGAAAATCCGCCTTTTTATGCCCACATTCGCGTGTGTATCCGTCCCCTTCCCTTAGAATTGTTCTCAGGAGTAAGTTTGTTTCTCGAACAAGCTTATGATTTTATGCTCAATCAACCCTACCGGATGCGGGTAATGAAGTTGATTCCGGCAGAAAACCACATTGTTATTGAACACTACACGGTTAAAGAAGAACAAAAATTTTACGGTGCATCTCGCGACCCCGAACGTTTAAAAGGTTTATGCGTTGACCAATTGGAAAAAATGTCAGGTTGCAACATGCTCGTAGAGTGGACAGGTAAAAGCTTTAAAGGCAAAGTTGAACCTGGAAAATGCTGCATTGTGGTTCGTGACGGCAAAAATACTTATCTGGATAACGAATTTGAGATTAGTGCTAAAGAATTTTCCAGCCTCGATAGGGGAAGAGATTTAGAAACCGATGAACATCTATGGGGTTCTATCGCCGGCCCATTTCACTTTGTCAAATGGGGTAGTTTTGCCGAAGAAGTCAAGGTGTAAGAAGTGAGGAGGGAGGAGGGAGGACTTGTCACAAGATAAGTAATACGATCGTCGCCTTTCACTAATTTATCAATAAACCTCATGCCCTGTGGAATAGACATCTCCGACAATGAATGTAGAGACGCGAAATTTCGCGTCTCTACAAGGGTTTCAGGTTACGCATATTTAATTTATGGAGATGTATAATATATGCTATAATAAAAAATCAGCACTTCCTACTGCATCGATCGCAGCCTCTAATGCGATCGCTACATGAGTCCAATGAGTCCCACCCTGACAATAAACCACATAGGGTTCACGTAAGGGTCCATCTGCTGATAATTCCAAGGTACTGCCTTCAATAAATGTCCCCCCAGCCATGACTACCTGGCTCTCATACCCCGGCATATCATCTGGAACAGGATCAAGATAGGAACCTATAGGAGAATGCTGTTGTATCGCCTTACAGAAAGCAATTAGCTTTTCGGCAGAACCAAGTTTGATTGCCTGAATTACATCTTTACGGGGAGCCAGAGGTTCGGGATTAACTGGATAACCGAGTTTGTCAAATACATAACCAGTTAAGTATGTCCCTTTCATCGCCTCTCCTACCATTTGTGGAGCCAGAAATAAGCCTTGGAACAGCAGACGATTTTGGTCAAAAGTAGCGCCGCCATAACTACCGATACCTGGAGCAGTCAGGCGACAGGCCGATGCTTCCACTAAGTCGGCACGACCGGCAACATAACCACCAGCGCTGACAATAGTACCACCAGGATTTTTAATCAATGACCCCGCCATTAAATCAGCACCTACGGCTGTAGGTTCCCTGGTTTCGATAAATTCGCCGTAGCAGTTATCCACAAAGCAAACGCTGTTCGGGTTTTGCTGTTTTACCAAATGGATGATTTTTTCAATATCGGCAATTGATAAACTAGGACGCCAAGAATAGCCACAAGAACGCTGAATTAACACTAAACGAGTGTTTTGGTTCACACTAGTAGTTAAAGCTTGCCAATCTATAGTTCCTTCTGGGGTTAGCTCCAATTGACGGTAATTTATGCCAAACTCGATAAGGGAGCCTTGACCTTGACCCCGTAAACCAATGACTTCTTCAAGCGTATCGTAGGGAGAACCGACCACTGCTAACATTTCATCTCCAGGACGGAGTACACCAAACAAAGCACAAGCGATCGCATGAGTTCCCGAAACGAACTGCACCCGCACGGCCGCAGCTTGGGCACCCATAACTTCAGCAAAAACTTTATCTAAAGTTTCTCGTCCTAAATCATCATGGCCATAGCCACTTACACCAGCGAAGTGGTGTGCGCCCACACGGTGATTACGAAAAGCATCCAGCACTCGTTTTAGATTATGCTTGACCTGAGTGTCAATTCCAGAAAAAATTTCTAATAGTGCCTGTTCTGCTTGCCGCAGCTGTTCTAAACTGTTCATCAGTTCCTCGTTCAAAAAAAATTAAATTTATAGATATGCGGATTTTAAGATCGCGCAGACTAGGCTGGAAAAATCAAATTCAGGTTACTGCATGACAATTGCTACCTCAACAAAACCTCAAATTAACTGGGTTAATACCCTGTTTTTCATTGGACTGCACATCGGCGCTTTATTTGCCTTTGTTCCTGGTAACTTTAGCTGGACGGCAGTTGGTGTGGGTTTCTTGCTGTACTGGGTAACTGGCGGCTTAGGCGTTACTCTAGGATTTCATCGCCTTGTCACCCACCGCAGTTTTCAAACTCCCAAGTGGCTAGAGTATCTCCTGGTTTTCTTTGGGACACTCTCGTGTCAAGGAGGCCCAATCGAGTGGATCGGGACACATCGCATTCATCATCTAAACTCTGATAAGGACACTGATCCCCATGATTCTAATAAAGGCTTCTGGTGGAGCCACATGGGTTGGCTGACTCATTATTGTCCCGCTCACGCTGATGTTCCTCGTTTCACCAAAGACATTGCCGAAGACCCAGTTTATCAGTTTTTAGAAAAATATTTCATTTTGATCCAGGTTGCTCTAGGCGTATTGCTTTTACTTTGGGGTGGCTGGCCTTTTGTTATTTGGGGAATTTTTGTTCGCATTGTCTGGGTTTACCACTGCACTTGGTTGGTGAACAGCGCTACTCATAAATTTGGCTATCAGAGCTATGATTCTGGCGATCGCTCAACTAATTGCTGGTGGGTAGCCGTACTAGTTTTTGGTGAAGGCTGGCATAATAACCATCATGCTTTTCAATACTCGGCTCGTCATGGGCTGGAATGGTGGGAAATCGATTTAACTTGGATGACTGTTCAATTGCTGCAAGCAGTTGGTCTGGCTACTAATGTGAAGTTAGCCCCAACAAAAGTTAGTTAGGAGTTAGGAGTTAGGAGTTCGGAGTTCGGAGTTCGGATGTGTAACATTTTTAACTCCTCACTCACCACTTCTAACTCCTAATTTTTCAAAAAGCTATTTACGGGTGCGCTTGTGTCGGTTAGATTGCTATAATCCAAAGCGCTAATATTAAGAATTTTTGCTGGAAGTCACTTTTTGAGTGACTTTGTAGAGGAGTTTGTTGTTTTTCAGGTGTCCATGACTACATCAATAATTAATAGCCAGAAACTAAGTGACGAGCCTGGTAATTCCGACTTTAGGCTCAAAGATATTGTCAAAACCCTGCCACGGGAATGTTTTCAGCAGAACCGTCGCAAAGCTTGGACACAAGTACTGCTCAGTGTCTTGGCGGTTGCCTTGGGCTATTACAGCCTGATCGTTACTCCTTGGTTTCTCTTGCCCCTAGCTTGGATTTTTACGGGTACTGCTTTAACAGGTTTTTTTGTAATTGGCCATGATTGTGGTCACAGGTCTTTTGCCAAACGTCGTTGGGTAAATGATTTGGTGGGGCATTTCTTCATGATGCCGTTAATTTACCCTTTTCACAGTTGGCGGATTAAGCATAATTATCACCATACTCATACCAACAAGCTGGATGAGGACAACGCTTGGCATCCAATCAGACCAGAAGTGTTTGAAAATTGGGATAAAACCCGGCAGTCTGCTTTTAAGCTGTTCATGCGTAAACGCTTATGGTGGGTAGGTTCCATTGGACATTGGGCTGTTGTGCATTTTGATTGGCGGAACTTCAAAACTAAAGACCAATCGAGTATCAAGCTTTCGGTGGCTGTAGTAGTGGTGTTTGCTGCGATCGCTTTTCCGATTCTCATCGCCACAACTGGTATCTGGGGATTTGTCAAATTTTGGCTAGTACCCTGGATGATTTACCATTTTTGGATGAGTACTTTTACTATTGTTCACCACACTGCCGCAGATGTTCCTTTTAGGACAGCGAATAAATGGAACGAAGCTTTAGCACAGTTATTTGGCACTATTCATTGCGATTATCCGCGCTGGGTAGAAATCCTGTGCCACGATATCAATGTTCATGTCCCTCATCATATTTCCACTGCGATTCCTTCTTATAATTTGCGGTTAGCTTACAGCAGCATCAAAGAAAATTGGCAGCCTTATCTCCATGATGAGTGTCAGTTTTCTTGGCCTTTAATGAAGCAGATTACAGACCAATGTCAACTATACACAACTGATGTTGGCTATAAGACTTTCAACGAACATTACAGAGAGCAATAAATAGCGCTGTGATTACACTCATGCTCTTGAATCAACGAGAGCGTTTATCATGCTGTGTTTAAATAAAATCTGGCAGTTTTTTACTGAATAAAATTTTAGATAAATTGCCAGAAATTATCCTCTTGTGTGTTAGCGATCGCTAGTTTCGTGGGCATCCTAGAAATGAGATAATTTTGTCTCAAATAAAGTTCCGATTTATATCTAACAAAAGAATCCAGTGCAATTAGATACCATCAGTTTGAACAATCCTCTTAGCAGTGAAACCTCTGAGGATACGACTAAATTACCTTTCACTCTTCAAGATTTAAAAGGTGCAATTCCTGCTGAATGCTTTCAGCCCAATGTGACAAAATCACTTTTTTACTTCTTTCGTGACATCTTGATTATCGGTCTGCTTTATGCAGCTGCTCATTACCTGGATTCTTGGCTTTTCTTCCCGATTTTCTGGCTAATGCAAGGAACGATGTTTTGGGCTTTGTTTGTAGTCGGGCATGACTGTGGACACCAATCTTTTTCTAAGCATAAATGGCTCAATGATTTGATTGGGCATCTTTCTCACACACCAATACTTGTTCCTTATCATGGTTGGCGGATTAGTCACAGAACTCATCACAAAAATACTGGCAATATTGATAACGATGAAAGCTGGTATCCTGTGACAGAATCACAATATAAGGAGATGCCTTTAGCCCAGAAGATAGGCAGATATTATGTTTTTCTCTTGGCTTATCCTGTCTATTTGTTTAAGCGTTCTCCTAATAAGGAAGGCTCACACTTTTTGCCCAGCAGTTCGCTTTTCAAACCCTCGGAAAAATGGGATGTCATCACTAGCACTGTACTTTTGATTGGCATGGTAGGTTTGCTAGGTTTTCTTACCTACCAATGGGGTTGGATATGGTTGCTCAAATATTACGCTGTGCCTTACCTTGTATTCATAGTTTGGCTAGATTTGGTGACATTCTTGCACCACACTGAGCCAGAGCTTCCTTGGTATCGTGGAGAAGATTGGACTTTCTTAAAAGGCGCAATTTCTAGTATTGATCGTAATTATGGTTTGGTTAATCATATCCATCACGATATCGGTACTCATGTTGCTCACCATATATTCCTTAACATCCCTCACTACAATTTGCTGAAAGCAACTGAGGCAATAAAACCACTGATGGGTGAATATTTCCACAAATCGGAAGAACCAATTTGGAAGTCAGTATGGAATTCATGTATCAGTTGCCATTTTGTCCCTGATACTGGTAGTAAGGTTTACTACACATCCAATAATAAGTTAGCTAAAGACTAAGATTCAAATTCCCGGCTTCTTTAAAAAAGTCGGGAATCTTGTATTTTCGTCAATGCTTTCTGACTATTGACCATTTAGCACTGCCTGTAGATAAACTTTTAGAAAAGTTGTATTAAAGATTACTTAAATACTTTACTAAAACTTACCTTTTGAGGCGCGTTGGCGTAGCCCGCCGCAGGCATCGCATATTACATTATTAATGATTCTAATTCTGGCAGTATTTGAGCGTCCTTAGCCTGCGGTAAATTTCAACTTCCTAGCTGTAAAATAAAATATAGATGACGTTTGCCGATTCTAGGGCAGATCGTAACTTTTGCGCTAGAACTTATTCCCCGCTTGTGCAGAAGACACCAGTTAAGTTTATCTAGATGTAGTGACTTAATACGATTACCTGCTAGGGTTATAAATCAGCACAGATTAGACTATATATAGTATAGAGAATTTACCCAAAAGTGTTTCCAACTTTAAAATCAGAGGTATCAATGATTATAACTAATTTTAGTAAACAAAGAAATGAATTTAAAGAACCTAAAGTACTTAAAGCTAAACCACATTGGCAAGGGCAAAATTTGAGCGATACTCCTGTCAAAGGTAAAGATACCAAGACGGAAGATCCTGCACCTGATAGCTCGATTTTAAATAGCTTGAATCGTGGTCGAGTTGCTATTTTTATTGATGGCTTAAGCTTATTTCATACAGCTTTACAACTCGGTATAGAAATCGACTATGTTAAATTGCTTTGTCATTTAACTAACGGTTCAAGACTGTTGCGTGCGTTCTTCTATACTGGGGTTGATATTACTAATGAAAAACAACAGGGTTTTCTATTGTGGATGCGTCGTAATGGCTATCGTGTAGTAGCTAAAGATATCACGCAACCAGCAGAAAATTTCAAAAAATCAAATCTGAACGTAGAAATTGCTGTAGATATGATAACTTTAGCTCCTTATTATGATACTGCGATTTTAGTCAGTGGCGATGGGGATCTAGCTTATGCTGTAAACGCTGTTAGCAGAATGGGGGTTCGGGTGGAAGTGGTGAGTCTACAAAATACCATTAGTGAAAGTTTGATTGATGTTGCTGACTGCTTTATTGACCTTGATAGTATTAAAACACACATTCAAAAAGATTCTAATGTTGGCTATAGTTATCGCACGCCGTCAAATTCAAACCTTTAACTATAGCGATTCTCACTTCGGTGCATACAGTAGTCACCTCACCCCGTATGACACAAAGCACTCCCCTCTCCTTGACAAAGAGAGGGGTTGGGGATGAGGTTAAAAAATATACATCATGCAAACAAGAATACGCAAAGACTACCAGACGCGGTGAAAGAACTCTCCTTTGTCTTCTTCAGTCCCATTTTGCTCAGACCTAATTTAAATGGATATTTTAATCGTTGAAGATGAACCAGAAATTGCTCATTTAATCGAACTCTCTTTAGAAAAAGAAGGATTTTTTTGTCGCACTAGCCGCGATGGCATGAATGCTTTGCGGATGTTTCAGGAACAACCACCTGATTTAATCATTCTAGATTTAATGATTCCTGGTTTGGATGGGTTAGAAGTTTGTGCAAGAATTCGTCAGAAACCAGGTGCAAAAGATCCTTACATTTTGATGCTTACGGCTAAGGGTGAGGAAATCGATCGCGTCATTGGTCTGTCTACTGGTGCTGACGATTACATGGTCAAACCCTTTAGCCCCAGAGAGTTGGTAGCTAGGGTACGGGCATTATTGCGGCGTAGCCTCCGCCAAGGGGGACAGCATCAAGTCAATCGTACTCAACACTTTATTGTCGATGTAGACCAACGCACTGCTAGTCGTCAGATGGATTCTCAGGAGGTTGAAATTTTGGATTTAACTACCCTAGAATTTAACTTGCTAACTACCTTTGTCAGCAATCCTGGTCGAGTTTGGAACCGCACTCAACTAATTGATAAACTTTGGGGAGATAACTTTTTTGGGGATGAACGAGTGGTGGATACTCATGTAGCTCGGTTGCGAAAAAAGATTGAGCCTGATTCGGCAAATCCTACTTTTATTAAAACTGTTGTTGGGGTGGGCTATAAATTTGAAGATCCTCTGGTAGGCTAAATCTTATGAAAATAGGGCTGAGAGGGCGCCTATTTCTCTCCCACTTAGTAGTCATGATCGTGGGGGTAGCTAGTTTGGTGAGCATCAGCAAAATTTCTTCCCCTCGTTTGTTTGTACTGCATTTGGAACGATTAGAAAATCAGGGGTTTGACTTAATCGATGTTCGTACTGAATTGGTTGCAGGATTTGAACTTGCTTGGCAACGAAGCACTATTTGGTCAGTGTTAGTTGGCACCACTGCCGCCGGAGGATTAAGTTACTGGGTGTCCAGACGGATTATGCAGAGGTTGACCGAGATGGAACAAATCACCCAAAAATTTGCTGCTGGTCAGATGGATGCACGACTACCGATGTCTGACATTCCAGAACTTAATGGATTGGGTGCTAGTTTCAACCTGATGGCAGCCAGTTTAGAAGGGGTAGAAGCGCGGCGGCGAGAAGTAATTGGAGACATGACCCATGAATTACGGACACCGTTAACAGTGGTGCGCGGTTATTTGGAAGAACTGGCTGATGGAGAAATTGAAGCGTCTCCTGAAATTTATCGGCGTTTAGCTAGAGAAACTAGGCGGTTAGAGCGGTTGGTAAACGATTTACAAGAACTGTCTAAGGCAGAAGCTGGTTATTTGCCAATTAATATCCAACGGGTAAATTTGCGTCCGTTGTTAGAGTCATTAGTGGAGAAATTCACTGACCAGCTGTTGGAAGATGGGCCAGTTCTGGTATTGGAATGTCCATCTGTGCTGCCTCCTGTATTGGCAGATATTGACCGCACAGAACAGGTGTTGGTTAATTTGCTAGGTAATGCAGTACGTTACACGAATGAAGGTTCAATTACTATTCGTGTTGGGACTGAAGCTTCTCTTCTCTGGATTGCGGTTATAGATACAGGTATTGGTATCGCTCCAGAGAATTTGCCCCATGTGTTTGAGCGCTTCTGGCGAGCCGATCAATCGCGCGATCGCCATTCGGGAGGTACTGGTATTGGCTTAACTATTTCCCGTCGTTTGATTGAACTACAAGGCGGTCAGATTCAGGTAGAAAGCGAGTTGGGAGTTGGCAGTACGTTTCGGTTTTTTCTGCCTTTGGCTTAAGTTCAGGAGGCAGGAGGCAGGAGATACAAGGGATTGACATAAAGTAGTCACTGCTGTGTCATACGCAATTGCTAATTTGAAAGTATCCAAAGTCTTTGTTTTTTGATGGATGCCGAGATTTTGGAAGTGCATAGAGTATAACATTATGTCTGCTTTTATTTTGGCTGCTTTTTTGGTTAGTTTACTCAGTGTTTCGGGTTACGCTGCGATCGCTTACCTGTTCCCTCGAAATGGTTCCCAAGACTGAGCAAATAACAATTCAAAATTCAAAAATAGGAATTTTGATCGATTGCAATGTGATACAAACCGTTTCAATCTATAATAGGGATTTTGATGAATTGCAATAGGCATTAAAAAATATTGACAAATCATATTCTGCCGTTTCAATCCCTAATAGGGATTTTGATGGATTGCAATTCGCAGTATGGAAATATTTAGGGGCTGAAACTTTACGTTTCAATCCTTAATAAACCGACTTTCCGCACTTCATCGTGTAATATGCGTAGATTTCCCATAGGTGGAAAAAAATGGTTAAATCAACAACATAAATCGCCAATGGTATTCAATATTAATACTTAATAATTTGAACATTATTAGGAATTTTTATTGAAAAGATAGATAATACATTTTGAAGTGCGGAATGTGGGATAAACATCACCGAAAGATACCAATACCACTCTGTTAGGCAATTCCAACAAGCGATGGCCAATTGCAAACCTCAGTCCTGAAGAGTTAAGGATATGGGAAAACTCTAGGTAACTATTCCCGCAGGGTAGGAACCCGAAGGTTAACGCTGTCGGTTCGCAGAGTAAAAACTAATGGGATTAAAATCGCTGACCTGTGGTAACTTCAAATCTAACTTCTCCTTGGTTGCTAATTCCTAAGTCGCCTCGAATCAACCCAAAAGATGACTTGACTCGCAATCCTAAGCCGTAACCAAAGCCACTTCCAGGCTTGTTTCGCAGGACTCCTGGTTCTCCTAATACGGTTTCGCTAGACCCAAAATCTGAGGCGAGGTCAGTAAAGAGAACTCCTCCGATTGACTGTAAAATTGGAAAACGATATTCAACCGAAGCTAAACCATAACTGCGACCACTGGCAACTTTACCATAACCATAACCTCTGACAGAATTTAGCCCACCAATATTAAAGGCATCTGCTGGTGGAAAGTCTCCAACAGTCGTACCAATTTGTAAATTAATCGCCAACATTTCTGGATTGTCAGTTAGTCTACCATTCCCTATCCAACTGACTGGTAAATACTGAATATAGTCTCCCTGTAGGCGGTTGCTGGAAATATTGCCTAGTCCAATAGGTATCGCTTGTTCTGTGCTGAGGGTGAGGATTGATCCTTGAGTCGGATTGTCTTTGCGATCGCGTTGATCTCTGGATACAGCAAATGATACTGTAAATAGATCATCAATACCAGTACCGCTCACAGATAGGGGACTCCCTAATCTATCCACTTGTACAACGTTATATTCTCCATCGCGTAGGCTAATTCTGGTATAGTTGAGAGCCACTGATGTATTCCACTTATCAAAACCTCGTAAAAGTGCCACAGAACCGCCAAATCTTCCCTCTCGCACTTTGTTGCCGTTAGACAATCTGATATCTTCGTTGAACGTTCCCGATATATTTCGACTACGAAAACCTCTAATGCTATAGCCTAAGCGGTTTGGTTCTCCAGGACGATAAGGACTAGTGAATTGACCATTAAACTGGACATCTTTACTGCTCAACTGTACAGTTGTATCTAATTTATCGTTAAGACCGCTAATATTTGCATCTTTGTAACCCACGCGACCGTATAGCCCAACATCATCGTTATTTCCGCCTCCTAATATTAGAGAAGGAAAGTGACGCTCTTTGATTTTATAGATGATATTAACACTGTTTGCATCTTCTTCTCGATCGACATTTACTTGATTAAATGACTCTAATCTCCTCAATCGTTGCAAGTCTGCTTGAAGTAAATCTTCACGGAATACTTGACCAGGTTTGAGTCTTAGCAAACCAATGATAAAATCTGTCTGAGTCCGCCCTTTGATCGGCTGACCTTTATCATCAAACAACTCACCTTTGTCATTAATAAAACGAATTTGGATGTCTTTGACAACTTTTTGGGAAAATTCAAGGGTCTGGTTATCTCCTGAAGTCCCCCCTATATAATCAGCATATTTGGGATACTCTCCTATATGGATCGTAGCTTGTGGGGTCACAATACCACTAGATGTATCCTGAGTAGAAGATTGCGAGTCTGCAAGAGCTTCTAGATTTTTAGCACCCACTAACATTAGTGCGATGCCTACGGCGGCAAGCAACGCAACTACAGTTATTTGAACTTGCATATTGAAAATCCGTTAGTGTTATTAACTTTACCACGTAGAGCGGATATCTTGTGCGTAACTTCTAGATGAACCTTGCTATTGGGTATCCCAAAATCCGGTTGCTTGTGCCAGTACTCAGTCTATGGCAGACTGTCTTCAGATTGCGACGCCGAATAAATAGCCCGTCGTAGACATCGCTCTTGATAAAGTCCTCAAAGCTTTAGAAGTTGCGCTGCTGCCAGAAAAAGGTATAGTCTGGGAAATATAACCTCTTACCGAAAACTATGACAGAGGAATACTCAGGTTTTAAGCTCTTATTTGGCTTTTTTAGAGACAATATTCTGACGACTGACGCCTTTATTCTGTTCAATAATTATAGGAGTAAATAATGATATGATTGGGATTGCGATCGCAGGCACTGGATTTGGTCAAAAAGTCCACATCCCTGGATTCCAAGCACATCCTCAAACTGAGGTAGTTGCTGTTTATCACCGAGATATAAATAAAGCTAAAACTATAGCAGAATCCCATAATATCCCCCACGCTTCCGATTCACTTACAGATATTGTGGCATTACCAGAAGTGCAAGCAGTTAGCATCTCGACGCCGCCATTTTTGCACTATGAAATGGCAAAAACTGTATTGCAAGCTGGGAAACATTTATTTTTAGAAAAACCGACAACTTTAAATGCAGTTGAGGCTAAAGAACTTTATCAGTTAGCTAAACAAAAAAGCGTAATTGCGACTGTAGATTTTGAATTTCGCTTTGTACCAGGATGGCAGTTGTTTGCTGAATTGTTGTCAGAAAATTATGTGGGTAAGTTGCGCTTAATTAAAATTGATTGGTTAGGTTCTTCTCGTGCTGATACTTCCCGCCCTTGGAATTGGTATTCTGATAAGAATAAAGGAGGCGGTGCATTGGGATCTTTGGGTTCCCACGTCTTCGATTATATTCACTGGTTATTCGGCCCAGTCCGTAGATTAAACGCCCATTTAACTACTGCTATTCCTACACGAGTTGACCCTGTTAGTGGGGAATCCAAGCCAGTGGATACAGATGACAACTGTATATTAACACTGGAATTAGCAGATGGTACACCTTGCCAACTTTCTATCAGTGCGGTGGTTCATGCACCAAGAACTCATTGGGTAGAAGTATATGGCGATCGCGGTACATTAATTGTAGGCAGTGAAAATCAAAAAGATTATATCCACGGTTTTCGTGTTTGGAGTTCCCAGGTAGGTAAACCTTTGACGGAAATAGAAATACCAAATCGGTTAATTTTTCCCAAAAATTATGCTGATGGGCGCATTTCGGCATTTATCCGCGTAGTAGACCAATGGATGCAAGGAATTGACCACAATCAAGAAATTATACCATCGCTGCGAGAAGGAATTTATTCTCAGTTATTGATGGATTTATCTCATGAATCGCATCAAAAAGCAAGTTGGGTAGATGTTCCCAGCTTGGAAGAATTTCTTAGCAACTAGAGAGAAAATGAGCAAAACTCCCCGTATTCGTATCCCGCCGGAAGTAAAGAAATATGTTTTTCAACGTGACAAATACCAGTGTCAACGCTGCGGTAAAACTACTATAGAAACTAACCTCAGTATTGACCATATCATTCCCCTTGCCCCTAGCGGTCAACATGATATCAGCAATTTACAAACCCTTTGTTTAACCTGCAATCAGCAGAAAACAGATAACATTGATCCCCGCTTCCGGCGATATTTTCAGCTTTAGGTTAGGATCGGATGGGCTATTAGTTTCTGATTATCTAAGTAAGTGGGCGCAAATAATCATCACTGGCTCGTAGTTGCGCTAAAGCGCAAGAGGGCGCAACTACGAGCCAAATACAGAGATTTTACTTTTCGTTACATAGTTTGCTTTTATCTTGCCTACCTACTTATGCCACAAAATCACAATAGCAATTCCCTAAGATTCCTCAATATTAAAACTACAATTCTCTACCTCTTCGCTGTCATAGCTGTTTTAGTAGTAGGCTTTCCGTGGTTATATGAGATTAAAACTAAAGCTGGGATCGATATATCACCTGGGCGCCATGCAGGAACCTTTTTTGAGAAACATACCCACGGACTCTTCAAGTGTGAGTGGCTTTATCCCTACCATTGCGATCGCTCCCACGTTAAGTAATATCAAGTTTAGTTAAACACTTGTCTGGTAAATCAAGCTGAATAAAAATGTTCGTTCGTAGTAAGGACTTTAGTCCTGTCTTGGGGGACTTCAGTCCCCACTACAAACTGCTTATTATGGCTGAAGTTGACACCAATGTACTGCTTGCCACTACATTTATGCCAACTGATTTGAGATCGCGCTGACATCAACGGCTAACTTTTTGCCCAACTTGAGCAACTGAAGACACTGATTATCTGCTTCATTACCAAAGCTAGTTATACACACCGGCGCTATCTGACTTTGCAGACAACTAAAGTATAGTTCCTGCGATCGCTGTAGGGAAACATCAATATTTAGTTGATCCCCGACATCAATCAATCTCTCCAACAGTTGGATATCTGCATTAAAACTACCATTGGCGTCGTGCAACAATTGCCAGAGCGATCGCGCAATTAATTGTTCTAACATCTGCTTACCGTCGGGAATATTCAGCCGACAACGCAGATGTTTTGCTTCAGTAGCGATCGCCTCCAATTCTAAGATGTGATTCCAACTCTTTTGGGGATCAGCGATATCTTGCTCAAGCGATCGTAATGTCATCAAACAGCGATGCCCTAAAGCAATATCTGCTGCAACCTGTAATTCTTGCGGTACTGCTATTTCATCTCGATGAAACGCCATCAGCACACCATAATTATCACGGTACGCTTGGGTATACAACTGTCCTAAACGTGACAGTGTTTCCTCACTAAGCAGCCGCATAATTCGGTGGCGTTCTTCAGCAAATAGATTCTGTAAACTGAAAGCTTCTTCGCCAAATAGCTGTGTCATCACCAAGATAGTATGAGCCGCACTCGCTTGTTTTAGCGCCCCAAACAGCTTTTCTTTTAATTGGCTGTAGTTACGCCGCCCAGTAAATTGTTGAATGCAGCAGTGGAAATCCCAGCCTCCCAAATGCAGAACTGCAAACACCAAATGCTCACTTTCCCAAGTAATCTCTGATACCAGCTTTAAATTTCCTATAGCCAGAGTTAGCGATCCCATGCGTTGCATTTGGTAATCTAACTCATTGGCTGCATAGCAATAAACCTTTTTGTGGTATCGCTGAGACTGTTTATCAGCAGCATCTTTTCTAGGTAAGGAATTGTGCGCCTCTGCTGGTTTCTGATTGGTAAATAGGGAAGTAATGGCGTAATGGGCTGCTACTTGCTTAAATCCAAGTTGGGCAGTTAATACGAGTTGCCGATAAATTTCCGCACCGTGTTTGAACTGATCTACATTACTGGGGGCTAAACCAAGACGTTTGACGAAGCCTTTTTCCAACTGCACACCAGCTACATCCCCTGCCAATTCCAAAGCACGGGCGGCGTAGCGCAGAATTTGTGTCCCCTCTGGACGGGAAATTTCTTCAAAAAACCAACCGCAACTAGTGAACATCAACAAAGCGTGACGCTGCATTTCTAGCAAGCGCAAAGCGTCTACTTGTTCGGCTGCGGTTAGTTTGTGGGTTTGATGACGGGCGAGGAAACGGTTCACATTGGTAGCAGAGCGATCGCGCAATACTTGGATATATTCATCTCGTGCTAGCCAGGGATCGCGAAATAACTGTTTACCATGTTCTACATACACCTCAGTTAGCTGATCCCGCAGCCAATTTAGGGAATCCCGCAAGGGACGACGCCATTTCTGATGCCAAACTGAGCCTTCCCCACCGCAACCACAGTCATCTTCCCATCTGCCGACACCGTGGGCGCAACTCCAGGCTGTGACTGACTTTAATTCCACTTCCCAACCAGGAGGATTTAAGCTGAGGTAGTGGGCGAAGTTCGTTACTGTCCAACCCTGTTGAGGAAACTCTTTGGTAAAGGCGTAGGCTAAAGTTTTCTCAGTTCCCTTTTTGTGATGTCCGAAGGTTTCTCCATCTGTCGCCACAGAAATCAACTGTGCCAGACGATGATCCCCACGCACCGCTGAACCAATCCGTCCAGCAAAGTGACTGGAATTATAAACGACATCACTAAAACCCATGTCTCGTGATATAGGGCCATCGTAGAAGAAAATATCAATGTATGGGAGGGAGTGGTTAGTATCCCCATTGCCCTCATTGATCGCACTCAGAGGTGAAGATGAAGGTAAGAGTGTGGGCTGCAAATAACAACGATAGGGACGGGTAGAATCAATCTGACTACCGCCGACTTCGATCCATTCAGGATCGGGATGATCTTCAGTGGGGAGGGGACGGCAACGCAGGGCTTGAGACGGTGCAAGGACAATGAAGCGAATACCCTCAGCAACAAGAGCTTCTAGGGTGGGGTAGTCTACAGCAGTTTCTGCTAGCCACATCCCTTCGGGATCGCGGCCAAAGCGGGAGCGGAAGTCTTCTTTACCCCAGCGAATTTGGGTATATTTGTCGCGTTCGTTCGCCAGAGGCATGATGATGTGATTGTATACCTGCGCGATCGCATTCCCATGACCATCCAAGCGATCGCTACTCTTGGCATCCGCCTCTAAAATTCGCTGATAAACCTCCACATCGTAGCGTTCTAGCCACGACATCAGCGTTGGCCCAATATTAAAACTAAAATACTCATAATTGTTGACGATCCCCACCACTTCGCCTTGGTCATTTAAGACTCTGGCAAAGGCATTTGGACGATAGCACTCCCAATGAATCCGCTCATTCCAGTCATGGAAAGGTGCAGCGCTCGCTTGGCGTTCAATTGCGTCCAGATAAGGGTTTTCCCTTGGTGGCTGGTAAAAATGACCATGCACCGTCACATAAACACCATTCGCCTTTCTCAGGGGATCGGTTTCTTTGGTGTTATTGGGATCTGAATGTAATGTTAACGTTGAGCCACTAGCTGGCATTTGGTCAGCAGAAGTCATGTATATTTATCCAAAACAAAAAACTTGCAGTTGCACCGAAAACATTGTGCGTAAACCTTTCTACAATAGTTGGAACACAAAATCCGGTATAAATAACAACTATGAAATCCCAGCAAATTTTGATAAAGCTGTTTTATTGTAGTGGGAAATCTGCCTTATCGCACAGCCCTTTTTCTGAAGGCTTAAAGTAATTAGCCATTAGACATCTCCAGAAATTAAATATGCGTAACCTAAAACCCTTGTAGAGACGCGAAATTTCGCGTCTCTACATTCATTCTCGGAGATGTCTATTGAACAAAGCCTCAGTTAGGGGTTTTCTCTTTTTGGGCGCTAATCAAAATTTTAATTGTCTTTTAATATATTAAACCCCATTTTGGGTGTAAAATTTTGACTTAAATTCATACTTTTGCAACAAAAGATTACAAAAACTCCTTATATCGCAATCTTATTTTACATACACAGCAGTGAACTGAAAACAGTACAATTTCTGAATTGCTCTACAGACGGTTGAGAGTACCATATCGGAGTGATGAGTGAAAGTAATTTTTAATTCAACACTCCAAATTTAAAATTTAGGATTGCTCGCTGTGAATGATACCTTCAACCCAAAAGAACAAATGTCAACCAAAAACATTATTCTTTTCGTTTTATTACTATTTATCCCAGTTTCCCTAGCAGCCCACTTTCTGGAGTGGGGAGAATTGATAGTTTTCATTACAGCTGGATTAGCAATTCTGCCCTTAGCAGCTTGGATGGGTACAGCCACAGAAGAAATTGCTGTCGTAGTGGGGCCATCATTGGGGGGCTTGTTAAACGCCACCTTTGGCAATGCTACAGAACTAATCATCGCCCTAGTAGCACTGAACGCTGGGTTAATAGATGTAGTCAAAGCTAGTATCACGGGATCGATTATTAGCAACTTACTACTGGTGATGGGTTTTTCCATGCTTTTGGGGGGACTGCGTTACAAAGAACAGACATTTCAGCCAATTGTGGCGCGGGTGAATGCTGCTTCGATGAATTTGGCGGTGATTGCCATTTTAATGCCAACGGCAATGAATTATACCTCTCAAGGAATTAACGAAGAAACACTGCAAAATCTTTCTATTGCTGTTGCTGTAGTATTAATCCTGGTTTACGCCCTAACGCTGCTATTTTCGATGAAAACCCACTCCTATTTATATGATGTGGGTGTAGCGGAGACAGAAGAAGAGGAAACCCCTCACGTAAAACCTAATATGATGTTGTGGGTAGGTGTGTTGCTAGTATGTACCTTGCTAGTGGCAATTGAATCAGAAATGCTAGTGGATTCTCTGGAAGTGGCCACATCTCAGCTAGGTTTGACGGCACTATTTACAGGTGTAATTTTGGTTCCCATCGTTGGTAATGCGGCTGAACATGCTACAGCAGTCACCGTGGCCATGAAAGATAAAATGGATCTTTCCCTTTCGGTAGCTGTGGGATCAAGTATGCAGATTGCCCTATTTGTCGCGCCCGTGTTGGTAATAGCAGGGCGGATATTGGGTAAACCAATGGATTTGGATTTTAAACCCTTTGAATTAGTAGCTGTGGTTGTGTCAGTGTTGATTGCAAATAGTATTAGTTCTGATGGTAAATCCAATTGGCTCGAAGGCACTTTATTATTAGCTGCTTATACAGTGTTGGGGTTCGCCTTCTACTTCCATCCAGTTGGGGAAGGTATGGGGATGTAATCAGCAAGGCAGAAGTCACGCATTAACGCATTCAAAAGTTTTGTATATCAAGGCTTTTGCAAGTTTTAAAATGGTAGCTTGATTTTGGCGGCGCTGTAGTAGTTAGTAGTGCGACGCCGAATAGCCCGCACAACTCTTCGAGACACTCTTGCTAGCTTGCTTCCACGGGGAGCAAAGCGTCTCCAAGAGTTGTGGTACGGCAAGCTCAGTGACCATCGTAGACATCGCTCATAGTTTAACCCATTTGCGGAAGTCTCCACCCTCAACGCCAGTAAAATAAAGAGATATAAGAGCGATCGCCTATATGAGCTACTGCCTTAATCCCCATTGTCCCAAGCCGGAAAATCCTCATGATGTCAAATTTTGCCGGACTTGCGGTTCTAAGTTACTCCTCAAAGAACGTTACCGTGCTATCAAACCAATCGGACAAGGTGGTTTTGGCAAAACCTTCTTAGCTGTGGATGAGGATAAACCCTCAAAACCACGCTGCGTAATTAAGCAATTTTATCCCCAAGCCCAAGGCACTAACACACTTGCCAAAGCCGTAGAGTTATTTAACCAAGAAGCTGTGCAGTTAGATGAATTGGGCAAACATCCTCAAATTCCCGAACTACTGGCATATTTTACCCAAGAAGACCGGCAGTATCTTGTACAAGAATTTATCGACGGGCAAAACTTAGCCCAGGAATTAGCACATAGGGGTGCTTTCAATGAAACGCAAATCTGGCAACTATTAAACGATTTATTATCAGTATTAAAATTTTGTCACGCTAGACACGTAATTCACCGCGATATTAAGCCAGAAAATATTATTCGTCGATCCCCCCTCAGTCCCCCCTTGAAAAAGGGGGAAGAAAATATTGCCCCCCTTAATAAGGGGGGTTGGGGGGATCTAGTTTTAGTAGATTTTGGTGCTGCTAAATCTGCCATTGGCACTGCCTTAAATAAAACTGGTACAAGTATTGGTAGTCCAGAATATGTTGCACCTGAACAAATGAGAGGTAGGGCTATTTTTGCCAGCGATATTTACAGCTTGGGTGCTACTTGTATTAATTTATTAACTCAGCGATCGCCCTTCGATTCATACAATACCAATGATGGTACATGGGTTTGGCAGCAATACTTGCAAACTCCCGTCAGTAATCAGTTGAGTCGCATTCTCAACAAGATGCTAGAAAGCATTCCAATTCGGCGTTATCAAACAGTAGACGAAGTTATCAAAGACTTAAATCAACAGTTGCAAGTAGCAGCCACACCAGCTATAGCGCCAAAAATCATCCCTCAATCACCACCCAATTCTCCAGCCGCTTTTGTCTCGAAATCTCCTAGTCAAATTGACCAAGAATTAGAAGAAATGAAAACTCAATTTTTGGGTAGCAGCAAACCTCAACCAAATAAAATACAGCCACAAAACCCCACACCTCAACCTGAAAGTAAAAGTGTAATAGACGAAGAATTAGAGGAGCTGAAAGCCAAATATCTTGGGAAGAATAATACGCCAAATCAATAGTCAGTTGTTAGTTGTTAGTTGTAAACTGATTCTACCGCTTGCCGTCTGCATAATTGGTGAGGCAGAATTTTTATGATCTGCTGCATATAAATGATTGCACTACAATCAGGGTGAATTTAACTGCCTGATTCAGAATCCAGTCCGGCTTTAACTTTGGCATCCCAGCCCATTGTCTGCATCCAACCAGGGTAAAGAGGTTGCGGCTTGGTTAATATCTCTAACTGGTCAAGTTCAAAAGCAGATAGCTTCAGTTTTACAGCACCCAAGTTATCATCTAAATGCTGTATCTTATTTGCGCCGATGATGATTGAAGAAACGAAAGGTTTGGTCAGCATCCAGGCGATCGCCACCTGTGCTGGAGTTGCACTGTGATTTTGGGCAATCTGCTTCAGCATATCAACGACTTCATAGCCCTGCTCAACATTAATCGGGGGAATCTTAAACTCGTTGAGCCTTGCTCCTGCAGGAGTAGGATTCTCGCGGGTATATTTTCCGCTTAAGAAACCACCTGCTAGCGGACTCCAGACCAACACCCCCATGCCTGTCTCTTCGACAAACGGTACAATTTCATGCTCCAGATCCCGCCCCAGTAGCGAATAGTACATCTGCGCTCCCACAAATCGGGCATAGCCCTGCCGTTCCTGAATCCCTAACCAGCGAGCTGCTTTCCAGGCGGGGAGGTTACAGAAGCCCACATAGCGCACCAATCCGCGTTGTACCAAATCATCTAAAGCTCGCACAGTTTCTTCGGGTGGAGTTAGCGGATCGGGAATGTGGATTTGGTAGAAGTCGATGTAGTCAGTATCTAACCGCTTCAGGCTAGCTTCCGCAGAGGCAAGAATATGGCGATAGGAAAGCCCAGTGTCGGTAATAGCATTGCCAGTGCGAAATCCAACTTTAGTAGCAATTATGGCTTGATTGCGGCGATCACTTAATGCTTTACCCAAGATGATCTCTGATTGTCCATTAGTATAGGCATCCGCCGTATCAAAGAGATTGATACCTGCATCTAAAGCTCGATCGACCATTTGATCGGCGATCGACTGATCAATGTTGTTCGTCACGCCCGGTACGAGTTGTCCTTCCCCAAAGGTCATTGCCCCAAACGCCAGCCGCGAGACGACTAAACCTGTGTGCCCCAATGTTGTGTATTGCATAGTGCATATTCCTGGTTAATAAGTTCGCAAATAAGAGATTGGTTGTTGAAAAGTTTGAGTTATTTGGTGAGATAACCGCCTGTGACATCGATATCGGTACCAATAATACAAGTGGGATCAGCAGAACTTAACCACAAAACGGTTTTTGCAATTTCATCTACCTGAACAATGCGCTTAATTGGATATTCTTGAGCAACCGTTTCAAAGTCAGTTTTCCAAGCAGCTAAAGCACGTCGCAGCATAGGCGTATCGACGGCACCCGGAGATATCGAATTAATCCGAATATTCTTGTTCGCATACTCTAAAGCGGCAACTTTAGTCAGAGACATAATAGCGTGTTTGCTGGCGCTGTAGGGCGCGATCGTGGCAAAACCAACATGCCCTGAAACAGATGCGTTATTGATAATCACGCCATTTCCCTGTTTGAGCATGACTGGGATTTCATATTTCATGGATAGAAATGTCCCTGTTGCATTCGTTGTCATGACGTTCATCCAACCCTCTAGAGATTGCTCGGCAACCGTGAGAGGCTTACTTTCAATACCTGCATTGTTAAAGGCGATATCGATGCGACCATATTTTGCAACACAAGTTTCAACTAGCGATCGCATATCCTGCTCATTGCGGACATCAGCTCTTTGATAAGTGGTTTGTCCACCTGTCGATCTAATGCTTTGAGCAACTTGTTCTCCAAGCGCCTCTCGCCGACCACAGAAATGCACGATCGCCCTTTCTTTAGCGAACGCTCTCGCGGTGGCTTCGCCAATGCCTGAAGTGGCTCCCGTAATCAGCAGGATTTTGTCTGCAAACCTGCCGTTAGAACTAGTTTCGATTGTGGAAACCAACGGTTGTTGAGTATTGGCTTGAGCCTTGGGAGTGACAGTTGCGAACGCTGTCATTCCAGCGATCGTGCCACCACCTAAAATGAGTCTGCGGCGATTGATTGGGTTTGTCTTACGAGCCATTTGGGTTTCTCCTAATCTGTTGCTAATGTCAGGTTAAAGAAATAGGTTTGACAAAGCACGACCAATTCTTGCTGCGCTTTATCAAAATCTTGCTGATTCGTTCAAAACCGATCGCGATAGGCTTTCGGAGTGGTGCCTGTGGCTTTGCGGAATTGCGCCGTGAAGTGACTTTGATTCGAGAAGCCGACTCGATAGGCTACCTCTGATACTGAAAGCCGCGTTACCGAGAGCAGCAGTTTTGCCCGCTCGATTCGTTGCTGAATCACATAGCGATGCGGTGCTTGACCTGTAGCCGCCTTAAACTCACGGGCAAAGTGAAATGGACTGACATGCGCGACCGTTGCTAGTCTAGCAATCGTCAAGTCTTCAGCCAGGTTCTCTTCAATAAAATCTTTGAGCTGTTTCAGCATCAGCCCGTCTAATGTCCCTGCTTCCAGCTTGGGCTGCGTCATCAATCCACTGTAATTTCGCAGCAGATGTACCGCCAGTACATTTGTCAGCGACTCAGTTAACAGTTGTCCAGCCAGTCCACCGTTGAGTAGCTCGGATTTAAACAGGTGTGCTATGTGCAGAATCGTTGGATCTGCAAATAAGACCTGGTATTCAATTTCTACACCCTTCGAGGTTGAAGACTCTGCTGCCACTCGGTTTAGCAAATGAGGATTGAGGGTCAGATGTACACATTCACTATTGCCCTCACGATATGACCAGATAAATTCGCTTGATGAGTAAAGAAAAACGCTTCCGGGCATCAAGGGTGTTGTCTGGCTAGAGCCTCCATCCACACGCCACACCACCCGCTCTTGAGGAGCCAGTGCCACTCCTATCGTCTGTTTTGGAAACGTGGCATCATAGTCGCCGGTTTCGTTCGAGCGCATGTACTCAACCGTGATGCCGTCCCAAATCGCTTTCAGATAGTCTTGGTGATGAGGGATACCGATCGGTTCCATAGGTCATCATTCCTGCTCAATTTTAGGCTACATTTAGTCGCTTCATCTGCCAATAGCGATTTTAACAAAGCGTAGCCCTCTATATTTTCCTTAAGCGAGCAGTATCGTCCTGTGTCTTCTGTAATTTGTTAAAAAAAGTGACCCTAGTATCTAGAGTCACACGTAAATAAACTGAGAATTTAGAGGCGTGAAAGCCTATTTTTTCTTAGCCTCATCAATTGGTACCCATTCGGTATGGAAACTTCCAGGCTTATCAAGACGCAGGTAGGTATGTGCGCCGAAGTAATCGCGTTGTGCTTGAGTCAAGTTTTGAGGTAGGCGATCGCGGCGATAGCTGTCAAAATAATCCAAGGATGCACTAAATGCGGGTACTGGAATTCCTACTGTTGCAGCTGTCGCAATCACTTCCCGCCAAGCAGTCTGTCTGTCGAGAATTGTCTGCTTAAATTCGGGAGCTAACAGCAAGTTAGGCAAAGCTGGATTTTCGCTAAAAGCCTTCTTAATCTTGTTCAAAAAGCGAGCGCGAATAATACAACCACCTTTCCAAATCCGCGCCATTTCGCCCAGATCCAAATTCCAGTTATATGTTTTTGAAGCTGTGGATAGCAAGGCCATCCCTTGAGCATAAGAACAGATTTTTGAGCAATAGAGAGCATCGCGGACTTTGTTGATAAAGTCTTTGGTTTGCCCGTCATACTTGCCACTGGGGCCTGTAAGGACTTTCGATGCTGCAACGCGCTCATCTTTAATCGAAGATATAATCCGGGCATTAACTGCTGCTGTAATTGTGGGAATAGCAACTCCCAATTCCAATGCAGTTTGCACAGTCCAGCGTCCAGTTCCCTTTTGACCTGCTGCATCAACAATCAAATCCACCAGGGGTTTATTTGTTTCTGGGTCAATATATGGGAAGATATTCTTCGTAATCTCAATCAAAAATGAATCGAGTTCATCGGTAGTGTTCCATTCAGCAAACACGTCATGTAGCTGACTAGGGTTTAATCCAGCGACATTTTTCAGCAAGTCGTAGGCTTCAGCAATTAGCTGCATATCGCCGTACTCAATGCCGTTGTGTACCATTTTGACATAGTGGCCAGAACCACCAGGGCCAATATAGGTTACACAAGGGCCATCATCGACTTGGGCAGCAATTTTGTTGAAAATTGGTGATAGAAACTCGTAAGAGCTTGTTGTACCTCCAGGCATCAGCGAGGGTCCATTCAGCGCCCCTTCTTCACCGCCACTGACACCCATACCAAGATACCGAAGCCCAGCGGGTTCTAATTCCTGAGTGCGTCGTTCCGTATCTTCAAACCAAGAGTTGCCACCGTCGATAATGATATCGCCTTCGTCTAACAAGGGTTTGAGTTGAGCAATCACCGCATCCACTGGCTTACCAGCTTGCACCATTACTAGAATTTTGCGGGGACGTTCCAATAAGGCAACGAATTCTTCCAGAGTAAAGGCGGCTTTGACGTTCCTTCCTGGCGCACGCTGCGCCATAAACGCATCCGTTTTTTCTCGGGAGCGGTTGTAAACTGCAATTGGGAAGCCATTGCGCTCCACGTTTAGAGCGATGTTCTCACCCATAACGGCTAATCCAATCACACCAAAGCTTTGTAGTGTCATAAAAAATTTCTGGCTAACTCTTGCAGATCCTTTTACTTTAAGGGTAGTCCGATATTTTCCCTTCTCCCCTAAAGAAGACCTTAAGACTTGATATAAATGACAAAAATCCACAACTAACAGGGATAATTAATTTTAATTTGTATCTAAATCAACAATTGACTTGCAAAATTGTTAATTAAGGGATTGGGGACTGGGGAGTGAGAAATTCTTTCCTAGTACCCAATACCCAATCCCCAATCCCCAATAATGAAAGGAGTAACCAAATAATGCTGGCATTTGTCCTAGCTTTGGTGGTCGGTTTTGGTAGTTTAGCTATTTACATAGCAGCTTTCTTTTTTCCAGAAATCCACCGCAAGAATGACTTTATCTGGAGTGGTGTAGGACTTTTCTACGCCTTAGTTTTATGGGTATTTGCACCACGCATTACTGGGGGTTTATTACTGGGTCATGTAGCTAGTGTGGCTCTTTTGGTCTGGTTTGGCTGGCAAACTCTATCATTACGTCGCCAATTGACTCCCCAGCCACAGCAAACCCAAGTACCCAGTGCTGAGACGGTGAAAACTGGCATTCAGGAACAGGTAAATAAGTTCTCCCTTCAGGAACGGCTGGGCCAGTTGCAAAAAGGTCTTGGTAGCACCTTCAGTGGCGTGAAAGATAAAGTGCAACAGACTGGGAGTAAAAAAACACCCACAACCCCCAAACCTGAAGGCATTACCTCTGTACCAGCAAAGAAACCTGCTGTTGAGATTATCGACAAAACTACTACCATACCAGAACAACCAGTAGAGGAGACAGTTACTACTGACACCGAAGCAAAAATCGAGAGTGTACCGAAAGCGATTCCACCACATCCCCCATCTCCTGAATTGGTGGAAGCAGCGCAACCAGATTTTGAAATTGAGGATAAGCAACCGATTGCTGTAGAAGAAATTGCTCCCGATGCGGTACTCGCTCCCCCGGCCCAAACGCCACCGGAAGCAACACCGCCTAATCAAGCTAGTTGAATTTAGTGAAACCCAACGTTAACCTGATATGATTTTGGGTTTCACTATTTCCATGTTCTGCATTAGACATCTCCGAAAATGAATGTAGAGACGTAGCAGTGCTACGTCTCTACAAGGGTTCTGGATAACACATATTTAATTTAATTTCTGGAGATGTCTATTTGATTGGGAAATCAGGAGAGATTAGCTAATCAACCATTCTGAATGGAGAGTTAAAGTCTTACAATAAGTGCAGCAAATCCCAGATGCTAAGTTAGCACAACTCTATGAGATGATTCACGGATTTCGACTAAGGCAGCATGTAAAAATAAGTTGTACAAATTTGATTTGGAATAGGTTGCTAAATATAGCTTTCACATGAAAATTGTTCAGGTTATTTTTACACAAGCCCTTAGCTCAGAAACTAACAGCCACAACGCTACCGCTGCCTCTTACTGAACAATCAGTCACCCTATCGGCAGATATCTACGCAGACTTGCGCCTCCAAGGGATTCCCATCGACGATATTGACTTGCTCATTGTTGGGGTTGCGTAGACGCAAAGCGGCTTGTCGTAAGACATCGCTAATAATCTAGTTATGATTACTCATAATCAGCGTCATTTCGGTAGAATTGAAGCACTATTGCAAGATTGGAGTCAAGCTTGAAGTTGTTTGATTGCAATTAAAATTACCATGTCGATTTTATGCAGCGATCGCAGTACCATCAGAAATCTAGAGCAAGAGTTATTTCAACTGCAACAAGAATTACAGTCAAAAACATACTCTCCTGGGAACTACACCACATTTCAAATTTTTGAACCCAAACCGCGAATGATTTCAGCCGCTCCCGATCGTGACATCGTTGTGCATCATGCTCTCTGTAAAGTAATTGCTCCTATATTTTGAAGGGACATTTATTAGTGATTCCTACGCAAATTGTGTTGGTTTTGGCTCTCATCGCGCTTTACGTCGCTTTACAAAATTTGCTCGTTCCACATTCCCTCACACCCCACCTGTGTCACAATAGAGAACTGTAATAAGAAAAATATTGTTAAGGTAATTTAGTGAGTCCAACTGCTCAATCCACGGCAAGTGCGCGTCGCGTGGTATTTCCTTTTACGGCAATTGTGGGCCAGGAAGAAATGAAACTGGCGTTGCTATTGAACGTGATTGACCCCAAAATTGGTGGTGTAATGATCATGGGCGATCGCGGCACCGGAAAATCCACAACTATCCGGGCGCTAGCGGATCTGCTGCCAGAAATTTCTGTGGTTGCCAATGACCCTTTCAGTAGCGATCCTAGCGACCCCGACTTGATGAGCGATGAAGTCCGCCAAATGTTAGAACAAGGGGACCAAATTCCTGTAGCTCACAAAAAAGTCCAAATGGTAGACCTACCGCTAGGAGCCACAGAAGACCGAGTTTGTGGCACAATCGATATTGAGAAAGCTTTATCTGAAGGTGTCAAAGCTTTTGAACCGGGACTGCTGGCAAAGGCCAACCGAGGCATTCTCTATGTGGATGAAGTCAACTTACTAGATGACCACCTCGTAGACGTGCTACTAGATTCCGCCGCGAGTGGATGGAACACTGTAGAACGAGAAGGTATTTCTATTCGTCACCCTGCGCGTTTCGTTCTTGTGGGTTCTGGAAACCCAGAAGAAGGCGAACTACGCCCGCAATTGCTCGATCGCTTTGGGATGCACGCAGAAATTCACACCGTAAAAGAACCAACCTTGCGGGTGCAAATCGTAGAACAACGGGCTGATTTTGACCAAAATCCTCCAGGATTTCTCGAAAATTACAAACCCCAGCAAGAAGCACTGCAAGAGCAAATTGTCAATGCTCAACAGCTTTTGCCAGAAGTCAAAATTGACTATGAACTACGGGTAAAAATTTCTGAAGTCTGTTCTGAACTTGATGTAGATGGTTTACGGGGTGACATTGTTAGTAACCGCGCCGCCAAAGCCTTAACAGCTTATGAAGGACGTACAGAAGTTACAGTTGATGATATCCACCGCGTAATTACGCTATGCTTGCGTCACAGGCTGCGGAAAGACCCCTTAGAATCGATTGATTCTGGCTACAAAGTCGCCAAAGTTTTTAGCCGCGTCTTTGGGGTTGAACTACCAGAAAGTGATATTGCACAAAAAAACGGCACAGGTCAAAAGTTAGGAGCTAGGAGCTAAAAGTTAGGAGTGAGGATTTAGGAGTGAGGAGTTTTGAATGCAAAGCTGCTTCATGACTCACAATTTTAATTCCTCATTCAGCACTGACTACATAACTCATAACTCATAACTCATAACTTTTAAATAAACACTGATTATGAGATTTTGGTCTTTTTGGTTTAACAGCTTTGTTCTATCTAGCCAATACAACCCGCCCAGGTTTGTAGAATTATTGATGCTCTTATTAGCGATCGCTATGTTGGCAATAGCCAGTATTTTACCCGATAGACCCTATTTAATCTTAGGCTTGAGCTTAGTAGTTGGGGCATCTATTTCTATCTTAGTGCGAGAAGCGATCGCCCCCTCACCCCAGAGGCGAATTACCCAACTAACAGCATCGCTATTACTCATCATCAGCCTCTATGGTTTTGCTGATTTAATGTACACTCTATAAAATTTAGTTATGAGTTATGAGCAAAATAATTAATTAAAAACTCCTAACTCCTAACTCCTAACTTTTTCATTTACCAATTCTGCATTTCCACCAATTCCATACACAACTTAATAGGATGGTTGCCTACCAAGCACTTCAGGCGGTTGTCAGGCTTTTGCTACTCATCCGCTACTCAATTAAGGGACTTCCAAATAAAAAAATATACAACTATTTATTGTGGGGTGGGCGTCTCGCCCGCCCATAGTCAAAGGCGGGCAAGTTGCCCACCCCACAAGATTGGATAATTTATTTCCTGGAAGTCCCTAAGTATGTAATCCTTCATTTTTAGCGTTCGCAACCAGTGATCGTGCTACTCAAATGCTACTCATTCGGAACGATGCTATAGATGGTACAGCCGACAAGAGACAAAAACGAAATTTTGACATGACAGTACTCTACGAAAAACACCAAGAAATACTGCTAGAAATTTTTTACACAGAAGACGGCTACTGTTACGCCTCCTGTGAGCCTTTTAAGCTTGAAATACTTGAATCAGAATTATGTAATTCTCCCAAGAGGGTTTTTGATAGGTTGAAAGAAAAAATCAATTTTATCGATACTGATTATGAGGAGGGCATCTGAAAATCACTCAAGTTTTTAAAGTCTCAAATCGCTAGAGTGAATCTAAAATTTAAAATCTAAAATCCAAAATTGAATCTGTTTTTTCCATTTCTCATGCTCTATGATCAAGTACTTTCGCTCTAATGTTGATGCAATGGCTAGCTACATTCCTGGTGAGCAGCCTCAACGCGGTACACAGATTATTAAACTCAACAGTAACGAAAACCCTTATCCTCCTTCGCCGGCGGCGCTAGCTGTGCTGCAAAATATCGATGGCGAGTGGTTGCGGCGGTATCCAGAACCTTTCGGGGGGGAGTTTCGGGAAGCTGCAAGTAAAGTTTTAGGTGTTCCTAGCGATTGGATAATTGTAGGAAATGGCAGTGACGAATTGTTGAGTGTGGTGATTCGAGCCTGTGCAGAACCTGGAAAGAAAGTACTTTATCCGATGCCAACTTACGTGCTATATCGCACGTTATCAGAAATGCAAGGTGCGGAAATTATTGAGGTTCCTTACAGCGATGACTACAGTTTACCTTTGGAAGAACTGGTTGCTGCCAATGGAACTGTGACATTCATTGCATCGCCTAATAGTCCATCGGGGCATGTGGTAGCAACAAATGATCTGCGAAAATTAGCTAGCGAGTTATCTGGAGTTTTAGTGATTGACGAAGCATATATAGATTTTACAGAAGAGAATGCATTGGTTTTGGTAAAGGATTACGAAAACGTCATCGTAATTCGCACACTTTCTAAAGGGTACTCGTTGGCTGGATTGCGGTTGGGATTTGGGGTGGCAAATCCCAAGCTGTTGCAGGGATTGTTTAAAGTGAAAGATAGCTATAACATTGATGCGATCGCTTGTGCAGTTGGCACGGCTGCTATTACCGATCAAGCTTATAAAAATGCTTGTGTGGCAAAGATTAAAGCATCGCGGAATCAGTTAGCAACAGACTTAAAACACTTAGGTTTTCACCTTTGGGATTCCCAAGCTAACTTTTTGCTGGTACAGCCAAGAGAAGCAAACGCAGAATATCTCTATCAAAAACTCAAGGAACGGGGAATTTTAATCCGCTACTTCAAGCAGCCTGGATTAGATGATAAATTACGCATTACTGTTGGTACTGATGAACAAAATCAGGCTTTAGTAGAAGCACTAATTTATTTGTTAGAGACTGGGGAGTAGGGAGCAGGGGGAGAAAAGTTGGTTGTGTAGGTTGGGTTGCGCTTTGCTTAACCCAACATTTCGAGGGCTTTATTGGGTTAAGCAAAGCGCAACCCAACAAAGCAATTTTTCACTGCTCCCCCTGCCTCCCCTACCTTGCCTGAAGGGGGATAGAGACAATAAATTCAGCCCCTTGTCCTAAAACCGATACACACTCCAACTGCCCTCGATGCTTATTAGTCACAATCTGGTAACTAATAGATAACCCTAAACCAGTGCCTTTACCAACAGGTTTGGTGGTAAAAAAGGGTGTGAAGAGTTGCCGCCCCACATTTTCACTGATGCCAGAGCCGTTGTCAGCAATGCGGATGACGGCAAAATCGCCTTCAACAGTAGTACGAATTGTAATGATACTTGGCTCACGTGCGATATCGGCATAAGTCCGATATTTGTTAAATTCTTCTAAAGAGTCGATAGCATTTGCGATCAGGTTCATAAATACCTGATTCAGTTGCCCAGGGTAACATTCTACGGGTGGCAGGTTGCCGTACTGCTGTATTACCTGAATTCCGGGAGAATCTGGTTGGGGTTTAAGCCGATTTTGCAAAATCATCAGGGTGCTATCAATGCCCTCATGGATATCAACGGCTTTGACTTCAGCTTCATCTAGGCGGGAAAAGTTTCGTAAAGATAATACAATCTGGCGAATGCGATCGGTTCCGACTTTCATAGAAGCCAACAACTTAGGTAAGTCTTCCATCAAAAAATCTAAGTCAACCGCATCTATCTCATCCTGAACTTTAGGCGGTAAATTCTGGTTTTGCTGCTGATAAAGTTGTACTACGCTCATCAAGTCTTTGACATAATTATTAACGTAAGTAAGGTTGCCGTAGATAAAGCTGACTGGGTTATTGATTTCGTGAGCAACGCCTGCCACCAACTGCCCCAAGCTAGACATTTTTTCGCTTTGCACCATCTGAGACTGGGTGAGCTTCAATTCATCGAGGGTGTGTTCTAACTCTTTTGCTTTTTCACGCGCTTGTGTTTCTGAAATCTCTAACTCCTGGGAGTAGATGTGCAAATTTGTGTAGAGCCGAGCATTTTCTATAGAGATGGAAACTTGCGAAGTTAATAAGTTTAGTATCTCTAATCGCTCTGCGGTAAAAACTCCGGTGGTGAGGTTATTTTCCAGGTAAAGAACTCCAGTTAGCTTACCCTGATGAGCGAAAGGCAAACACAAAATTGATTTGGGTTGATTGGCAATAATATATTTGTCACTCACAAAACGCTCTGTGTGGCTAGCATCGTCTAAAACCAAATTTTCTTTTGTTCTTTCAACATAGTTAATTAGCAAAACTGGTAGTTTATGCTTTACTTGAAACAGACTCGACGATCGCACTGTCACTTCATCTCGATCAATGCTTCCTTCGGCTTCAATCACCCACTGGTTCTCCCGTTTTATAAGTAGATAACCCATTTGGGCCCCAGCATTCTCGATCGCAATCGTCATCATCTTCTCCAGCAGAGGATTTAACTCCATCTCGCTTGAGAGTGCTTGGGATGCTTTAATCGCTGTGCTGATATCTAGAGTTTGGGTTTTAACTTCAGAAATATCCTGAATCTGCTTTGTAGCTATACGCCGCTCGACTGGATCTCTAAAAATTTGGGAATATTGTTCGTCCAGTTGCCGAACTTTACCCGTAGCTTGCCACTTTAAATAGCAATAGCGGGCTTCTTTTAAATAAATTTTGGCAAAGTTTTTCCTATCCTTGGCTAAGTAAAATCGAAATGCGAGTTCGTTTGCTAAGGCTTCATTTTGTAAATAACCGTTTTCAGCAGCAGAAGCGATCGCCTTGTCATACAGTTCCATTGCCTGATAATCTTGTTTACCAATTCGAGCAATTTCAGCTTGAATCAGCAGGAACTTGTGTTGATAATTGCTTGGGCAGTGCATTGCCCATTGTTGGAATTTTTCTAAATTTGCATTTAGTTTATGCAGATAAATAACTTGAGTTGCGGTATCTAGCTCCGCATAAGCCCCTGCTAAGGCAATACTTTGGTGAAAATAGAAAACAGGATTAATAAAAATCCCTCGCGCTCCCCCAACAAATTGTTCTGCATTCTCTCCATACTCAACAGCTTTGGTATATTCTCCATACCAGTTACAGAGCGCAAGTTTATAGATGTAAACTACAAAGGCACTCAACATATCCGAAGATGCCAGTGCAAACTCTAACACTTGCCGTTCATCTGCCCAAGTTCCCACAAGTTCGTCAATCTTTTTTGCTGGCTTAGTCAGGTTAGCGATCGCTTCCATAGCCAGCAGATGGTAGTTCAACATATTTCTGTCAATCTTGCGGAGGCTAGGAATAAAATCTTCGGCTACTTCTGCGGTTTTTTCTAAAGATTCATTTCCAAATAAACATTGCCATAAAAAATTAACTGAGCAATAACCAGACCATTGATAAGAACCTGTTTCTAAACCACTATTAAATCCCTTCAATAAATAAGGTTTACTCTCGCTAATATGGTCTTTGTAGTGACAAACTAAACCGCCCCACATATTTAAAATATTTGCTTCTAATTCCTTAGTTCTTAAAACTTCATGTAAATGTAAAGATAGCTCCCCAAACTCATAACCCGAATCTACCTCACCATATTGAAACACCAAATTAAAAGCATAAAGCATATAGCCAAATACCGAAATTGGTGAGTTGCCATACTGAACTGAAAGTTGAGTTATATTCATTGATGTGATATGCAACGCTTTAGATCCTAAAAAGTAGGCAATAGGCCAAACTTCTTTTAAAATGCGTTGAGCCATTAACTTCTCTTCGTCTTGCATTGGCGGTAATTCTGCAAGACTAAAAGTTGAGCGATCGCCAATCACTTTTTTGGTTTGATTAAGTTTTTCCAACAGATATGCATCATCGGGATAAGCTGTAAACTCCAAGCCTAAAAGTTCCAAGGTGTTTAACCCAATTTTATATGCAGAGTTTAAATCATTCTCCATCCGATAACATATAATTCGATATTCATTCACTCGACACATATCAAGAGTAGTTTTAACCTGGCTGAAAGTCTGCTCAAAAATCAGCAAAGCTTCCTCATATTTTCCATTTAAAAATTCTGCTTCTCCAACTTGTAAATATAGATTAAAGGTAAGTAAATAATTATCTTGCCAGCTATTTTCAGGTAGATAGCTCATCCCTGTTTCTAGCAATTTGAGTGCAGTTACAAACGCCGAAGATGATTTTGCCCGTTGACCTGCTTTCAGATTTAATTCTGCCAGTTCATATCTTTCTGCTGGTTCCACAATCAATGAACCGCCAGCATTGAGATGATTGACGATATCAAAAAGATGTTCTTCTAACTGGGCTTTTTCAGTATTATGTAATAGTAATTTTCCAACCTTTAGGTGTACTTGTTGCTGCTGGTCAGTTGGAATTAAAGAATAGGCAGCTTGCTGAACGCGATCGTGCAAAAACTTATAGTCAACTTGTACCGCAGTATTACAGTATATTGCCAATTCCGACTGATTCAACAACTGAGGAATTTTGTAAGTATCACTCAAAGGAAGAATTAATCCTGCGTGCAAAGCTGGCCATAAATCAACTGCTGTTGCCGATGCAGATTTTTGGTTTACTACAGCTAGAATTTCTAAATTAAAACGGTTCCCAACACAAGCAGCTAATTGTAAAACTTGCTGCGTTGGTTCTGAGAGTCTTTGAATTTTATTCACCATTAAATCGACTACATTATCGGTAATGGCTTGTTCCTGAATTTTGTTAAGATCCCACTGCCAAAAACCCGAACGATAATCAAATGTCAAAAGATTATCTTGATGTAGTACTTTTAGTAACTGAGTCAAGAAAAAGGGATTCCCTTGGGTTTTTTGAAACAGCAAATCTGCTAAAGGTTCTGCTTGAGATGATTCGCAATTGAAGGTATCAATAACTAGTTGAGTAATATGAGGTGTTGCTAATGGCTTCAAAAACAACTCTTCAACGGTAGCCCCAGATGCTCGAATTGCCTCTAGCATTAATATCAGGGGATGGGTGGGACTAACTTCGTTATCTCGGTAAGCTCCAATCAGTAATAGATACCGACTTTCTGGGTCAGTCATCAAATTTTCGACCAACTTCACAGAGGCAGCATCTGCCCATTGGAGGTCATCTAAAAATAGTACTAAGGGATGGAGAGCAGCAGTAAAGGCATGGATAAATTTCTTAAACACTCGATTAAAACGGTTTTGAGACTCAGCAACGCCCAACTGCGGTACAGGCGCTTGCTGCCCAATAATCAGTTCTACTTCCGGGATGACATCAATAATAACTTGACCATTAGCTCCCAATGCTTGTAGTAATTTATTTTTCCAAACCTCAACTCTGGCTTGGCTTTCAGTTAACAGTTGTCGCATCAATTCTCGAAATGCTTGAATCAAAGAAGCATAAGGAATATCTCGCTTGAGTTGGTCAAATTTGCCACCGATAAAGTAACCTCGTTGGCGGACAATCGGTTTGTGGACTTCGTTAACTAATGTAGATTTGCCGATACCTGAATATCCTCCTACCAACACAACTTCGCTCGAACCAAGGCTAACTTTTTCAAAGGCAGCCATTAAAGCTGCCACTTCTACTTCCCGACCGTAAAGTTTTTGAGCTATTTGGAATTGATGCGAAAAATCTTGCTGGCCTAAATTAAAAAGGTCAATGCTGCCTTTTGTTTGCAGTTGTATCGCTGCTTGCTCTAGGTCAGCCTTTAAGCCGTAAGCACTCTGATAGCGGTCTTCAGCAGTTTTGCTCAGAAGTTTCATGGCGATCGCAGAGATTGCCAATGGTACATTAGGATTAATCTCGTGCGGAGCTACTGGAATTTTCGCAATGTGACAATGCACCAATTCCATTGGGTCTTGAGCATTTTGGAAGGGCAGCCGACCCGTGAGCATTTCGTAGAAAATGACACCTAATGAGTAAAAATCTGTACGATAATCTAAAGTTCGGTTGATGCGTCCGATTTGCTCTGGCGACATATAAGCCAGCGTTCCTTCTAGGAGGCTGAGGCTACTGATTTCTGGGCTTTCTTTTGACAGCAGCGAAGCGATGCTGAAGTCAATCAATTTTATTTTTTCGGTATTGGGGTTATAAAGAATGTTTTCTGGCTGAACATCCTTATGAATAATGTGATGATTATGTAACTCTCCTAAAGTTTCAGTAATTTGACCGGCGATGTTGAGAAATTTCCTAAGTTCAAAGCCTGTATTAGATATCTGAGCTTTTAAAGATTCTCCACCAAAGTCTTCTAAAACCATTGCTAGACCATTACTGTAGCCGTTATCGTAACTGATTAATTCATAAGCTCTGATGACACCTGCAATGTTCAACTTTTGGATAATTTCGTATTCGTGCTTAATCTGAGCAATCTCTTTGACAGTCGGATACTCTGCTTTGAGCAGTTTGATAACAACTGAATGCCCGTTAGCCTTGGAGTATGCTCGATAAATTACTGTGGCAGTAGCTTCATAAATTAAACTTGCAATAGTATAATCCGGGATACGAGCAATTAATTTAAGCATTATTACTTGGCTAAATGTTGTTTTATAATAGATTTTGGTAGTTAGTATAATAATTCCCGAAATTCAAGTTAAATTAACTCTTCAAATCCTAGAAATCTCCGAAAAAGAATGTAGAGACGCGAAATTTCGCGTCTCTACACAAGGCTTTGGGTCTTAACCAAGCAGTAAGTAGGTAGGCAAGATAAAACCAAACTATGTAACGAAAAGTAAAATCTCTGTATTTGGCTCGTAGTTGCGCCCTCTTGCGCTAAAGCGCAACTACGAGCCAGCGATGATTATTTGCGCCCACTTACTTATTGCATTCGGTTCTATTAAATTAAATTTCTTTATTTACGCCAATAATCAGTTCCTTTTTGCTATGTTTCAATTTTTTCCAAAGCGCCCTAATTTGCTCGTAAGCTTCTTCTGAAGACAGCTTTCCAGCAGTTTCTAGGCAAGTAATGTAACTAATTTTTTGGGCAAATTCTTGGAGGTTGGCATTAAATGCTAAGGTTTCTGGCTGGAATTTACCATAATATCTGCTACGAGGATAAAGAAAGCTATTTTTATCTTGGAAGCTAGGCTGTGTCATTAGTTTGTTGTATGTAATTTTTATTAAGAGTTTTAGACTTGATGTATTCTACGTGTAATTACACAGTAGAAAATTCAAATTCCAGAATAAGTTAATATTGTAGTTAAAAATATATTTATATGGCTACTGCAAAAAGATAGAAATAACTAAGTAAGTCTGCACGATAAAACTTATGTATGTTTAGTTTTGCAAATTGTGCGGACTTACTTAGCTGCATTCCGATTGAGTAATAAATCTCTGGCTTCTTGCTGCCAATATTTCCGAAATCCTAACTGTATTGACATCATCATGCCACTTTTGAGACTATGAATAATCGCGTCTGGTAAAATATTTGCGATCGTCGAAGACGTACCGTAGTTTATTGATTGCTTTAAAACTGCTTTGGTGTCAAGTTAAGCTGAAATCTTCTGACTGTATGAGTTTTGCCCTCACCCCCAGCCCCTCTCCCAAAAATGGGAGAGGGGAGCAAATTTTCTAGTTCCCCGAATCCCAAGTTGGGAGAGGGGATGAGGGCAACTCTGGAACGCTTTCTCTTACATGACTTCTACGTTAACTTGACACCAACAGCTTCTTGCCTGTCCTTTGTATTTCGGGGCGCTCATCTTGCCCACCCTACAAGAATCATCCCTGAATTCAGCAATGCCATATAGTTAGGACTTACGCAAAAAAGCACTGAAAGCCTTGATTTATCGTAGGGGCAATTCATGAATTGCCCCTACATTTCGTACTTGATCAGGACTTACGCACAAGGAACGGAAAATCGAACCTTATTAGGACGCAGAGGCCACGGAGGAATAAGAGTTTGAAAGTTTTTTTGCGTAAGTCCTATTGATGCGTAAGTCCTAATAGTGAAGTTCAAAACACGATAATCGCCCACATACTACCTGCTAACGCGATCGCTGCTAGGTGTTGCGGGATTAGCGATCGCACTGGTTGTTTGGCAATCTTTTGCGTTAACAATATAGTCATTAACACTGAGAAAATTATCGTTGCACCTTGCAAAAAGGCAATCACGGCGGGGTGAGCAACTAATATCGGCAATTGTTCACCACTTAAACCAAGGGTAGTAAAGGTCACGGGTAAAATCCGTCCGCCTTCGCCTAAGCCCAAACTCAGATAGTGAGCCAAGTTTCCCCCTAACACTAATGGTAGGTAGCCATAAGCAAGTTCTACAAACGATCGAGACTTACGGTTAAAGTTGAACAGTTGCAGCAAGCCATAAGCCCCAAAGGTAAAAATCGCTGGGATAATTAACACTAGCAGCGATAATCCCAAATGCTGCCAAAACTGAGTTAAATTCAGTTGTAACCGCAACCAAGATTGCAATTCTGCCAAGCGATGCAGATATATTCCACCCAATAGCAAAAACAATAATGCTACTTCATAGGTGCGGGGTACATGAGTTGTCCACAGTTCAATTCCAGGGGGACGCAAGTTGAACTCAACGGAACGATGGGGACAGGCTTTTAGGCAAGTCATGCACAGTACGCAATCTCTGTTATCTTCTAATTGCGCTGGGTGGGAATATAAAGGACATCCATTAGTTTCCATGCCTTCGCCCTTTTGCGGCCCACCTTTATAGCACTGATATGTGGTGCAACTGGCAGAACAAATACCTTGCTGGGCGCGAAGTTCCGTCATTGAGAGTTTGGCAAATAAACCATTCATCCCGCCGATGGGACAAAGATAACGACACCAAAATCGCCGCTCAAAAAGAGCAGAGAAAATCATCGCCCCAGCCGTAATTAACAGTAGCAAACAAGCGCTGAGATAGGCGGTATTTTCTAAATGCCAGAGTTCTTCCCATAAAAAAATTAGGGTGAACAAACCAAACATGAACCATCCGCCCCATTTCTCAGCTTCCTCTCTGGGCCAGCGTTTGAGTTTTCGAGGCCACAGCCAGAGGGATAACTTTTGGGTAATTTCCCCGTAAATCATGAAGGGACAAACAGAACACCACACACGTCCTAAAAAGGGAAAGAGAAAGAGGAAGAAAGGCCACCACCAAGCCCAAAATAGATTTAATACGAAATTGCGATCGCGGGTTTGCGGCCCAATAAATAATACTGCAACTATAATTGCAAAAGCCGTTGCAGTAAAACCATAGTTAATGCGATCGGGCCACCACTGACTCCGTAAAAACTGCCGCAAACGAGGATAGGCATTTAACAGATTCACCCGAAATCGTTTTTTCTTCGCTTCGGCTGGCCAGAAAATTTCTTCTGTTAATTCATTAGCACCCTCCGCTTGCACGATCGCTCTTTCTACCAGATTTTTTAATTCCTTGAGGTTCCCAGGGAAATCATAAGATTGGAGGCGACGTAAAGCTTCTGGGGTGATGTGCGGTTTCGGAACGCCTCTAGCTCGAATGTAGAGACTAGTATAATATTCAACCTGTGCCTGAACATCAGCTTTCCGCACCCGTAGCGGTGGTACTTTAATAATGTGACCAACAGAACGTTCAATTGTCGGCTGAGTTTTTTCGGAAACAATCAGAATTCTGGCTTTACTGGGACGCGCTTGGGGTGCTGCTTCTCCCGAACGACTGACGGGGGTATATGTGCCAGTTTTGAGCAGCTGCGTCACCGGAGGTAATAATTCTTCGGGCAATTCTTGGATGTTATTGAAAACTAAAGTACCTTCTCCCAACCATTCCAACAATCCTGGTTTACCGCCAGCGCGACCGAATAAATCTGCACCGCTAGTTTGCAGAATACCACAATTTACTTTAATAATTGGTTCTCGTCGTTTTGGAGAACCAAAGTGGATAAGGGCTGCTATATTGTCTTTTTCTAACCCTGGTTCTCCAAAAATATCTACTGATTTGCGGTCAGCCGCGGCTTCTCGAATTTGCTCTCGCAGCCGCACAGCATAGCGACTTGTACCGACAATTCCGCGTTGGGCTTTGGTAACTAAATATGGTCGCAAAGCTACAGAACGTTCTTGTTCATAGCCAAGTGCAGATGTAGCCTGAGCTAATTCTTGAGCCAATTGACGCGAAAAAGCCTGAGCAATTTCCGGGTATTGGGTGGCTAATTCCCGAAATTTATCACCAGGCACAACCCACAAGTGACATTCAGTTACCGTAGTAATTGTGAATGCAGTTAATTCATCTAACAGCAATTCTTTGAGTTCAATCACTGCACCGGGGAGGAATCCACAAGCTAAGGCTGGGTTGGTTTCATTGGTGCTATTGCTTTCGAGTTGACCTTCTACAAGAATATAAAGGGCTTTTGGAGAACTGCCTTCGCTAACTAAGTCAGTTTCGGCACTTACTATTTGTTCTTCAATTACTTGAGCGATCGCATTTAACACTTCAGGTGAGAGAATTCCTAAACTCGTCCGTTCTTTTAGCCATGTAATCGTTTCTGGAGATGTCATATTAATAATTTCTCCGTGTAGGCTGCTGTATAACCAGAATTATCCCTCAAAGGGTATATTAAAATATCTGTGTTCAGTTGTTGTGCATTAATACACAATGTGCAATATTTGTTCTTACTATTAAGGTGAACTACCTACACCGATTTGGAGTACCAGATAAAGTATAGGCTTTTAGCACATTTACCAATGTTTCTAGAACTTCCTTCGAGATACTATTAGTAGTAGAGTTAATTACTATCGGATTCCCTTTACGGTGATTTATCGTCGGGAAAAGTACCAGCCCGACGCGCTTAATATTTACAGCAGAATTAATATCGCGATCAACATTAAGCAATTCTTGAGGGTCAAAATATGCCACTGGAGAAATAGACTTTTGCTACTCAGGTTTTTATTTTGTCTGATCGCACCCAAACAAATATCGCCAACCCTGGAGCTACCCGTGTTTAACTGATTCATCCCGCATTTATGCAACGCCTAATTTAAATACCCGTTGGCGCTAACACCACAATGTTTCAATCCACTGGCTTGCGATACCTACAGCGAGCTACGCTAACGCTAGCGAATATGTCTTCCCAGTCGTAGAAGCTTAATAACAGAATAGCTTCATCTTAAATTGGTACAAGTGTGTTCAAATCATATCCCGTTATTCATCGCCAGCTTCAAGGTACTCCTAAGGGACTTCCAAATAAAAAAATACTCAACTACTTCTTGTGGGGTGGGCATCTTGCTCACCCCACAAGATTGGGTAATTTATTTGTTGGAAGTCCCTAAGCTGGCAATGAATAGCGAGGCATTAAAGCTTCAAGCCGTTTTTAACCTGATTGTAAAGTTTGTGAAATAAATCGCTTCACAAAATCAAGGTTTTTAGGAAGTAATTAAAAATTAGATTCAAATTATCAAACAATAGCAATTACCGCTCCTACTAAACCTACTGCCTTACTTGCTAAATCAATTAGACCCCCTATACCATCAATATTCAAATTTACACCATATTCCACAGACGAACTATAGCTACTTGATAATCCCTTCCAGGCATCAGCTAATACGGGATTATTACCAGATATATTCCAATCATCATTCCTAGAACCAGGCTCCCAGCCATGAACTCGTCCTTGATGCGGGAACACAAAAATTGAGCCACCTACGTTATCTTTAAGTGCAAAAACAAGTTCTGTGTTATAGCTAGGAACGCCACTATCATGGTAATGACCCGTAAAGTTATAATTTCCATCTGGAAACAAACTTAGGTGCGAATAGCCTCCTACTGGAATTCCATTATTAAAAGTAAGATAACCAGTATCAATTTCTATGTTTGGCAGTAAAGGATCTGGGGGTTGAGGTACTGGGGGTTGAGGTGCTGGGGGTTGAGGTGCTGTAGCTGTCGATGTAAGTGCATCTTTCGATACAAGTGTAGGTTCCAATACAAATCTATCTGTCGATGTAAGTGCAGCTTTCTGTGTAAGTGCAGCTTTCGATACAAGTGTAGGTTCCAATACAAATCTATCTGTCGATGTAAGTGCAGCTTTCTGTGTAAATGTAGCTTTCGATACAAGTGTAGGTTCCAATACAAATCTATCTGTCGATGTAAGTGCAGCTTTCTGTGTAAGTGTAGGTTTCAGTGTAAGTGCAGCTTTCGGTGTAAGTGCAGCTTTAGAGGGAAATTTACCTTTTGCAAAGCTCATTTTACAAAGTCAAAAATATATGGATAAAAATAATCTACCTAGTTATATTTATTAGCTTAAAAAGATAAATATATCTTTACAATATGCAAAAAACTATCTTAATTAAATTAAATAAAATAAGTCAATTCACTACACATAATTGTAAAGACAAGGTTAAAATCTTTTACCTTTAGTATTATGTTTGAAAAATTAAATACCCGGTGGCGATGTCTTCTCTTGTCGGAGACGCTGCGCGAACGACAACGCGAAGCGTGATCACACCACAAGGTTATTCAGTTAATACACTTTCAGTCGCAATCCCCGCACCAATCCCCATTTCTAATCCCGCTTAATCTCGCAATTCTCACAATTTTCGCAATTCCCGCAATTCAATACAAACCTACCCAATCCCTGCGATGCCTACGACGGTAAGCTACGCACCACACCAAACCCAATCCCCGCCGAGCAGGCCGCCCCCCCCACAAAAAGCATTTGTAGTGGGAATTATTCAAAAAATTTCCCACTACAATTCTTTCACTTTCATCACCCCCCCACACCCTCCAACTTTCCCGTTTCGGGAATCCCCTCAACTCACTATTTCTTTTGCAGATTTATTCCAGACCTACGCCTACGCACTTCGGTATCCCCCAAAAATTTACCTACTCTCCTGCTCTCTACCATCTCCGACGACAAAGGCACTGTGTTAGTTGATGACAAACTTGGCATCGCCTTTGAGTTTGCACAATCTACCGACAATTCGCCCTGCATCGCCATTTCGGTTTATTCACCTAGTGATCCACATGTGACAAGAGAGGATCGAGTTCAATACCTTCTGGATCATAATTGCAATCAAAAATCTTGCTAAGGACAAACAATCCTCATTAATTACCCTGCCACCGCCTCCGGTGAAGTTGTTAAGTGAGAATGCGCCTGTGATTCTGTATTAAATGTCTGGTTCTTGCAGCCATCGGGCAACCATACCCGCCAAAACTCCACCTAAAATTGGAAACACGATGAAAATCCAAAGGTCAGCCAATGCCCAATCTTGAGTAAAAATAGCTGTGGCTAGCGATCGCACCGGATTAACGCTGGCATTTGTCACCGGAATCAGGATAAGATGCGCTAAGGTAAGCCCTAAACCTATGGGGATGGGTGCAGACTGCTTAAAAGCCGGAGAAGATGTTACGCTCAAGATCAGCAGCACAAAGCCACACGTAACAATGAATTCGGCTAATGCACAAGCCCACCAGCTATAGTTACCAGGCGAGTGAATTCCCACCCCATTAGAACCAAAGTCGGCTATTGTAAACCCAGGCTTGCCCATGCAAATCAAAAATAGGATAGTAGTTCCCCAAATTCCGCCGAGAACCTGACTTCCTATATATGGCAAAACGTCTCGCAAAGAAAACTGCTTGGCTACCCAAAAACCAATTGTGACTGCGGGGTTGATGTGACATCCGCTAATAGAACCAAAAGTATAGGCAGCAGTCAACAAACTTAAGCCAAAAGCGATCGCCACCCCAGTAACTCCAACCCAAGGTACTGTACCAGAAATAACCGCAGTACCCACGCCCATCAGAACCAACCAAGCTGTACCTAGAGCTTCCGCAAAACATCGTTTTGGTAACGAGTAACGATTCATGAGATAATGCCATAACTGGCTAGACGTGATTGATATTTGTACACATTAGCCCAATCAGACTAAGATAAATACTCGCTTCTGGATTATTGCATATTAAAATCGGGGAATTAATCGGGAGAAACTATGGCAATTTATCTAGACTCTGCGATCGCATCTGAAGCTGAAGTTGTGAAACTTTGGGGATGGGTGAAAGGCATTACCACTAATCCCACCCTGTTGTCTCAAAGCGATACGCCACCAGAAACCACGCTTCAAAATTTGGTTGCCTTGACAAATGGGCCGTTATACTATCAACTTGTGGCATCTGATAAAGCCGGGATGCTAGCTGAAGGTAGAAAAGCTTTCGAGATTATTGGTTCACAAACAATTTTAAAGATTCCCGCAACACCATTAGGTTTTGAAGTGGTGGCGAGTCTATCACCAGAAATTACCTGTTCGGTGACAGCAATTTACAGTGCAGCACAGGCAGCAGTAGCACGAGAAGCAGGAGCTAAAATTGCTATAGCTTATGTAAATCGTGCTACGCGGTTGTTAGGTGATGGTATTGCTTTGGTGCGGGATATGGCTAGCGTCCTCAAAGGCAGTGATACAAAAATCTTGGCAGCTAGTATCAAATCTCCAGAAGAAGCAGCCGCCTCATTGCAAGCCGGGGCGGATCATTTGACTTTACCATTGGCAATGTTGCAGGCGATCGCAACTCACGAATTCTCACAAAAAACTGTTGAAGAATTCGCTAAAGGAGGCATCGGCTTAAGATAATTCGTAATTCCTAATACTTCGGCTACGCTCAGTATAAGTTCGTAATTCGTAATTAAATATGAGTTTGTCAGATATTCCTAATCTTTGGGTTCCTCTAGCACTTTTAGGTTTAATTGTTATAGCTGCTGTATTTTTCAGCCGCACTAGTTGATTACCAAAGCATTACAAAAGTTACGTATATTTATGTAAATCGAGTTCGGGATTTTCCCATCAATGAACAACTAGGCGACCTCTCCTCTCCTCTCCTCTCCTCGCATTAAGTATCGAGATGGAGTTCAGTGTAGAGGTTTACGAGAAGCATCAACTGGATGCAATGCTTTCTGGAGCAGGAGGTATTGTCTTTTCTTCTTCCTTAAATAATATCTGGGTAAAATTAAGGCGGAACTCACGCATTCACCCATTCAAAAGTATTTAGGTGACGCGATCGCAATTTGTAAAAAAATTCTAGCAACTGAAAAAGCCCATGCCTTAAGATATTTAGCCTACATTCCGCACCATAACTGTCACAGAGGGTTTTTTGCGGAGGATTTACTCTATTTAAATAGTAAGATAATACTTTTTCCACGTAAAATGTCAGATTTTTTACCGACTCTAGATGAGATTTAGATTCTCAATACAGCACTTGCGTCTGTTGTGATTTGTGCGGTGTCTAAAATGCTCAAAATCTAAGCCTGATAAAGGTTTTGTAATAGCGATGCCGTTCGCCCTGGTCTCCAAGAGTTGGCAGCAAGCTACGCACTGCTTGTGATAAATCCGGGATTCCACCCTGTCAACTCTCCCATAGAGTCTTCGTAAGTTGGAAAAAGGGTTAAGTGATCTTTAGTAACCCGCAACCAGTATCAATCCTATTTCCCCAGATGGCTTCAATATATAGCTTTTTTTAACTGAACATACCGAACTTGGAGGGTCTGCAACTGATAAAACCCTTTATAGATAAGGAACATAGCCTAGAAGCTAGCGCGATCGCAATATAAATAAAAACGCAGTTGAATAGTTGAAAAAAAAATTTTTCGGTGGGGTGATATGAAACTAAATACGAGTGGGTAAGTTATATCTAGAACACACAACCACATCCTACACCAGGGAAAACACTTATGAAAACCGAACTAAAAGCAAAGTTTCTCCAACACATCATCGGCAAAAAGAAGGAAAACGAAGGTTTCACACTTATTGAATTACTAGTAGTAATTATTATTATCGGTATTTTGTCTGCGATCGCACTACCTTCTTTCTTGAACCAAGCTAACAAAGGTAAGCAGTCAGAAGCTAAACAGTATACTGGTTCCATGAACCGCGCTCAACAAGCATACTTTTTGGAAAATGCTGCATTCACTAGTACAATGGATCAGTTAGGACTTGGTATTAGAACCCAAACTGAGAATTATGCCTATGCTATTAATGGCGGTAGTACTATGGTTGCCAACAATGGTATATCTCTGAAGGCGGTGCTCAAATCTTACCAGGGTGTTGTTATTAAATCAACAGTATCATCTACCAGTGAAGCAACTACTTTAGCCGTGTTATGCCAGTCTAATAGTGTTGGTGACCAAACTAGTCAAGTAGCAACTTATGGCGCTGCTGGAGCTTCATCAGGCACTCCACTGCAACCAAATTGTAACGCCAGCTATGCAGAGTTGACTTCTAAGTAAGAACTTGAGTTCTATATCTAATTGCAAGCTTTATAAAAGTGGGTAGTTTAGGCTACCCACTTTAATTTTGTTCTCAATTTTGGGAATAGTACTAGTACTATCCTGAAAATTCTTGACTATGACTTCTGTGCAAATTCCTACTAACATCACCCCATCAGAGCAGCAAGCCCAGCAATATTTTATCAAAGGTAAATATACTGAAGCTGCTAGCTGCTATGAACAAGCTATCGAAACAGAACCAGAAGTGAAATCTCACTACTGGAACTTAGGATTAATGTTGCTATTGCAGGGACAAGAAGCAGAAGCGCAAATGACTTGGCTACTGGCTATGGAAGAAGGAGAAGCGCAACTTGAGCAATGGACTGTAGAATTGATAAAGGTTCTGCAAACCGAAGCCGAACGCAGAGAGACACTGACAGATTATTCAGTTGCTTGGGCAATTCGCCAACATATACGAGAAATTTCTCCTATATATGTGAATAATCTTCTGTATTTGATTCAGCTATCTATCAAGCTAAAAACTTTTACTGGTGATGAATTAACTTCTTTAGAGGTAATTGAGTTAATTCAGTCAGAAGCAATTATAGATATTGAGTTATTGTTGCAAGTATTGGGGAGTATCATCAATGATGACCCTTTGCATCCCTCTGTTATAGAGTTTGCAGAATCTTGTCTAACCCATGTTAGTGAGCCTCAATCTTTCATTAATATTTTGCTACCAGCCGCAGTCAAAATTGCCCATTCTATGCAGCAACCTAAAGTAGCAATATCACTGGTTGAGCTATGTTTACGGCTGGAACCTGAAAATACAGAACTTCTGCGCCATCTCGCAAGTTTTTATCTAAAAGATTACAATTATTCTCAAGGAATAGAAATTGCTAAATTATGCTACTCACTTTCAAAGAATTTAACCGATCAAGTCTTTGCTAAACACCTAATACAGCGAGGATTAATGGAAGCTCCTGCTTATTGGAACGAAGCGTGTACAGTTTTCCTAGAGCAGGAATTTTTACTAAAATCTTTAATAGAAGAACAACCTATAAATCTTGAATCAGCTAGAATATTGCGTCTATTTAATGCCAACTATTATGCACCTTACTTACAAGACAATCCGCATAAAAATAGACAGATTCAGAATCAAGTGGCACAACTTTGTCAGCTTAATGTGCAAGAATATGCTACTGAAAAAGTTCAGCGATATAAAAAACGTAGTTCACATAATAGAAATAAGCAAATAAAGATTGGCTATTTATCTCATTGTTTATCTAGGCATTCGGTTGGCTGGTTAGCTAGGTGGCTAATTCAACACCATACTCGTGAACAGTTTGATATTTATGGCTATTTTATAAATTATAAACAAGTAGATGATTGGTTGCAGCAATGGTATGTCCAGCAATTTAATCAAGCTTATCTAGGGGGGATTTATAGTGATGACATTGCTGAAAAAATATACCAAGATGAAATTGATATCTTAATCGATTTGGATAGTATTACTCTAGATGTTACTTGTGAAATAATGGCGCTTAAACCTGCACCTGTGCAAGTAAGCTGGTTGGGTTGGGATGCTTCGGGAATACCAGCAGTTGATTACTTTATTGCTGATCCTTATGTTTTGCCCGAATCTGCTCAGGAGTACTATACAGAAAAAATTTGGCGGTTACCTCAAACTTATATAGCCGTGGATGGTTTTGAAATCGGTGTACCAACTTTACGACGGGACTCTCTAGATATTCCTAGTAATGCTGTAGTTTTTATGAGCGCTCAAAGAGGATTTAAGCGCCATCCTGATACAGCACTGCTGCAAATGAGAATTATTAAGGAAGTTCCTAATAGCTATTTTTTAATTAAAGGGGTAGCAGACTCTGAAGCTGTGCAGAAATTTTTTATGCAGTTAGCAGAAGAAGAGGGTGTAGAGTATTCACGTCTACGATTTTTAGACTTAGATCCTTCTGAGTCTGTCCACAGAGCAAATTTAGCCATTGCTGATATTGTATTAGATACTTATCCTTATAACGGGGCGACGACAACCTTAGAAACACTTTGGATGGGTATTCCCTTAGTAAGCAAAGTTGGACAGCAATTTGCGGCCCGAAATAGCTACACCATGATGATGAATGCTGGTATCACAGAAGGGATTGCGTGGACTGATGAAGAGTATGTAGAGTGGGGTGTGCGTTTGGGGAAAGATGAAGCTTTACGCCAGCAGGTGGCTTTGAAGTTGAAAGCATCTCGACAAACAGCACCACTGTGGAATGGTAAGCAGTTTACCCGTGAAATGGAGAAGGCTTACGAGCAAATGTGGCAAAGGTATATTGAGAAAAAATAAGTTAGTAGTGAGGACTTCAGCCCTTCTTTTAGGACTAAAGTCCTTACCCAAGGGGTTCGTTAGTCGTGAAGAGAGCTTGTGATGATTAATTTAACTAAATGCTACGTTAACCTTTATGATGACGATAGCAACAAGCAAAAATCATACCTGTTAAGTCAATGAAATGCATCTTAACAACTGCTCTTATTTTGAGCAGCACCACCCAATATTCAGCACAAGTAACAGATCAAACAAAACAACCAGTTAAAACGCTTGCTTCACCTCAACAAGCTACTTCTCGACCAGTTTTTATTTTGCCAAAAGCACCTGCTTCATTAAGTCCTATATCTGGGCGTAGAGCAGGAATGGGTAGTCGAGATAATTGCCCTGCGGTTCCAACCCCCCTCACTGCCTTAGTACCATTTCAAGAGAAACAAAAGGTTGGGGAACACAAAAACAAGTCAATTATTGGGATTGTAGAGGGACTAACCACTTTAGAACGGCCTACGTTTTGGTTTTATATCCCTTACACTAAGGATTTGTCTAACTCAAGCGCTGAATTTAGCTTACAGGATAGCGCCGAAAATGATGTTTATAGAAATGCGATCGCCCTACCTTCAAAGCCAAGTGTCATTGGTATTTCTCTCTCTAGTACTGCTGCTTCGTTAGAAGTAGATAAGACATATCGCTGGTATTTAAAAATACATTGCAATAAAGAGGCAGCAAGCATTCCTGTATATGTAGAAGGTGACATTAAAAGAGTTAATTTAGATTCTCGTGTTATGCAACAAATAGAAGCCGCAAATCAGCCTCGACAGAAGATTATAATCTATGCTCAAAAAGGGATTTGGTTTGACGCTTTAAATATGCTAGCACAAATACGCATTTCTAATTATAGAGATGCATCTCTTGAAGAAGATTGGCAAAGTTTATTGCAATCCATCAATTTGGATAATATTGCTACGATGCCTCTAATGAAATTACCAAACCGCTAATAATTTAATATCCAGTAAAGTATCTATAAGCCTAGATTTTTATAACCAATTACCAACTATAACGTAGGGCGCCCAGTACATCGGACGGTTATATTCAGGAGCTTCAAGTAATTTTAATTGAGCAAAGCGTAAAGCTTCTGCTGTTGTTTTACCACTCACTAACTGGTGGTAAAATTCCTTAATAAACAAAGCTGTGGAGTTATCGCCAATTTGCCATAGAGAAGCCAAAGTACTCCGCGCACCTGCACGCAAAGCAACTCCTGCTAATCCTAATGCAGCTCGGTTATCTCCTGCTGCTGTTTCGCAAGCACTTAAAACAAGTAATTCAACTGGCTCTGTTCGTTTTTGCTCTCTAGTTTTGAGCAAGCTATCTAATTCACTAACATTGATGCGTCTATCAGCTGCTAAGATAAAAGTGTCTTTTGCTTTAGAGCTAAATTGCCCGTGAGTTGCCAAGTGAACAACTCTAAAAGCTTGAGCGTTGATAGTTTTTGCTAAATTTGTACTGGTAAAATTTTTATCCAATAATGTAGTTGTCGATACGCCTGATTCCTGAATTAATTTCAGTTCAACCAAAACATTGGGAAGCGCTGCAAAATTTTCATTTTTGGGTGGTTGCGATAGTCCTCCAAATAGGGCATTTAATTTTTTGTGTGCTAAAGGTTTGGGGGTAAATAGTTGCAGTCCGGGGCTAATAGCTACAGAGTATTTTTGGACTAAATACTCTCTGCCATCATACAATGCAGACATCGGGACATTTCGCAGCAACCCATCTGGAATAAAGACTAAAGTATTAACTTTACTATTTTTGAGGTCTGTTTCAACTGGTTTGATTAACCAATTATAAAGCTGTTGAGAAGCTGCTTTAAATTTCTGATTAGCATCGGGTTCGACTATTGTCTCTCGTATTTTTGTAATAACTTGCTCTACTTGCTGACGGTTGACTTTAGAAGTTTTATGTATCAATGTTTGATTGGGAAGTTTGATAATAATTTCTAAATGGTTATCTAGGATAATCGGGTAGAAAATAGCAGTATTCGGGTTATCGCGGTCTACTACTTTGTCTAACACCACAAATTGGTTGTTCAAGCAAGCTTCTCGGAAAAAATTGTCGAGTTCTGCAACTTGCAAAGCTTCGATTCGCTGACGTGCTTTATCTAAATCTGGTTTTCCTTGTCCAATCTCTTGTAAAATCAACTCTACAGATTGCCGATAAAGAGGTTCTATGCGATCGCGAAAATTAAACTGCACGTCTCGATTAACTGCAACTAAATCTCTGCGAAGAGACTGAAGAGTTGTTACAGCAGCATCATAAGCAGATATGGCGGCTGGGATATTTCTCTGTGCTTTGAGCAAACGTCCTAACTGCCACTCAAGGCGATAAGCTATATCTGAAGCATCAATTTTTTCAGCCATAAATAATGCTTGTTGCGTCAAATCTTGTGCTTCTTGCAATTGTTGGTTCTGCTCGTAAACTTCTCCCAAACTGCCCAGTGCATAGGATTCGGCACGTTCATCGCCGATTATTTTGGCTTGCTGAACGCTACTTGCCAGAATATCTGCAATGTATTTTTTGTTACCAATTGTGGTCAAAGTCTGAGCAAAATTGATCCGTGCATAAATACCAGCTTGATTGGTAGGCAGATTGGGGAATTGAGATTGGATTGTGGGTATTAATGACTTTGCTTCAGTGATGCGTTCGTTTTCGACAAGCAAACTCAGCTGATTAATCAGGGCTTGAACTTTGGTAAGAGGGTTTGGTGCAATTTTGGCAGCATTTTCATAATGAGCGATCGCATCTTTAATATTACTTAACGACCTGGCAGTATTACCGAGGCTAAATTCCGTCAAACTTATTTCTAGAGGCAGTTGTAGACGTTGAGCGATTTCTAAGCTTTGTTGTAAAATTTTCTGGGATGACTCAAGTTCGCCTAATTGTTGTAAGACATTGCCAAGCGATCGCAAAGCTGTTACTTTTACAATTGACTCAGGTTGAGAAATTAATTGTTGGGATACTTCCTTCAATATATCTAAGCTCCGGCGGTAAAAACCAGCAATTCGTAGAGCTTGTGCTTGGTTAATCCGGCTGCGCGTTACTCCAGCATTGTCACCTAATTTCTTCCAGATTTGCTCTGCTTGTTGTGATGTTTTTATAGATGTATCAGTTTGTCCCTGTGCTAGTTGCAATTCGCCCTGAATATTTAGAGTTTGTGCAAGAATTTCTAATAATTCAGATTTGGGATTATTAAGATTTAACTTTTGATTTCTCTCATCCCAGCCAAGTAAATTTAAGCTATTGTCAATAGTTGCATAAGCTTCTTTCCAAGAGCCGAGTTGCTGGTATACAAGACAAAGGTTAGTCAGGGCTGCGGCTTGTGCAAGGTTATTGCTTTCTTGTTGATAGATACGGACAGCTCGTTGTAGAATAGTTACCGCTTCGGTAAAGCGTCCAGCTTGATAAAGCGCTTCTCCTTGCTCAAGAACTGACTGTGGTATTCTGGCTGGGGATTTATTGGTTTGGATGTGAAACTGGTCTAGTGAATTTGTTTTTTGTTGTTTAGCAAATGTGCTAGGGATAATATTCAGGAAAACAGCAAGGGTAAATAGGACTAGGGAAGTTACCGCAAATCTAACGACTCGCTTTGGCAGCTGAAGTTTTGCCATATTTCACACCTCCCTGAGATACAGGACAGGAAGCAGGTGTTTGCCAAGGGCTGTGGGGGTTGACTTGAGGAAGTGCTACTAGTTCTATGTTTCCATTGCGATCAACTACCCAACCAGAAGCTTCCACAATTGGAATTGTAGCAGCAATTTTAGGAGTAGTTGATGCTGTTGGTTGTGGCACAGGCGCTGTGTGTGCGAAGTTTTGTGGTTGTGTTTTCAATCTTACCCAACCTGATAGAGTACTTAAATCTTGTAATGGCTCAGTAGGACTGATAGGTAGTCCGCCGCGTCCTGTTGCGACAAATGTATTTTGGAATTGCCGAGTTCCAGGTGTGCAGGCGGTAGAAATTTGCTGCGAGACATCAACGAGATTAGTAGGGAGTTCGATTAAGCCGCGAGTGGGGTCTACATCAACTATGTTGATTTGCACATTGCCGCTTAAATCAGGAGTTGCTCCTGTGGCGGTAATATCACTTGTGTTTGTTGGCGAACGTTCTTTTCTAGACTGGATGCCAAAGATACCAGCAGCATTCTCGATTTTAACATTCCCACCACGGGAATTAGCGGAATTTGCACTAATGTGGCTATTTTCATTGGGAACGGCGATGATAAAGCCATTTTTGGCATCAATGGTAATATTGCCGCCAGGGATATCATAACCCCTGGCGTTAGTGGTAATACTGCTACCTCGATGTAATAAGAGTAGAGGCGAGTTGAGAATGATATTTCCACCTCCTCCGGTAGTGTCAGCGCTTATTTTTGCGCCGTTGTCAAGACGGATAGAGTTAGCATCTACTGTTAAATTGCCTGCTTCACTCTTACTTGTACTGCTGACAGTTATTTGCGCTCCATCTTTAAGAAGCAACTCACTATCGGCATTAATCTTAATATTACCTGCACTACCTTGCCCGCTAGTTGTAGCACGCAGTTCACTATTGTCTAAAGATACTTCCGGCGATTTGATGTTGATACTTCCACCATTCCCGAATGAATTTAGACCCACTTCACTATAAACGCGAGTGTTGTTTTTCAAGGAAACTTGATCCGTCGCTTCCAAAGTCACATTCCCAGCTTGAGCGGGATTTCCATCCTTTCCCTTTCCTTCGAGGATACTTGCAGCGACAATCACATGATTATCAAGAATAATAGAATTTGCCTTGATTGTAATATCATTTCCATTGCCAGTACTGTTTCCATTAACATCGCTACCGATAGTTGGTTTGACATTACCTGTCAATGCTGTTAAAAAAACTCTATCAGCAGTAATCGTTACGCTACCCGCATTTCCTTTCCCGTAATTTGTGGTTAACAGTTGGGCACCGTCTTTAACAGAAAGTATGCCTGTATCAATGTTGATCTTGCCACCATCACCCTTAGCGTCGCTATTTACCCAGGTAAAGGCTCCCCCCCCCTCGAAGCTCACAGCATTGGAGGCATTAATCTTAATACTACCTGCACTACCTTGCCCGCTACTTATAGCATGCAGTCCACTATCCCGACTCACTGACAATTTACCAGTTTCGATATTAATATCGCCTGCCTTACCTTTACCATTCTCTTGAATTTGGGTAATTAAAGATACGCTATTGTCTAAAGATACTTCCGGCGATTTGATGTTGATACTTCCACCATTCCCGAATGAATTTGAACCCACTTCACTAAAAACGCGAGTGTTGTTTTTCAAGGAAACTTGATCCGTCGCTTCCAAAGTCACATTCCCAGCTTGAGCGGGATTTCCATCCTTTCCCTTTCCATTGAGGATACTTGCAGCGACAATCGCCTGATTATCAAGAATAATAGAATTTGCCTTGATTGTAATGTCATTTCCATTGCCAGTACTGTTTTCAACAACATCGCTACCGATAGTTGGTTGGGTTTTGTCTGTCAATCCTGTTAAAAAAACTGTATCAGCAGTAATCGTTATGCTACCCGCATTTCCTTCACCGTAAGTTCTGGTTAACAGTTGGGCACCGCCTTTAACAGAAAGTATGCCTGTATCAATGCTGATATTGCCACCATCACCCTTAGCGCCGCTATTTACCCCGGCAAAAGCTCCCCCTCCCTCGAAGCTCACAGCATTGGAGGCATTAATCTTAATACTACCTGCACTACCTTGCCCGTTAGTTCTAGCATACAGTCCACTATCCCCACTGACTGACAATGTACCAGTTTTGATATTAATATCACCAGAACCTTCTCCACTAGCATCGGCGATCGCTTGTTGGGATAATTGAATATTCCCAAAATTTTGCACACCATCATAACCCAACGCAAAACCTTTATTAGTAGGCGTGAGACTAACTAAACCATTTCCTGCGACAGAGCCTAATTCTATCCGTCCGCCAGCAGTTTTCAGCGTTGCCCCTGTTAAACTAATATCTCCACCGACTAACGCTAAAGTTTGATCGGGTTGCACCCGCAACGCATCTTGTGTCTCAATGATCAAAGAATCAAAATCTGTTTTTCGCTGACGATTACCCTGTACTTTAATAAAACTAGAATTCGCCCCAAATTGCAAACCAACAGGCACGCTAATAGTTAATAAGGGTGCAGACTGAGGATTTTTGGCACTAAATTCAAATCCATCAGCAAATTTCATACTATTGGCAGATGTGGCAAAAAAAGAACCACCAATATCTAACCGGGCATTCTCACCAAAAATAATACCATTGGGATTAAGTAGGAATAAGTTAGCTGTGCCGTTGGCTCGGATTAAACCATCAATATTAGAGATAGACTTTCCTGTGACTCGGCTAATAATATTTTGAATGTTTGGGGCATTGTTAAAAAATGCTGTAGAGCCAGTAGTCACAGAAAAATCTTTAAAGCTGTGGAACAGATTACTTCCTGCTTGACTTCCTCCTGTGATGTTGAAGGTATTACCCTCTAATCTGACATTGGAATTATTTGGGAGAGTGCCGTCTGGTGTGATTTCGGCAACTGAGATATTTGCATATAAGGGAATGGCACTGACAATGGCAATTCCTAGACCTTGTAACCAGTGCAAACGCATAGCTCTAAAAGACATTGCATTCTCCTATAGAAAAGGAAATTTAGCTTTTCAGCCTCAATTAAGAGTAGAAGTCAGGACTTACGCATTGACAAAATAGAGAAAAAATGGATTAAAGAAAAAAGGAAAAAACAGGCGATGCCTACGGTATTTATCTCTTCAAGTAGCTCGTGATTTTATCCTCGAACATCTAAAACAGAAGATAAGCTGGAATGCACATAGTCAGTTTTATGTCAATGCGTAAGTACTATAAATATTAAGACAATAAATTTATGCACAAGAGAGGATATTACCAAATTGGCGTTACTGAATCAAGTGAATAAAATCATGTCACTGCTACCAATTAAAAATTAGAAGGGAAAGCCAGCCAAAAACGCCTGATTTTTAACAGTGAATAAAATCATGTCACTGCTACCAATTAAGAATCAGAAAGGTTAGCAAGCCGGAAACAACTCTGATTCCTAACAGTGAATAAAATCATGTCACTGCTACCAATTAAGAATCAGAAGGAAGTAAACAAGGCTTACCTTCAGTTCAAATCAAAATCTAAAACTCAGGAGAGAAACAATGTCTAACATCAACAACAACGGAGTAGATATGAACAAGAAAACATTAGCAGAATTGAGTTTGAGCGCAGTTAAAGAACTTAACGATGAGGTGGCTGCTACCTGTAGTGGTGGCGGTTTCGTAGGAGGCCCTGACCCAGATGTAATTTTATTCAAAGATCCGGGTGAGCGAGGCGGGAGCTTAGGACTCAATTCAGTGACAGGTGATGGCCTTGGCAACATCGGGCTAGATAATGAAGGCAATAATAACGGTTTTAACGATCAAACCTCATCGATTAAGATTATACGGGGTAGCTGGAATTTCTTTAGCGACTCAAATTTTAAAGGACAGTCTACTGGTGTTCTCAGACCAGGAGACTATTTTCTTGGGGCTAATAACGACAATATCACTTCCGCCTTCCGTGTAGTGTAGCAGCGTAGATTTGATTTAAGAGCAACCTTTTGAGTGATTTTCGTCTAGAGGGCAAAGCTGCCTCAGAGTATAGATTTCTGAGGCAGTGTTAACAGTTTTCAACTATCAGTTATCAGTTAACTAATATCAATAACTTTACTAGTAATTGTTCCCGGTTCGCTGATAACTGTTTACTGTTCACTGATTTTTTAAACAATGAAATACAACAGCGTACTGCAACACAGTGAAGAAGATTGTGGCGCTGCAAGCCTAGCCACAGTTGCCAAACACTACGGACGCACCTTTA
>NZ_JBALCW010000068.1:0-7133 GCF_036917635.1 Nostoc sp.
GTCATTGGTCATTGGTCATTGGTCATTGGTCATTGGTCATTGGTCATTGGTCATTGGTCATTGGTCATTGGTCATTGGTCATTGGTCATTGGTCAATAATTAATAGTTCTTCTCCCCCTGCTTCCCCTGCTTCCCCTGCTTCCTCATCTCCCTCATCTTTCCCACTCCCCACTCGCTGAACATTAACTTTGGAGAAATACCAAAGGATAAATGACAAAACACTTCTGATGGCTATTATATTCTTGTTGCTAGACCAAGAATTATCTATATAATTGCTTACACTTAATTTTATCAGAGGAAATACTTAAAATGGGGCGTATTTTTATTTCGGCGGCTCACGGAGGTAAAGAAGCTAGAGGGATAGATCCAGGTGCGATCGCAGGTGGTACAACTGAAGCGAAAGAAATGATTTTGCTGCGGGATTTGATTGTCACGGAACTGAGGGCGCGGAATGTGGAAATTTTGGCAGTCCCTGATGACTTGAGTGCCGCCCAAACTATCACCTGGATCAATTCCCGTGGCCGCCGGGGTGATGTTGCCCTAGAAATTGAATCTAATGCGGCTAACAGCCCTTCTGTGCGTGGGGCTAGCGTCTTCTACATTGCTAATAATAGCGATCGCAGAAGTAATGCTGAACAATTGCTAGTGGGGTTGTTGCGCCGCGTACCCCAATTACCGAATCGGGGAGTCAAGCCAGATACAGATAGTGGTTTAGGTAGTTTAGCATTCTGTCGCCAGACAACCTTTCCAGCTTTGGTGATGCAAGTGGCGTTTCTCAGCAATCCAGATGATCGGGCTTTGCTGCAAACTCGTCGCCGCGATTTTGCTTTAGGAATTGTCGATGGATTGGTGACTTGGAGTCGTGTAATTGACCCCACTCCTGGAACTCCGACCGAAACAAATTATCCGCCAATTAATATTAATATTAATGGACAAAATTACTCAGAGCAAGGAGTTTTAGTTAATGGTAATGCTTACATCCCCATTGATTTAGTAGACCTTTTGCGGATTGACCTTTCAAAAACGGCTAATGTCAACAGGATTACCTATCACAAAGTAGTTTATGTCAAAGCGATCGAACTGCGAGATTTTAATGTTGCAGTCAGTTGGAATGCGGCAACGCGGACTGTTAGCTTGCGATCGAATTTGGTGGTTTGCCCTGGTCAATTTTCGCGGGTGATGTCGAATGGTAATACTTCTGAAGTACAGTTGCAATTATTTTTGAGAAACAATAATGAAAATGCTTTAGTAAGCTTTCCTGACATCCCAAAACTTTATCGAGAAGAAGGAGGTATAGAGGGAGTGAACTATGATATTGCCTTTTGCCAAATGTGTGTAGAAACTGGATTTTTACAGTTTGGTGGTGATATTAAACCCGAGCAAAATAATTTTGCAGGCTTAGGTGCGATCGGTGGTGGTTCGGAGGCTGCATCTTTTCCAAGTGCCAGAATTGGAGTGAGGGCGCACATCCAACATTTGAAAGCTTACGCTAGTTTAGAACCTTTGGTACAAGAAGTAGTAGATCCAAGGTTTCGCTTTGTGACGCGGGGAATTGCGCCATTAATTGATCAGCTATCAGGGCGGTGGTCAGCAGATTTGGATTATGGTCCGAAGATTTCAGCAATGCTCAAACGATTATATGAATCAGCAGGACTTCTTTAAGTGTTGAGTAAATAAACTTGCACCAATTACTTGAACCCTCTCTTCCTTTGCGTCCAACTCTTAAAGACGCACTCGCGTTTGCGGTTCGTTTAATAAATACAGAGCTTATGCAAACAATAGACAAAACCCTTATATTCAGGTAGGGATAATTGATGAATTGCCCTTACACCGTATAGTTTTGCGTAAGTCGTAAAACTATATTAAATGCATCCTCATAGCGAAATGATATGAGGTTTTGCAGAACGCGATCGCCTTTAGACATCAGGATGTCGTAAAGTTGTTGTAGATTTAATAGCAATTAAAAAAATAGACCGTGATCGTCCCATCAAGCAATAGAGCATTAGTAGCAAATCATAACAGTAGTTTAGGATTTACCAGCCTCGCAAAACTATCAAGTGGAAACTTGCTTGCAGAAGTCGATCTTCATCGGGCTGTAGTAAGTTTAAAGCTAAGGCAAGACAAAAAAGTGTCGATGGGTCAGTTTCTCACTCCCGCCTCAGTAGCCCAATTGATGGCTGGGATGTTTAATCGGCTAGATTTGCCTGAAATATCTTTGCTTGATGCTGGAGCAGGAATCGGTTCATTACTAGCGGCTTTTGTGGTACAAGTATGCCAGCATCAAAAACACACGTCAAGTTTGCGCGTTGTAGCTTATGAAATTGACCCTTTTCTAATTCGATATTTGCATCAAACTCTAGAGCTATGTGAGAAGGAATGTCAACGTGTGGGTATTTCCTTCAATTACGAAATTCGTGAGACTGATTTTATTGAAGATGCTGTCAGGCTGCAAAAGCTTGGTTTATTGAATAGTGCGATGCCTACGGCGGTAAACTACGCAACACAATTTACTCATGCTATTCTCAACCCGCCTTATTTGAAAATTAATGCTCATTCCCAAATGCGCGAATTGCTGCGTTCCATTGGTTTAGAAACTAGTAATCTTTATACTGGTTTTATGGCTGCAACAGCGCAACTTCTAAAACCAAGTGGGGAATTTGTAGCGATTACACCGCGCAGTTTTTGCAATGGGCCGTATTTCCGTGACTTTCGCAAGATGTTTTTAGAGATGATGGCTTTAGAGCAAGTACATCTTTTTGAGTCGCGACAAGAAGCCTTTAGTGACGATGATGTTTTGCAGGAAACTATCATCATCCAAACTACAAAACAAAGGCAAAAGTCTAGCAGCGTCATCATCAATAGCAGTTTTGGCGCTAATGATGACTTGATAATGTCACATTCTGTACCATATTCTGAGTTAGTTAACCCTAATGATTTAGAGAAGTTTATTCATATTATTCCAGATAAGATTAGCCAGCAAATAGTTCAAAAGATGACACTTTTTAGCTGTACTTTGAAAGATTTAGGGCTAACAGTTTCAACCGGGCGGGTAGTAGATTTCCGAGCAAAAGAGTACTTAAGGACAAATCCAGAAAACAATACCGTTCCTTTAATTTATCCGGTAAATTTAGCGAATGGATATGTAGAATACCCAAAAATAACTAAAAAGCCTCAAGCAATAGTGCATATAGAAGAAACAGCGAATCTTCTAATACCAAATGAGCATTACGTCTTATGTAAAAGATTTTCATCGAAAGAAGAGAAAAAGCGTGTTGTTGCGGTAGTTTATGATGCCGACCAATTTAATTATCGCTATGTCGGCTTTGAAAATCACTTGAATTACTTTCACAAAGATGGGTGTGGACTTAGCCTTACTTTGGCTCGTGGGCTTGCTGTTTATCTCAATTCAACCCTAGTTGATGCTTTTTTTCGGTTGTTTAATGGGCATACTCAGGTCAATGCAACAGATTTACGAAAATTAAAGTACCCTAATTTGTCACAGCTATTGTCATTAGGGACGGGGATTAAAAAGCAGTTTCCTTCTTTGCAAGAAATTGATGAACTTATTGAAAATAAGCTACTGAGTATGTCAAATCTGTCAGAGAATAATCCAATTGCAACTAAGTCTCGAATTGATGAAGCGCTGCAAATTTTGACACAATTGGGCTTTCCACAGGCACAGCTTAACGAACGGTCAGCTTTAACTCTCTTGGCGTTGCTTGACTTAAAACCGCTAGACTCTTGGCAATTAGCAACTTCCCCTTTGATGGGAATTACGCCGATGATGAACTTTATGGCTAAACATTATGGCAAAACCTATAAGCCCAACACACGGGAAACAGTTCGCCGCCAGACAGTGCATCAATTTCTGGATGCAGCTTTGATAGTTGCTAATCCAGATGATTTAAGCCGCCCTATTAACAGTCCCAAAACTGTATATCAAATCGAGGAAAGTGCGCTCGAACTATTACGAACCTACGGTACTGAGGAATGGGAAAAGAGTATTTGCACCTATCTTGCTTCAGTTGAAACTCTGAAAAAACAATATGCTCAAGAGCGCGAAATGTCACGTATTCCTATAGTAATTGACGGAGAAATTAAAACTTTATCGCCAGGTGGTCAGAATATTCTGATTGAAAAAATTATTAATGATTTTGCTCCTCGTTTTACTCCTAGCGGAAAGCTAATCTATATTGGCGATACAGATGAAAAGTTCGCCCACTTCGATGAAGCAGCACTAGCAGATTTAGGCGTTAATATTGATTCTCACGGCAAAATGCCAGATGTGATTATTCACTTCACAACAAATAACTGGTTGGTGTTGATTGAAGCTGTAACTTCACATGGCCCAATTAATCCTAAACGCAAGAAGGAACTTGAAGTCTTATTCAAAGATATCCAAATACCTCTGGTGATGATAACAACATTTCTTAGCCGTAAGGCAATGGTGGCATATCTGGCAGAGATTGCTTGGGAAACAGATGTTTGGGTTGCTGATGATTCAACTCACCTGATTCATTTCAATGGTGAATATCTATTGCAGGCTTACCAAACAGATAAGAAGCAAACTTCTTAAATATACGAAAATACGCTTGGTGTTAGTAATATTTTGCCCCGGAAGATCCCCCCAACCCCCCGATAATTTGGGGGGCTTAATTCCCTCCTTTTTTTATCGAATTACTTTCTTACATATCTTGTTTATATTCTTCTAACAATTGCGGAATGTGATCGTAGCCATCTACACCAATAACTGCAATGATTTTCGGACGATGTTGCTGTAATAATTTTTGGAAAGCTTCTGCCCCGATTTGTCTTTGTAAAATTGTCAGTAATCCTGCTGGTTGTCGCCACTCACGAGAAGCAATTTGCTCTAAAAGATACATTCCCAAGCAGCCTGTGTAAACTGTTTTTTCTGAATTTTGGAGATGATAATAAGCTTCTGCCAAATAAGCTAAGTTACGCCCTTGGAGATATAAATCGCCGGAAACTTGCGCTGTTTTAAAGCCATCTTCAAGATATTTAATTGCAGTTTGGTGTTCTCCAATTACTAAATAGGCAATTCCTAAGCTGCTGACACATAAGGCTTTACTTTGAATATCGCCTAATTTTTCTGATAATTTTAAACCTTGTTCTAAATAATTAATTGCTGATTCATAGGTTTCGGGTTCTAGGTTTTCCAATTCCTGAGCTTGCATCACTTCGCTGTAACCTAAATTTACTAGCGCGTTTGCTTCTCCTGTTCTATCGCCTGCTTGCCGACTCAGTATCAATGCCCGTTGACTGTAGTTAATTGCCTCAGGATAATTTTGCTGTTGCACATAGGTGCGGCTGAGGTGGTTGAGATTGGCAATTTCACAGGTGCGATCGCCTGCATTTCTGGCTATCTCTAATGCCTGCTGATGAAAATCAATAGAGCGCTGGTATTGTCCTAAAGCACGCTGAGAATAACCTAAAAGGGTCAAAATCCGCGCCTTTTCTTGGGTTCCCTCGCCTCGTCGCAATGGTTCATCCAAATAATCGAGGGCATCTCGCAAATAAGTGCCAGTAAAAGAGGCAAAAATTCCGCCGTAAAAGGGAAAATACGGACGCTGGGCAAAGGTTCGCAAAATTTGGAGCATGATTTGAGAACAGGCATCGCTGTATACTGTGCCAATGCTCCTAAAACCACTTGCTAACTGGCTCCAAATTACTGCAAAAGTTAAAAAGGTGGAAATGGACAACTTTGGCCCGGCCTTAATATCGTAAGCTTGTTGGTCAAACCAGTTAATTAGTCCCCGTTGCAAGAACTGTAAAATCAATGCCATTTCCACCCAATCTCTAAGGGTAATCCCCCGTTGTCGCTCGGCAAACTCTATTGCAGATTCTTCCATAGCTAAGGTGCGAAGCAGTGCTTTGGGTAACTCACTGTTGAGTTGTTTCGCCCAACTTGCCCAAGGCCCACGTTCACCGGGTACGCCGCCAAATCCCAAAGATTCTTTTTGCTCGTACATCCAACTGAGCAAGTTGTCTTGCAATCGCCCCCAAGAAGCTAAACCACGGGTAATACCTTCGGAAAATTGTTGTAAATCAGCATCTGCCTGAGCAAATTGCTGTAATGCTTTTGACAATTGCTGTAGCTGTTGCAAATTTAGCGGGGACTTCTGATTGGGATCGGTAACCCGTAAAAATACCGCTAGACGCTCATCTGCCGCAGATGTGGTAATTTCTGTAACTGCGGAGGCGATCGCTTCTGTGGTTTTGTTTTGCTCCCAAAAGCGTTGCCATTGACTTTGAATAGTTTTAATGGCTCTCAAACTCCGAGTAGCCTTAGCTTTTTTGAGTTCGTCTTTTTCACTATCGACTTGATTTTGGAGAGCATTCAAGCGATCGCTCAAAGCTAACTCAAAGACTTCTCCTGTACCAGAAGTAATTCCTTTAAGCAGCATTTGATACACCATCTCAACAGAGCTAATTTTGCCCTTGAGGGTGGTTTCGACAATTTCATCAATTAAGGCAAGATAGCGATCGCGCAATGGCAAAGAGTCTGGCACTTTGGCTACTAGAGAACGTCACGTCCATTCTAATTCTAGTCTGAGTTTGACCGAGTAGATTAGACGCTTGTAGGGATTGAGAGCATTCAACCAAGAGGCAGGAGGCAGGGGAGACAAGTTTAGAGGGTGTAGGCAATGTCTGACGGGCTGACTTTGCGATCGCAGGATCATTCCTGAAAACATCCTCAATATCGTTAATTCACATTACGACCCATTTGTACAGTGCCTAAGTCCTAAGATAGTTCATCCAGGGTTATGCCGTGAAAAGTTAGAACAGAAGCCAAGGTAGGGTACGTCTACCCAGTTCTTACCTTTAAATAAGTAAAGCTGATGAGTTGTATCAGCTTTACTGAAGTAAAAAACTTGATTAAAAAATGTAAAGCATTGTAAAGTAGTTTCACAGGCAAAAACAAAACCGCCTGATTAATAAATAACTAACCGCACTTATAAAACCATGACAGCAACCTTACAACAGCGCTCAAGCGCCAACGTATGGGATAGATTCTGTGAGTGGATCACCAGCACCAACAACCGTATTTACATCGGTTGGTTCGGCGTAGTAATGATCCCCACCCTGCTAGCCGCCACCGCTTGCTTCGTAAT
>NZ_JBALCW010000069.1:0-380 GCF_036917635.1 Nostoc sp.
GCAGCCAACACCGCCATCGGCACATTCAGCAGCACCGACCCAGATAGTAACACCTTCACCTATAGCTTAGTTAAAGGTACTGGCGATACTGATAATAATGCCTTCACAATTAATGGCAATAGCCTGCAAATTAATACTTCCCCCAATTTTAAAACAAAATCCAGCTACAACATCCGTGTAGAAACTAAAGATGCTGGGGGACTAACTTTTGAAAAACCATTAACTATCAACATCAATGATGTTAATGAAGCACCTACAAATTTGGCATTAAGTAAAACAAATGTCGATGAAAATGTGGCAGCCAACACCGCCATCGGCACATTCAGCAGCACCGACCCAGATAGTAACACCTTCACCTATAGCTTAGTTAAAGGTACTGG
>NZ_JBALCW010000070.1:0-86323 GCF_036917635.1 Nostoc sp.
TGAAAATGCCTGAATTCCTTTATGAACTGGAACTTAGGCTCTGTAAGACATAATTCCTCCTCGCAAGGTCAAAATCAGCGAACGTACAGTAATTACGCCTACCTACTTATGCCCAAACTAAGTGAGTTATTTGGGTTAGATATATTTATCAGTTAGTGGGTAAGTCTTCTTCAGGCAATAGTTCATCTATGCTGAGTACCCACGGTATACCTTTATCACCTGGAGAACTAACAGTAATTTGACCTCTGTTAGTAAATATTTTTAACATATTGGTGAATTGAGTAACAGTTCTTATGATGTTCTGATAACTTTCTATATCAGGGCAAATCATGATTAACATCAGAATTCCACTATTAATTTTGAAATACCAATGGCAAATTGACAACAAAATCCGTGTGATGCGTAGATGTAGAGCGGCTTGTTGTCAGACATCGCCCGCCAAGAAAAAGTTTTTTTTCGTTGGTTCTTCAAGTTGTCTGAACAGTATTTCACTCAATTTAATTGTCCGATGGGAAGGCAAATCATCGGGAGATAAGTACGGGTGATTTATAAGAGTTTTATGCGTTTTCAGAAATTAGGGACTTCCAAATAAAAAAATACTCAACTACTTCTTGTGGGGTAATTTATTTCTTGGAAGTCCCTTAATATTAGACAAGATTCAAATTTTCATAATTCTTGCTTTTGCGTAACAATCCACTGCAAATCTAACCACAATTGAGGATAATTTTTTTTAATTTGCGATTTAGGATCGTGTAACAATTTTGTAGCATTTACGCAAACAACTTCAACTAGCCCCAGATATTCTGCCACTTCTATCAGTAATTTTTTTTCTGCCACTACAGCAGCAATCAGTCTATCAGGACAGTAAATCCTTATATATTTGGCATGAGCGATATAGGCTCCTTTTGATTTAGAATTTAGCACTTTTACATAGCAGTAGCGGAGTAATTTCCACGCTCTTGGGTGAGCTTGTTCAATAATAAGGGTAAACTGTTGGGCTAAGTCTTCTTCGGTAATCATTACTCTCTCCATTATTATTGTTCTAAAAACTGTAATTTTATCCCATATATGCACAGTAAATGTGACATCCAATTGGGACATTGTGTGTTATGGATACCACTGCTCATCAGCTAAGTTACCAGCAGTTAGATGCACTGCGCCGCATAAGTTGGCAGGCGATCGCTCAGATGCAACTTGTTCAAGAAGTTCGCAACCGCAAACAAGCAGAAATCGAAGGAAGGCAGTTATCCCTAACCGATGAACTAACAGGCTTGCATAACCGACGTGGCTTCTTTCTGATGGCTGAACAACAGTTAAAAATTGCTCACCGGACGAAACTATTGTGCTGGGTTATCTTCATTGATTTAGATGGGCTAAAACAGATTAACGACACCCTTGGTCACGACATAGGAGATACCTTGATTGTTGATGCTACTCAATTACTCAAGCAAAGTTTTCGGAACTCGGATATTGTCGCTCGCTTGGGTGGAGATGAGTTTGTTGTTTTCATCTCTAGCTACTTTAAGGACGCTGACAGCATCCAAGCATGTTTGCAAGCAAATATCGCCAACTTTAATCAACAGCAAAACCGTAGCTATGAACTTTCGATGAGTATCGGCATAGAGCGTTACTCACCAGAAAGCAATATGTCGCTAGAACAATTAATCGCCAAGTCTGATAAATTAATGTACGCTCATAAGCGTCTCAAGCAGCAATCTATTGCCTGAAGGTAACTGCTAATTTACCACTTGGCTGCCATGACTGCGAGGATCGTCTTGATTAGCCGTTGGTGCTACTGGGGCTGAAAATTTAGAAACTTTCCCGCTAGCTTGAGCATAAGGGAGAGACGAACCAGTAACTAAAGCTTCTAAGTTGCTAGCCATAATCGTCCGGGGTTGATCGCCGATCGCTTGGGCTATGGTTTCCCCTTGCTGGCTCAAAAATACAAAATGGGGAATCCCATCTACCCGATATTTCAACATCTCTGGTAGCCACTTAGTATTATCCACATTCAGCATCACAAAATTCATCTTCTCAGCATACTTTGTTTCTAGTTGAGTGATATCTGGTGCCATTTTCTGGCAGACAGTACACCAATCAGCATAAAACTCTACTAAAGATGGTTTGCCGTTGCTGATTGCTACATCTAGCGGTGTGGACGTATCACTTAACTTGGCTAGAGTTGCTGAGGTTGTTTCAGTTCGCAATCCGAAGACGAGGGCAACGCTAAGGGCGATCGCTACCATTACAATTAAAAAGTTTCTCAAACGCTTCCCTAAGTTGGATTCAGACTTATCGGCAGAATTAACAGGTGAATCAGTACTCATAACAAAATTATTAAAACTTATTAAGCAATTTCTTCTTTAGTCTAGCTGACTCCAGCCGCTCTTAAATACGTAATTTCATCTTGTAAATGGGTATTACAAATAAGTACTTTAGATGAAATAGGTTTTCAAAGATGATTTTAAGCTTCAGAAATATCAGTGCGGTGTGTGCCGTATTTTTATTAGTCAGCTTTAGCAGCTTTCACAAGTCAGCCATCGCCACTGTAAATAAGCAGTCTCAATTGATAGCACAGCAGAGTAAAACCCAGCCACACCCAATTTTTAAATCTCTTTTGCCCAAATTAAACCAGAAAACTCAGATTCGTATTTTATTGCCGAGGTTTATTCCTGAATCAGATAGTGAAAATTCAATTTACGCGATTATAGAAGCTGCTACACAAAAAAAGTACGAAATTTTACTGGGTTTCACTCCCGACTGTAATGGTGCTTCTGCCTGTCGTTTGGGCGTTGTTACGGCTGAAGCCATAACCCGCAAAACACCCCGTCTGACTGGGAAAAGTGTATCCTTAGCTAAGGGAATCACTGGCTATTTTGTAGATTTTACTTGTGGTGCTGGTTGCTCAGATGCTACTTTGACTTGGAGACAACAGGGTGTGCAATATGTTGTTGGTTTAAAAGCAGGCGATCGCACTTCTTTGGTAAAAATGGCTAATTCTGCGATTAACTAATTCTGGAAGTTTCAGTAAAAAGATTTTCTAGGAACAGATAGAGGTTGATATTTAAGGAAATCATCATGGTAATATCAACTTTTGTTTGCTCTATTATCTTGTATTAGATGAATAATTGATGGCACTAAAGAAACAACTATAATTAATCCAATAATCGGTAATAAATACTTATCTACCTGTTCAGGTGGCAGAGATTTTCCTAAGAAAAACCCTAAGATGGTGATGCCGAATGTCCAAAGAAAGCCACCGATTAAGTTGTAAGACATAAATGTGCGATAATGCATCGCCCCAATCCCAGCCACAATCGGTGCAAAAGTCCGTACAATAGGTAAGAAACGTGCTAAAACAACCGTCTTTTTACCGTGCTGCTCATAAAAGTTTTGGGTTTTAACAATATGTTTTTTGTGAAATAACCATGAATCTTCCTTATTAAATAGTCTTCTGCCAAATTTATGCCCAGTAAAATAGCCAACATTGTCACCTAAGACTGCACAAACAAAAGCACCAAAAATCAGAACCCAAATGTTCAGTAAATTCTGAGATGCGACAAATCCAGCAGTGAACAATAAACTATCCCCCGGTAGGAAAAAACCAATTAACAAGCCAGATTCAGCAAAGACAATCGCCCAGACTCCAAAATAGCCGAGTGATTTAATCAGTTGTGGTAAATCCAGATGCATAGAATTTTTTACATTTCAACAATAGATCCACAACATCTTAACGTTTAGCAATTTTCCTGAATAAAAAGTAATATTAAATTAACGTAAAGTTATTGTGTAATCTGGGGAAATGTAATTATAGATGGCATATTTTATGTTATATGTGCAGGATGCAAAGGTATTTGAAAGTACTAAGACTATTTTGGAGTGCTGCGATCGCAGCTGAGTTAGAATATCGGATTAACTTTTTCATAGCTACCCTCAGCAGCTTGGGAAATCTTGCGGGCAGCCTCTTTGGACTATTCTTGTTTTACCGGACTGGTTATACTTTTAGGGGCTGGTCATGGGAAGCAGCTTTAGTAGTTCTAGGAATTTTTACCTTACTACAAGGATTTTCTGCTACTTTTCTGGCGTCGAACTTGAATCGCATTGTCCGCCATGTCCAAGAAGGCACTTTGGACTTTATATTATTAAAACCTATCCGCAGTCAGTTTTGGCTTTCCACCCATACCCTTTCACCTTGGGGGCTGCCGGATCTAATTTTTGGTAGTATTATTATTGGCTACGCAGGTAAACGCCTTGGTGTAGGCATAGACGACTATCTACTTGCTGCGCTGCCGTTATTCTTCAGCTTGGTGATTCTCTACAGCCTGTGGTTTATGCTGGGAGCGATGAGTATCTGGTTCGTCAAAATATACAACGCTACCGAAGTATTACGTGGTTTGTTAGAAGCTGGAAGATATCCGATCGCAGCATATCCTACAGCTTACCGTTTTTTCTTCACCTTTATAATGCCAGTAGCCTTTTTAACTACTATACCAGCCCAAGCGCTACTGGGACGGAGTGAAATAAGCTGGTTGATAGGTGCGGCAATATTGGCAGTAGCATTATTTTTCGCTTCCACTTGGTTTTGGCGATTTGCGTTACGGTTTTATACCAGTGCTTCGAGTTAAAAAGCTACAGCAGCGCCTTTCGACTAATGTCGAATAACTAATTATTTGTCGTTATAACTAATTTGGGTATTCTAATTGATTTAAAGTATTAAATATAATAGTTGAAGCAGCCCGAAGCATTAATTCTGATCGAGTCTGCTTAAATGTCAGCTTTAACATAAGTTAGACTTGATTAATAATGGCGCTTCAACCAAATTATTATCGGGGCAATTCATGAATTGCCCCGACGGATATGTTGAAGAAACTTTAATATTATTTCTCTTGGTTTCTCGTCAGAAATAACAAAACTTGCCAAGACGTTTAAATCTAAATTTGGTAGAAATTCACTTTTTGATATGGACTCATATTTATCACCACGCAGAGAATATAATGAAAACTGATTATTCTGCCAAAACCAAACCTCCGGTACTCCTAAACCTTGATAAATAACTAAATCATCAATTCCCCCACTTGTTACAATCACCTCAATAGCAAGATCGAGAACAGGTTTTTCCGAATCAAAACAATAACACTCATCTGGCTCTATTCCTCTAGCGGCTGTTTGTTTTCTAAAAGTAGTCGAGCCTAAAGGATAAAAATCAATACCAGTCTCTAAAAAATAGGCTTCTAGTAATAAAGCAATAATCTTTTTATTAAACTGATGACGACGGCTAGGGGACATTATTTCTAAAGTACCTTCTAAATATTTCAAGCGATAATGAGAATTATTTGGAACCCCTTGTAATAGTGTCTCATATATATCCCAGCTAATCCCATTCATCAGTAAGATTTGGTCAGAATCAAGATTTTTTAATGCTGACTGACTAATTAATTCTTCTAAGCGGCTAAACTTTTCTAGTAAACCTAACATTATCACTGCTCCAAAATTGCCTTAATCTCTGCCATGATTTCAGCTACACGCCTATCTTTCTCTAAGATATCAGCCACTAATTGTTCTGCGGGTAAATGCTCAAAATCTTGCTGATTATTTGGGTTTTTGCGGTCAAGATTATAAATCGCCCAGTAAATTGAAGAGGTGGTTGCTGTCAGCAACCACCTCTTCCGCCTTCATAATGATTATCATTATTGCTTAAATATGTACTCTTGATTTTTGTTGAGTAATTTATTCCTTGGAAGTCCCTAAAGTCATTCACAAACTTGCTAGTTTTGTCAACTCTGTTTGCCAATCTTCATCATGCCGTAGAGTAAGGATATGGTAACTGGTGTTGTGCTTGAGATTATCCCGTTCAATTTGGTCTTGCTTGCGTTTTTCAGGTCTATCATGAACTGAACCGTCGCAGAAAACAGCAATGCCATCTTCTTTATAAAGAAAATCTGGCTTACAATTTGACTCTGGAATCAATTTTTGTGCAGTATCGGGTAATTTATATCCCCCGTGATAAATTTCATCTAAAACTACGCGCTCAAATTCCGAATTTGGATCTGTTTGTTGCAGAAGTTCTTGATACTGTTCATCACGACATATTCCTTCTATCTGCACTGTACTGTTTTGCAGTTCCTCAAGTAAGGGTTTGATGAAATGGCGATTTATCAAAGCATGGTCGAACTGGTTGCGGTAAGAAAGCAAGCATTCATAGCAAGCTTGAACACAGCTATCTTTAGTTACTTGGAAATGACAAATATCTAAAGCTGCATCGGCTATTTTTTGAAAAGAATCAGGTTTTTCTAATAGTTGAGAAAGGATACCTGTACCGCCTTCCGTAGCCTCCGAGAACAGCAAATATTTTCCGTCTCCCAGGCGTTCGGAGTCGAGTTCATCGGCTTCTAATTTGTACACTGCTTGGATGGCAGTTTCCAAGACATATTGCAGAGTGGCAATAAAAGCTTCTCTTTCGTCTGCGGGTAGACCTAATGGTTCAACAACCAGAATATTGCAGGTGTTTTTCACCATTAAATTAACGTCAGTGTGAATGCTATCTTTTGCTGAGTCGTTTTTGGCATCACCCCAAATACCAGTTTTGATATCAAGTTTAAATCCTCGTTCCTCGCTTTTTTTCTTGTTCAGTCCGCGATTAATATGCCAGATATCTGCTGTAGCACCGTAAGTTAAACGCAATAATTCTGTGCCATCGGCGGTTTTTACTGTTGCTGATTGGCATTTTTGCTTATCGTAACGGAAGTGGGTGGTGATGTTGTAACCGTACTTGAGGCGTTCTTCTTCGTCGCAGGTAATGTCCACCACTTCGGCTTTAGCGGTGTAAACAGGGCTATATCCAAGACTTCGTACCAGCGTCACCCACAATTCGCGGGTGACGCTGGTAGCGGTATCATCTGCATCCAACCTATCTAATTGCCGTTGAAATGCTGCCCAATAAGCTTTAGCATCACCCCAAGCGATCGCAATTTCATCTGCTAGTTTGTCGCTTTTACTAAAACCAAAATCCTCTGGTGCTTGCCGTTTCAGATTACCCGCCAGTAATTCAGCAGTCATATCTGCTGCTAACAAATTACCTTCAATCTGAACGCCTGTTAAAGTAATCCTTGCTACACTCATCTCTCACACCTAATCTTCAATATTTTCTAAAAAATTACGAATTACGAATTACGAACTACGAATTTTTCCAGGCTGGAGAATATAAACGCCTAGAATGTCCATCGGTAGCTGGGGTTTAACCTGAATCTGCCCTTCTTGGGTGATGGCTCTGACTCGTCGATGTGATTGGGAGAGAGAATGCGATCGCTCTCTAGCAAATAGTTCTAAATCAGACTCAAACTCTGTAATTTTACTGATTAAGTCTTCAATTTCCGCCTGTTTGATGCCTGGAGGCGCATCACCCACTGGGTTAGCGGTTTCCAGCAAAGATTTTGCTTCCTCTGGTGTCAACCAGATGGGATTAGATGGAGGGCTAGTAAATCCAACTACTGCACACTCTTCCGCCAGCAAACTTTGGTGTTTTGGGCTGTTTAATAAATGCCGTAGCCGCAATAACAGCAAAGTCGTGCGCTTGGTGACAGTATCCGTCGTAGTAAAACCACACCGTGCTGCTATAGGGTCTTGATTATTTGAGAGCGCATCTTCAATAATGTGACGCGCTAACCCTTCTACCAATGGGTGATTCCGTCCTACATATTCCACCCCTTCTGGTGCAGGGGTTGTAAAGCTAAACAAGCGCGGCTTATCCCCTAGTGCTGGCTGGAGAAAATCAGGAATTGTGGACAGTAACCAACCTTGTTTTTTCTTGGTTAACGAACAAGATAGACGATTAGCGGCCGACAACACGAACCGTTGCACATCCTGTTCACTACCTAGAATTTGCTCAGATTCAATTAATTCTTGCTCAACTTCCGCAGGTTTGATTGAGCGTTGAGCGAAGCGAGTACGGCTAATCTTTTCTCGCTCTACTGCTTTGTCCCAATTTTTATGGACTTGCTCAACAGCAGATTCCTGTTCATCTAACAAATCCAATAGAGAGAATTACACCGCATCGTTAGCGCGGTCAAATAAAGATTTAAAAACAGCTTCCGACACCGTAGTGCTGTCCATTGGTACGGGAACAGTAATTCCCAAAGTCTTGTGAATTTGTACAGCTTTGCGAATTAGCACCTCCAAAACTGCGCCATCCACCGGATTATCTGAACCGTAAAGTAACAAGGTTTTTACTTGACTTGCAGTTTGACCATAGCGGTCAATACGTCCTTCCCGTTGTTCCAAACGATTGGGATTCCAGGGTAAATCGTAGTGAATCACCGCACTGAAGTGAGATTGCAGATTTACCCCTTCACTTAAGCAGTCAGTAGCTACTAAGACTCTTTGAGGATATGACTTTAACTCTTGCAGGCGAATTTCTCGTTCATCTTCTGAAAGTTCCCCAGTAATAGCAATGACTCGAATTTGACTGCCTTTCTTCTCTAGCTTTTGCTTGAGAGCATCAGCAACATAATTTGCTGTAGCAATATAGCGACACCAGATAATCGGGTTAAAACCTTCTGAAAGCAGCGTTTGTATGGAAGCAATACATGATTGTAATTTCTCTGTAAAAAATGGGTTGATATGTCCGGGGGTACAGAAAAGCCTGCATAGCCTCTCTCTCCGAAGCAACTGGGCTAAGTCCAAGGACTATAGGTAATTGGGGTTCCAACTTTCAGAAACGCCCAAATTATGTAGCGCATATTTTACGAATGGCGGATAAACTCAACCAAATCAAAAAAATAGTCTTACCTCCTGACTTCCCTCAAGAATAATTTACTCGTGATTCGTGACTAAAATACTTGTGCTAAGAGCAGATATTTCTTAAGTTAAGGTCAATCAAAAAATGCCTCGACCCAGAGTGCGATCGCACTGTTGCCAAGTTTACCCAGGATAAAAATCAGCAATCCAAAATAAAAAAAGGCAAGAAGACCAAAAAAAAGAAAGAAGATTCTTTAGATACTACAGATAAAACACTTTTTGATGGATTATTTGATGCTTACGATAAAACGGATGACTGCCTATCTAAGTGTGCTTTTGCCTATCTGCTAAAAAATAACTGTCAGGTCAATCAAGATGATGAAGACCTCGATAAATATACTAAATTGACTCTAAAAAAGAGCCAACGCGACATTAATTTGCGAATGTACACTATTCGACAACTAAAAATCGGGATGACTGGATTCGAACCAGCGGCCCCTTCGTCCCGAACGAAGTGCGCTACCAAGCTGCGCCACATCCCGGCATAAAAATGCCATTATTTAAGAATATCACAACCCGTGCCAAATTACAGAATTACATCTAAACCGCGTCTATCTTGAAACCTGTAGTTCTTCAGTGATGAAAAGGATTTGCCCTCATCCCCCAACCCCGAATCCCAAAATTGGGATTCGGGGAGCCAGAATTTCAAAGTCCCTCTCCCATATCTGGGAGAGGGATTTAGGGTGAGGGCAAAAACTACGGTTCTCAACTTAGATGAGGTTTATATCTATCCGATCGCTTCACCCAAGGCTTTGCTTGCTACGATTAAATTTGTATAACTCTAGTGATAAAAGCAGATTGTGACTGTAAAACCAGACTGGTTGCGGGTAAAAGCACCTGGGCGTGAGCGCATCGGTAACGTTAAAGATATTTTGCGGGATTTAGCCCTCAATACAGTTTGTGAGGAAGCATCCTGTCCGAATATTGGTGAATGCTTCAATGCTGGGACTGCCACATTTTTAATTATGGGGCCGGCTTGTACACGCGCTTGTCCCTACTGCGATATTGATTTTGAGAAAAAACCCAAACCACTAGACCCCACAGAACCTGAACGACTAGCAGAAGCTGTTCGCCGCATGAAACTTAATCATGTTGTGATCACTTCTGTAAACCGAGATGACTTGCTTGATGGTGGTGCGTCTCAGTTTATAGCGTGTATTAATGCGGTTCGCACTGTTTCACCAAACACCACAATTGAGGTACTAATTCCTGACTTGTGCGGTAGTTGGAATGCTCTAGAGTTGATTCTACAAGCTGCGCCAGAGGTATTAAACCACAATACAGAAACGGTTCCCCGCCTCTATCGCCGGGTGCGTCCCCAAGGAAGCTACGATCGCACATTAGAATTATTGCACCGCTCTCGCCAAGTTTCTCCTAACATATACACTAAATCCGGTATTATGGTTGGACTCGGTGAAACTGATGCCGAAATTCGCCAGGTTATGCAAGACTTGCGAACTGTCGATTGCGACATTTTGACAATTGGGCAATACCTCCAACCCAGTCAAAAACACTTGCAAGTAAATGAATTTATCAACCCAGAACAATTTGCTGCTTGGAAGGCATTCGGCGAAGAAGTCGGATTTTTACAAGTTGTTTCTTCACCATTGACAAGAAGCTCATATCATGCAGAACAAGTCAGAGAATTAATGGAACGTTATCCCCGCACCCAATTTTAGATTTTAGATTTGTTCTTGCGTTTAAATTCGGGCAAAACTCTTGGAGATGCTGTTCGCATTCAGACCTTTTTAAATTTTGGATTTTGAATTATTCAATTCTAAAATCCAAAATTTAAAATCTAAAATTCGGTGAATTAAGACGATGGGGCGATGGGAGACTGTTGATTAATGACTAATCCAAAAATTGTAGCAATTCTTGGTGCAGGTGCTTGGGGTGCATCTCTAGCAAATCTCGCCGCAGCAAATGGTCATCAGGTGCGCGTGTGGTCGCGTCAAGGTTCCCAAATAGAAGCAGTTTTAAAAGATGTCCAAATAGTTTTGTCCGCTATCTCAATGATTGGTGTGAGGGATGTTGCTTCCCAAGTCCAGTCTTTTCCCCTTTCTCCAGAGACAATTTTTGTCACAGCCACGAAAGGCTTAGACCCCCAAACCACCTGTACACCTTCGCAAATTTGGCAAACAGTATTCCCTAACCATGCAGTGGTTGTTTTGTCTGGGCCTAATTTATCTAAAGAAATTCAAATGGAATTACCCGCAGCCACGGTGGTAGCGAGTAATATTCCCACGGCTGCGGAAATAGTGCAGTTAGTATTTTCTTCTGGGCGTTTCCGGGTATATACCAATCCCGATCCTTTGGGGGTGGAATTGGGGGGAACACTGAAAAATGTGATTGCGATCGCAGCCGGTGTGTGCGATGGTTTACAACTAGGAACCAATGCCAAAGCTGCTTTAGTCACCCGTGGGCTTACAGAAATGGTTCGCATCGGTAACAACTGGGGTGCAAAGACAGAAACATTTTATGGTTTATCAGGTCTAGGAGATTTGTTAGCAACATGCAATAGTCCCTTAAGTCGCAATTACCAAGTCGGCTATCAGCTAGCTGGTGGTAAGTCACTTACAGAAACTCTCGAAAATTTACAAGGAACTGCTGAAGGAGTGAACACTTGTCGGGTTTTGATGCAACGAGCCAAGCAACAAAGCATTCCGGTTCCAATTACTGAGCAAGTTTATCGTTTACTTCAGGGTGAAGTCACACCTCGACAAGCGCTTGATGAACTGATGCTGCGAGATATCAAGCCAGAGTACAACTACTAGTAGTCTGTCAAGTTGAAATTGCCAGGTTAAGCCTACTATGCAAGAGGACGCGGGGACACGAGAGAGTATTTAATATACTTCTTTGCGTTTTCTATCTCCGTGTCAAGAGAATTTTTGCCGTTAATACTAATCACTTTCCCAATATCTATTAGCTCTACTTATACCTGAATAATCCTGAGAAAAAATTAGGAAATCGTCAGGATATTACTTTTATAGCCATGTAAATGTGACTATGCCAATTATAAAGATGACATTCACTGAAGGATGTTTATACTGTGTTATAAAAATCACCTTTAAAACCTATCAAGGTTGAAATGTTAACTAAGTAGTTGAAATATTGAAAACCTAGCTGCCGATTTGAATAGCTATTGGTTCAATCAAAAGTTTATCAGCCGATTAACTTCAGTAATGCTGTATCCAATCAAACCCTTACAGTTAATTTCCAAAAAAATTGTAATGGAACGTTCAACCATGTTAGTTCATCGTAAATCACGGGAACAATAGCAACAGTTGAATAGCTGACCGTAATCTAAGCTGACCGTAATCTATTGTTACCTGGAGCCATTGAGACGATCTTTATGCCAGCAACATCTTTTTATGCAGACGCCCCCTACAACACCAAAAAGTCTAGCCAGGCTTTGGACTCGGATCTCACGGTTGATGACAGTGAGTTATCGGTAGATGATTTACAGGAGCTAGAGATGGCTTCTGCTGACAATGCTAACTTTGCTGCTAACACTAACCGTCGGAGTACAGACCTAGTACGTCTATATCTTCAAGAAATTGGTCGGGTTCGCTTGTTAGGGCGGGATGAAGAGGTTTCAGAAGCTCAAAAAGTCCAGCGTTACTTGCGGATGCGGATAGTGCTTGCTAACGCCGCAAAGCAAGGAGATGAAATAATTACGCCCTATCAGAGGTTAATTGAAGTTCAAGAACGTCTGACCTCAGAACTAGGACATCGCCCGTCTTTGGAAAGATGGGCTACGACTGCTGGCGTAATGATATCTGATCTCAGACCGACTTTGGCAGAAGGCAAACGTCGCTGGGCTGAAATTGCCAAGTTGACTGTAGAAGAGTTGGAGCAAGTTCAGTCCCAAGGACTCCAAGCAAAAGAACACATGATTAAGGCTAATCTTCGCCTAGTTGTGTCTGTTGCCAAGAAGTATCAAAATCGCGGTTTGGAATTGTTGGATTTAGTCCAAGAAGGCACACTTGGTTTGGAGCGAGCTGTAGAAAAATTTGACCCCACTAAGGGTTATCGCTTCAGTACTTATGCTTACTGGTGGATTCGTCAGGGAATTACCCGGGCGATCGCTACTTCTAGTCGCACGATCCGCCTCCCTGTCCATATTACCGAAAAGTTAAACAAAATCAAAAAGGCTCAACGCAAAATTGCTCAAGAAAAAGGTCGCACCCCAACTCTAGAAGATTTAGCAACTGAGTTAGAGATGACACCGACCCAAGTTCGAGAAGTTTTGTTGCGGGTGCCTCGCTCCGTTTCTTTGGAAACCAAAGTAGGCAAAGATAAAGACACTGAGTTAGGCGAATTACTCGAAACTGACTGTGTAACCCCAGAAGAAATGTTAATGCGCGAATCTTTACAAAGAGATTTGCATCATCTTTTATCAGATTTGACTAGCCGGGAACGCGATGTAATTTTGATGCGGTTTGGCTTGGCTGATGGTCATCCTTACTCTTTAGCAGAAATTGGCCGCGCTCTCGATTTATCACGCGAACGAGTTCGACAAATTGAATCCAAGGCTTTGCAAAAGCTACGTCAACCCAAACGCCGCAACCTCATCCGCGACTATTTGGAATCTCTAAGTTAACGTGAGCTTTCAACGAAGGGCATTCGTTATGCTTTAAGAGAAACAATCTAGTTTCCTAAAAGTTTGACGAACCTCTTCCTGCTTTGAAGAACAAAAACCTCACCCTGTCCTGACGGACATCCCTCTCCAAAGCATCGGAGAGGGAAAGGTTTTGCATAGCAGAACCAGGGTGAGGTTTCTTTAGGCTATTTGATCCCACATTCCGCACTTCAAAATGTATTATCTATCTTTTCAATAAAAATTCCTAATAATGTTCAAATTATTAAGTATTAATATTGAATACCATTGGCGATTTATGTTGTTGATTTAACCATTTTTTTCCACCTATGGGAAATCTACGCATATTACACGATGAAGTGCGGAAAGTCGGTTTGATAACCTGTAAATTGCCTCAAGAGAGACTTGTAGCAAATTATTTGCATTTAATTGGAGAAAAGTTTCCCTAGACCTTTGCTCAAATATCTTGAAGGCGGGGATCAACTAAGCAATTCAAAATTAACTTATGTAAAATTCAAAGTCAAGGGATGCAATCGTTACAAATATCCTAACTATTAGCTGTATGCAAATTAAATGCAATACAGCTTATTACTTGATTTTTGCTTAACATTTGATGAATTGTTCTTAAATATTTAGGATATATTCTCAATAGACAATGATTGTTGCAAATTGCTCCCAAGATTTGTTATATTCTCAATTAACGAGCTTTGTTGAGAAATATTAGTATGACTGTCTACACAACTACTTCACTCAAGGCAGAACTGAATGAACGAGGCTGGCGATTAACTCCCCAGCGCGAAACAATTTTACACATTTTTCAAGAACTTCCGCAAGGTGAACATCTAAGTGCGGAGGATCTTTATCATCGGCTAGAAACTGATGGTGAAGGGATCAGTCTGTCAACTATTTATCGGACTTTGAAGTTGATGGCAAGAATGGGAATTTTACGGGAACTAGAACTGGGCGAGGGACATAAGCATTATGAAATCAACCAGCCCTATCCCCATCATCACCATCACTTAATTTGTGTTAGATGCAACTCTACTATTGAGTTTAAAAATGACTCAATTTTAAAAATTGGCTCAAAAACCGCTCAAAAAGAAGGTTTTCACCTGCTGGACTGTCAAATGACCATCCATGCAGTGTGTCCCAAGTGCCAACGGGCGCTGATGCCGCTTTAGCACTTGGGTGGGTAATTAAGACGAAACTACTCAAATTAACCAAATAAGGGGAATTTTGAGCAGTTCGTAATTTGTTGTTACTGGAGGCAAGCAACCAGTTGAGGCCTGATACTAACAATGCCAAAGCGGATGTTAAAAGCGTCCGCTCTTAAGATCCTTGAGGCTGATGCCGTAGAATTCTTGGGCTTGTTTAATTGCTTTTTTGGTGTCATCTGCCATCACACCGTTCAGCTTGCCTTTATAAAAACCCCGCTCCCGTAGTCGCGTTTGGATTTCTAAGGTATTAAATTCGCTTTTGCTAGTAGTATTAACTGAGTTATATAACTTAGCTCGGGTAGTTGGGCCAGCAACACCACTTGCTGACAAGTAATTAGCTGCCTGGAATCTCCCTACAGCATCGGCAGTGTAAGGGCCATAGTAGCCATTTGGCTCTCCCTCTAAATATCCTGCCCGGATTAATTGTTCTTGAAGTACTCTAACTGGTTCACCGCGATCGCCTACACGGAATTTATCTCGATTGACCACCTTTGTGGGAGCCTCTTCTCCATCACCAATGCCAGTTCCTGGCAATTTCGCTAATGTTGCTGGGCCAACAACTCCATCAACACTTAATTTGTAAGAATCTTGGAAGCGCTTGACAGATTCTTCGGTAATTGGGCCAAATATTCCTGTGGCGTTCCCGTAATAAAAGCCTGCGACTCTTAAGCGTTCTTGCAAACCTCTGACATCTTGACCTTCATCCCCCTTAGCAAGGTAATTAGGATTGCGGCGCTTGCTGGTGGCTGAACTAGCTGAACTAGTAGTGCTAGGCTTTTTGGCTTGTGTATTTACAGCAGTGGACTTTTTAGTTTGTGTAGCTGTAGTTGTGGGCTTGTTCGCTTGCCAACTTTCTAATTTTTGCAGGGTGTTTGCGCCAACAATGCCGTCCACTGGTAAACCAGCGGCCTTTTGGAAGCGCTGCACAGCTTCTTGTGTGGATGCGTCATATACTTGGGTAACAGAAGATTGGTAAAAACCTGCTGTTTTCAACTTTTGTTGTAGACTTCTGACAGAAGGGCCTTGATCGCCTTTTTCTAGTGCCATGACGCTGCTGACGGCGCCAAGAATAGATAAAGAGAGAGCAAGGGGCAACATATACTTCCAAGCCCTACCTGAAAGCCGTTTCCAGTCTGGTGCAGCTGCGTCCTTAAACAAGGAACTGAGGGAGACCAATTGACTGGGTGTGCTGTCTTCGTAGGCGAAAGCTAGGTGCAAATACGCAAGATTTTCCATATTTGTTTCCTACACCATTGATTTTTCTTCGATCACTGCTTCAGCTTGATGTACTAGGTTCCTCAAAGCTTCTAATGTTCCTATATTTACATCCTCCCACAAATTGCGCTTGTGTGCTTCTAATAATTTTTCTGCAATATCACGCAGTGCATAAGGGTTCTTTTCTTGAATAAATTCCGAGACTACCGGATCGAGCAAGTAAGCTTCTACTATGCCTTGATACATATAATCTTCGACACATTTAGCTGTTGCATCGTAGGCGAATAAAAAATCTACCGTCGCCGCCATTTCAAAGGCTCCTTTATATCCGTGGCGCATGACTCCTGCAATCCACTTGGGATTAACTACGCGAGAACGATACACCCGGGCGATTTCTTCTTTGAGTTGGCGGACTCGTGGTTTAGCGGGTATGGAATTATCACCAAAATAAGTTTCGGGATTTTTCCCCTGTAGAGAACGCACCGCCGCAGTTAAGCCGCCCTGAAATTGGTAATAATCATCAGAATCTAGTAAGTCGTGTTCACGGTTGTCTTGATTATGTAGGACAACTTGCATTTGGGATAAGCGTTGCTTGAAGGCTTCGGGGGATGAGGGAGTAATGGGAGCAATATCTCCCCCTGCTCCCCCTGCTCCCCCTGCTCCCCCTGCTTCTGCTCCCGATGAGTAGGCGTAAGAACTCCAGTTGATGTAGGCGCGGGCTAAATCTTCGTCATCTGCCCAGTTTTGCGATTCGATTAAACCTTGGAGTCCTGCGCCGTAAGCACCTGGGCGAGAACCAAAGATGCGATAGCGCGATCGCACCACGGCTTGTTCTAAAGTTAATCCTTGGCTTGTCCACAAATCAGTTTCTTGGCGAACTGCATCGGCGAGGGGATTTTGTTCTGGCGGTTCATCTAAGTCTGCTACTGCTGACACTGCTTGAGCGAATAAGTCAATTAAGTTAGGAAAAGCATCCCGGAAGAATCCCGAAATTCGCAAGGTAACATCTACACGAGGACGCCCCAAAATCGCTAGGGGCAAAATTTCAAAATCCACTACTCGCCGCGCTGCACCATCCCAGACTGGTTGGACTCCTAGTAAAGCTAAGGCTTCGGCTATATCATCACCGCCTGTTCTCATGGTGGCTGTTCCCCACAATGACAAACCTAGTGTTTTGGGGTACTCACCATGTTCTTGAGTGTAATATTCTACCAGGGTTTCGGCGGCTTTTCTGCCGATATCCCAAGCTGTTTCTGTGGGAATGGCGCGAATATCGACAGAATAAAAGTTTCTCCCTGTTGGTAGAACTTCCGGGCGGCCGCGTGTGGGTGCGCCAGATGGGGCGCTTGGGACGTAACCGCCATCGAGTCCATGTAATAAGTGAGTGATTTCTTGGGGGGTTTGTTGTAAGGCGGGAAGGAGGCGATCGCGTATCCAGTTAAGGACAATGGGGAGTGGGGAGTTGGGAGTTGGGAGTGGGGAGTTAGGAGTTATAAGTTGTTCTACTAGGAGGGCGGCGTGTTCTTCTAGGACTTCGACGATATCACCAAGGGTACGGCATTCTGTGCCATTGACGATTGAGTATTCACCGCTAGGCATTGACAAATCGGCTGTGAGGGGGTCGAAATCTAGTCCCCAATGTTGAGCTATGGCGCGGGTGATACCTGAAGAATGGCGATTGGGGATGCGAGCGATCGCTACTATTAAATCCCTCAATTGCCTTCCTTGGGGACATTGCCCAAAAATATGCAAACCATCGCGGATTTGGGCTTCTTTCAATTCACATAGATAGCCACCGATGGAATTCAAGATTAAAGATTCAGAATTAAAAATTTCTGTTTCATTTTGGATTCCTAAATCTAAATGGAGATTTTCTTTGATTACCAATTCGTGGATGCGATCGCGAATAACTGGTAAACGCGAAGGATCTAAACTATCGGCTTCATAATATTCATCAATTAAATTTTCTAATTGTTGCAAAGAACCGTAGAGTTCCGCACGAGTCATCGGCGGGGTGAGATGATCTATAATCACCGCTTGAGCGCGACGTTTAGCTTGGGAACCTTCCCCAGGATCATTCACAATAAACGGGTATAAGTGGGGAAGTGCGCCGAAAGCCACTTCTGGATAACAATTACTAGATAAAGCCACACTTTTGCCGGGTAGCCATTCTAGATTTCCGTGTTTCCCTACATGAACTACAGCATCAGCACCAAAACATTCTCTTACCCAATAATAGAAAGCTAAATAAGCATGGGTTGGTTCTAAATCCGGTGCATGATAATTCAAACTGGGGTCATTATCATAACCCCTTGCTGGCTGAATTCCCACAAAAACGTTGCCGAGTTGAATTCCAGGAACAGCCCAATTTTGAATTTTAGGTCGCACCAAAGGTGCGCTTCCAGCGCAACTTGGATTTTGGATTGAATCTAAAATTGGTTTATCCCACCGTTGAGTGATACCTTGCTGAACTGCTGGCGGTAATGAAGCGAAATACTTTTGATACTCTTGCCAAGAAACACTTTGGTATACTGGAAGCCATTCTTGACCTTCTGGATCATTGGTTACGCCATCTGTCAAGCGTTGAATCAACTCATCTCCTTGAGCCGGTGGATTTTCTACTTCATACCCAGCCTGATGTAAAGCTTGCAGGATTTCTACACAACTAGCTGGGGTGTCGAGTCCTACACCATTGGCGAGGCGGCCATTGCGGTTGGGGTAGTTTGCCAAAATTAGGGCTATTCGCCGTTCTTGGGGGGGTTTGGAACGCAGACGCGCCCAATTTGCTGCTAGGTTAGCAACAAACTCAATGCGATCGCTAACTGGTTCATAAATTACTACATCTGTCTCTAGATGCGGATTACGAGTTTGTACGGCTTTAAAAGATACAGCACGAGTAATAATCCGCCCATCTACTTCTGGTAGCGCCACATTCATCCCAATATCGCGGGGAGAAAGCCCTTGAAACTGTGACTCCCACTGCTCAATTGATCCGCCACTGAGGATTACTTGCAATACAGGCACATCTAATTTTTCCCATAGTTCAGTTTGGGGTGTTTCGCTTTCTAACCGTGCTAGAGAAAAACTGGTGGTATTTAGCAGCACAGCTATTGAATCCGCATCTTTGGGTTGAAAAAATTCACTCAACTCAACTTGCACATCCGGTTCACGCAATGAAGAAACAAACACTGGCACTGGTTGTAAATTTTTTTGTACCAAAGCTTCGCATAAAGCATCAATTACCTTGGTATTTCCCGCTAAATAATGAGCGCGGTAGAAAAGGATGCCAATTTTTGGCATGGGGCATTGGGCATCGCTTCGGCTTCGCTCAGGGCAAGTGGGTATTGGGCATTGGGCATTAGTTATTCTTTCTCCCCCTGCCTCCCCTGCCTCCCCTGCCTCCCCTGCCTCCCCTGCTTCCTCATCCCCTACTCCCCGCTCCCGAGTCCCCACTCCCCATTCATACAATCCCACACGCCCAACTGGACGGGGTAACGGCGGATTGTATGTAGTTGACAAGCAACTGTCGGAGATAAATTGCAGAGCATTGACGAAATTTTCTACGCCGCCTTCGCTGAAATACTGCCATACTTGATTAACAATATTCACAGGTACGGTAGACTGAGAAATTAAGTCGGGATCAAAAGCGTCGTCCCCTGGCATTACAATAAGGGTTCTACCATTACGTTGCACAATTTCTTGCACTACTTCTAAACCATAACTCCAGTAGGAACGTCCTCCTAACAGGCGCAAAATAATTACTTGGGCAAGTTCCAAAACTTGCTCACCATAAGTATCTATGGTTAACTGTTGCTGTAACTGCAAGACATTGGCGACTCTTAATCCCGGAAAGCTTGTAGGTAATTTTGTCACCGCAACTGCCAAAGTTTGAATGTCGGTATCAGCAGCCGTAATCAACACGAAAGGCGCTGGAGTTTGTTCTATAAAAATTAAACCCTCTGACTGATTCCATCCACCCGATATGCTACTTGTACGATGCATAATGCTGTATTACCGTCTTAAACTATTGGTTATTGCATAATCAAAACAAACTTTTTCCCTCCATTCAGCCCCCTCTTACCAGTAATGATTTAAAATGCTTAGTTCTCCTAATTTGAGCTTTTCTCGAACCTTGCCTATTGTTGTATTTAATCAGCTTGGGGAATTGTTAGAACAGATGGCTCAAACGGTGGGAAGTGCCGCTCTGATACTGACACAAGCTGTGTTAATGCGGATTTGCATACCTGGGGAATGGCAAAGGCAAAGGTTTACGTTGGTGGTTTCTGAGCAGTTTAGTGCGCTGTTGGTAGGAAACTTAGGGCAGGGGGAGCGGGATGAGGGGGAACAAGTACCCACTCAGGACTTAGCACTCAATGCTAGTTTGACATTTAATTTAGAGGCGATCGCAACATTTGTCTACGAATTGAGAGACTTGTTTGAGTGTGATTCCTCTACTTACAAAAATCTCGAAGGCTATCGCCAAATTATTCGCCCTAATGATGCCACGCTCCAAAGTCAGTTCTCACTGTTGTTATTAGAATATCTCCTAACTCAGCCAAACCAAGAAATAATAGCACCTCTAAGCTCAACTGCGCCGACAGTTTATATCTCTGACTCAGTGGAAGATGTCTTAAAAAAACAGATTTCCCAAGAACGGTTGTTAAATCAGGTAACAACGCAGATCCGCAAAAGCCTGGATTTGCCAGTAATTATGGCAACAGCAATTACACAAGTGCGTGAGTTTCTGGAATTATACAGAAGGGGATGAGGGCTATCAAGGTTTTTGCACCTGACGGGATGCTCCCCTAAATTTTTTATTTTGAGGCTAGGCTAATTAGCATTTTTTCAAAAATTCTTAACACATGTTCCTCTCCATTGTCTCTACTGAAAATAGTATAATTTGGGTGAGAATTGATTTCAATTAACCAATATTGGTTATCTCGATCTAAGACTATATCTAAACCACCATAATCAAGGTCTAATTCTTCAAGAATTGGTTTAGCAAAATTAGCAATATCTGACAATATCTGTGGATCGTTGATATACTTTGCTTTTGCACCATTCCAGTGCAGAGGGCTGAGATTCCCTGCAAACTCTGCATTACTTATATCTTTTTCATACAGCAAAAGTAACTCTTTATTTAAGAAAACCGCTCTATATTCAGATTTTATTTGAATAAATTCTTGAGCGATCGCAACGTAATCATACTTTTTATAATTTATATTAAAAATCTCTTTTAAAGCAGTTTCAATTTCATCTGTATTTTGGCATAAAAACACGTTATGTCCACTAGAACCAGAATTTCTTTTAACAATAACAGGTGTTTCAAATTTATCTTTTATTTCTACTATAATATCTGGAAAACTTGGAAATTTTAAATAATTTTTATACTGGAGATCGCAAAAAGGGGAAAGAAAACCTACTGTCCGAGGAAGTTTAACCTTTTGCTTTAAAATATGGTAAGTGTATTCCTTGTCTTTTATAATTTTTGCTACTGCTTGATTAATTAAGGGAGTACTATAGTTACAAAAATAATGGTGTTTATTATTGAGTTTAATTTTGATTAAGTTTTCAGCAGGTTGAATAATTTCATAGCTGATGTTTAAGTTTTCACAAGCTTGGAGCAATAGCGAAACATTATCTAACATAATTACTTGAAGTGAAATGTCAAAATTACGAATTAGGAACTTGTATTGAGCAACTTATGCCAAGCGTTGCCGAGGTAAGCCGAAATATTACGAACTTGTACTGAGCGACTTGTGCCAAGCGTTGCCGAGGTAAGCCGAAGTATTACGAATTATTTTAACTTGCAGTTTGCCGTTTAAAAATTACTATATCAGTACCAACAACTGGGCTACGCGCTATCAGCCTATTTTGGGAGTCGATAATTTCTAAATGGGTAAAATCAAGTTCTTGAGAGCGTTGTAATATTTCAGCAGCTAGTTTGTCCTGCTGAGATTCTTTGAGAGTGTACCAATCGTCACTAATTTTGACTGTAAGATTGCTGGTGCGGAAGTTGGCTTGAATTGACTTTATCAGACCAGAGGCAATGCGATCGCTAATTTCGGCTACCTGATTTTCAATAGCCGCAATCAAGGCTTGTTCTGGTGTTAATTCTATGGCTGGCGTTGGCGTGGGAATTGGTTCTGGTTCCGGCGTTGGTGGCGGAGTTTGTACTTCTGGCGGTGGCTGTGGCGGCTGTGGTTCGGGTGCAACTGACTCAGGGGGAGTAGTTATGGTTGGTGTCGGTGTTGGTGCAGGAACTTCTTCAACGGGTGGAACTGTTGCGATTTCAGTAGGTTTACCAGTAAAAACACTCGCAGTTGTCCAAAGCAGAATTACAGCAATTCCAGTAACAATTCCAGTCATTGCTGTATCTGATAACTTTGTTGACAAATTTGATGGTAAAAACAAACGGATTGTCCTTAACAGTCCACCCCACCACAACTGAAACTGCTGCAAAAAACTGGGTTTTTCCACAGTACCAGGTGGGGGTGCTGTTTCCAGTTTCTCCACGGTGACTTCTAAAACCCCAATTGTCCCTTGAAGAAGTTGGATAATTTTAGCCTTCCAAAATGGCTGAACTCTCTGGTAAGGTTTTTGGGGAGGTTGAGTTACTTGCTTATCCGTCGGTTTTGACTGATTGTCTTGTGACATGGAACTTTCACCAAAAGCAGCGAATCAAAGACAAACAAAGTACATTATTACTGGTGCTGCCTTCTTTTGCCTTAATGTATCACTACATTGCACATTGCTTCAGCTAATCTGACTATTTGTTAAATTTGGTGAGTTATGAACCTAAAACGCCGTCAATTTTTATTTTTAAGTAGCCTCAGCGCCATTGGTGCAGGATTTTTAGGCTGGATGTTAGCTCGTCAAAATCATCAAACTGCTGATATTACTGATTCAACAACAGCTATAGCCGCCAACCCAGCTAAAAAAGACTTGTTATTACGTTTTGTGTCTGTAGCTGATACGGGGACTGGGGCTAAAGGACAGTATGCTGTGGCTGGAGCAATGAACGCATATCACAAGCGAAATCCTTATGATTTAGTTGTTTTAGCTGGAGACAACATTTACAACAACGGCGAAATTGAAAAAATTGGCGAAGTTTTTGAGCGTCCTTATCAAGCTTTGCTCAAGCTTGGTGTGAAATTTCAGGCTTGTTTAGGTAATCACGATATTCGGACTGAAAATGGCGATCCACAAGTCAAGTATGCTGGCTTTAATATGAAGGGACGTTACTATACATTTAAACGTAATCAAGTACAATTTTTCGCTTTAGATACTAATAGTAATGCTGATTGGAAAAACCAGCTAACTTGGTTAGAAAAAGAATTAAGTCTTAGTAATGCTCCTTGGAAAGTTGTATTTGGTCATCATCCCATTTATTCATCGGGACAGTATGGGAGTAATCCAGATTTTATTAAAACTTTCACTCCTCTCTTTCAAAAATACGGCGTTCAACTTTACATCAATGGTCACGAACACAATTATGAACGCACTCGTGCTATTGATGGTACAACTTATTTAATTTGTGGCGCAGGTGCTGGCAATCGTCCTGTAGGGCGTTCTGAGTGGACAAAGTATTCTACGAGTGATTTAAGTTTTGCCTCTTATGAGGTGTATAAAGATAGAATAGAAGTAAGTGCGATCGCTACTGATAATCGCGTTTTTGATAAAGGCATTATTCAATTAAAATCAGCTTAGTTACATGACTACAGTTGAGCAACTAAAACATTACCTTGAGAACCAAAATAAGCCAAATATGTGATAGTCAGGGGGGCTTTTAGCCCCTGGATTCATCCGTGGGGAATGCGTTACATCGGGTTATAACCGACTTTCCGCACTTCATCGTGTAATATGCGTAGATTTCCCATAGGTGGAAAAAAATGGTTAAATCAACAACATAAATCGCCAATGGTATTCAATATTAATACTTAATAATTTGAACATTATTAGGAATTTTTATTGAAAAGATAGATAATACATTTTGAAGTGCGGAATGTGGGTTATAAGCGTATGTTTTCTGAAATTAAAAAATGTCTCGCGTTAGCCGTACCTTTAGCAGCAGCACAACTGGCTCAAGGAGCAACTGGTTTTGTGGATACGGTAATGATGGGCTGGTTGGGAAGTCAGACTATTGCATCTGGAGCATTGGGAGTTACTATATTTAGTTTTTGTCTGTTGATAGTTACTGGTATCGTTTCTGCTGTCAGTCCGTTAGCTGCTCAAGCATACGGGGCCGGAAATAGAGAAAAAGTTGGCACAATTGTTCGCCTGGGACTAGGGATATCTTTAGTAATAGGAATACCAATTACATTGCTGCTTTACAATGGAGGTGCTTTACTACTTCTACTAGGGCAAGATGCTAAGACAGTAGCACTAGCAGAGATTTTTTTAAGAGCGATCGCACTGGGTTTTATTCCTGCTTTAGGCTTTGGAGTCCTTAAAAGCTTTCTTTCTGCTCTATTGCAACCGCAATTAGTGATCGTGACTGTGGTTTTGGGTACTTTGCTCAACGTCACAGCTAACTATATGCTGATGTTTGGCAAACTGGGATTTCCGGCGCTGGGTTTAGCTGGTATCGGTTGGGGAAGCACACTCTCACTTTGGAGTATGTTTGTTGCTTTGATTTATATATGTAATCAGCCTCGCTTTGCAGTTTACGGTATTTTTCGACCTTCATCTAAAAAAGCTTTTCCCCTAGAACATCGCCAAATCATTGGCGAGATTTTTCAGGTTGGATTGCCCATTGGGGGGCTGATTGCGGTCGAAGCGGGACTGTTCACCGTTGTTACTTTCATAATAGGACAGTTAGGAACAAACGCTCTTGCTGCCCATCAAATTGCTTTACAAACAATTTCGATATCATTCCAGCTTGCACTAGGCATTTCTTTAGCGACAACAGTACGTGTTGGGCAGTTAGTTGGACAAAATGATTTGCTTGGTACTCGTCTGGCTGGATATGTAGGCATTGCCATTGCAGCTCTATCTATGGGTGTAATAGGCATTACATTGTGGTTAGTGCCAAAGTCGATTATTTCTCTTTATATTGACATTAACAATCCAAACAATGCAGATGTAGTTGCCCTGGCAGTGAAATTGCTGGGAGTGGCAGCGATTTTTCAAATAGTTGACGGTGTGCAAGTTACTGCGGGCGCAGCATTACGCGGATTAAAAGACACTCGAATTCCGATGTTGATTGGTATTTTTGCTTATTGGTGTGTTGGTTTATTCACTGGTTATACTTTTGGAATCTGGTCGGGGTATGGAGCGATTGGTCTTTGGTGGGGATTGGCTATTGGTTTAGCGATCGCTGCAATAACTATGACTTGGCGGTTTAGCAACAAAACAACTAACCACTGATAAACAAAGTTTAAATTAACTAGGGGTAAAAATTATGAACATCCAACTTAAAGTAGAATACGAGCAATTTATACAAACCCGAATTGCTACAGGTAGGTATGAAAATGCTGAAGATGTGATTGTTAAAGCACTGAAACTGCTGGAAGAATGGGAGAATGGTTATCAGGAATGGGAAGAATCAACCCAGAAAAAACTAGCTGCTGGGCTTACTTCTATTGAACGTGGAGATGTAGTAGATGGTGAAGTGGTCATGGCGCGACTAGAGGAGAAATTACGTCAAGCGCGTGAGACTCAAGGATAATGCAATACTCTATTGCCAAGGAAGCAAGTCAAGATTTAGATGAGATTTTGGATTATTTTTTAGTTCGCAATATCAACGCTGGGTCAAGATTTATTCGAGAATTTAATAAGAAATGCCAAAACATAGCTCAATTCCCGAATATAGGACGAAGTTACGCCAAGTTTGACCCCAGGCTTAGAGGAATACCCTTAGATAGCTACATTATTTTTTATCGAGTTTTTGAAGATAGTATTGTGATTGTGCGGGTAGTTAGCGGTTATCGGGATTTAAACTCTATATTTGCAGATGTGGACGATGAGTAGATTTTAGAGGATGAATGAACAAGTCTAATTTATTACTAACCTTGCCAGTTGGAAACCGCGTTTACAGGAGTGGGTTAAGAACCTCTGATTTTGTATTAGTCCACGGAGGAAGACGAGAGTTTGTGTAGTAGCGAATTCTATTCGCCCAATACTTGTTCATTCATCTTCTTAGAGTTGTCTGAAAATCCAACTCTAAACGTTAACATTAGCTTAATTATCACCGCAAAACTTTATGATTCTTGAGGCAGTTATACTTCATGTTAAACCTCGTCTAGAATCAGATTTTGAAGCTGCTTTCAAAAAAGCTTCTAAAATTATTTCCTCAATAGATGGATATTTATCCCATGAATTGCATAAATGTATAGAAGTCCAAGGCAAATACTTATTACTTGTTAGATGGGAAACTTTAGAATCTCATACTATAGGATTTAGAAATTCTGCTGAGTATCAAGAGTGGAAAAAACTTCTGCATCATTTTTATGATCCATTTCCCACTGTTGAACACTTTGAAGAAATAAAAATATGAAAAATAAGATCCCCGACTTCTCAAAGAAGTCGGGGATCTGCGGGTGTATCACTCCCAATACGGTTTGGTTAAGTCCAAAAAATAACTCCAATATAAGTAAGTGGGCGCAAATAATTATCACTAGCTCGTAGTTGCCCTTTAGCGCTAAAGGGCAACTACGAGCCAAATACAGAGATTTTACTTTTCGTTACATAGTTTGGTTTTATCTTGCCTACCTACTTAGATTGGGTTGAGGAACCATTGGTGTAAACTTAACGTAGAAGCTAGGATTGGCAAGCAATCGATGTTTTGCCCTCACCCCCAACCCCTCTCCCAAAAATTGGGAGAGGGGAGCAAATTCTCCAGTTCCCCGAATCCCAAATTGGGAGAAGGGGTTAGAGGATGAGGGCAAAACCTCTTTTCAAAGCAGATTTTCCCTGATTGTTGACACCAATGGGCACTGCGGTGCCCCCCTACACCTGGTAATGTAATGTTGTACCGCATCTGAATGGGAACCGCTATAAAGGACTTCCAAGAAATAAATTATCCAATCTTGTGGGGTGGGCAACATGAGCGCGTTTGACTATGGGCTCTCGTGTCGCCCACCCCACAATAAATAGTTGTATATTTTTTTATTTGGAAGTCCCTAAGCAACTAAGCAACAGATACCTCGAAGCCATGTTGAGGTACTTGAAAATCGTCTTGAGGTACTCCGAAGTCGTGTTGAGGTACTTGAAAATCGTGTTGAGGTACTCCGAAGTCGTGTTGAAGTACTTGAAAATCGTTTTGAAGTACTCCAAAATCGTGTTGAAGTACTTGAAAATCGTTTTGAGGTACTCCGAAGTCATGTTGAAGTACTTGAAAATCGTTTTGAGGTACTCCGAAGTCGTGTTGGAGTACTTCAAACTTTGCCGCACCGCGATCAAGTACAAAGGTGCGGGCTACGCCTACGCTTAACTTTTAAAACAGTCGCTACAAATATTCTTAACCGAACCGTATTGGTATCACTCTACTCTTTGCAACTGCGCTACTCTTGGATCAACAATTTTTTGTCCCAAGCTGGCAAATTTAATTGCCACAGACATTTTACTACCTGTTCCGAAAACATGAGTAATTTCACCAATTCCAAAAGTTTTATGTAATACTCTATCACCTACTTGCCAATTCTGCTTCGTGTCTTGCTTACTACTAGAAGTAGAGGCACTTTTAGTATACGTTTGACGACTCAGGCGTTGAGTAGTTAATAATTCTTCTGGCAATTCGTCGAGAAATTGCGATCGCATGGCAGGTTCACGAGAGCCATACAAACGCCGTTCCCGCGCGTGTGATAAATACAACCTTTCTTGGGCGCGAGTAATGCCCACATAACACAGGCGGCGTTCTTCTTCCAAAGATGCCGGATCGCCCAACGAACGGTAGCCAGGAAATAGCCCTTGTTCTAATCCCACTAAAAATACTACGGGAAATTCCAAACCTTTGGAAGCGTGCAAAGTCATCAGAGAAACGGCTGTCTGTCCTTCTTTTAAGTTATCCAAATCGGAACTGAGGGCGGCACTACTGAGAAAATCTTGGAGGGAAACCTCTTCGTTTTCTTCTTGAAATTGCAATGCAGCGTTGTAAAGTTCCTGGACGTTTTGTACCCGATCTGTGGCTTCATCTGTGCCTTGACTCATCAAGTCTTGAACGTAACCAGAATCTTCTAATATTCCTTGCAAAACCTCAGTCACAGGAAGCGTACCGATTTGTGCTTGCCAACGGCTAATCATTGTGGCAAAGTTATTTACAGCTTTTGTCGCTCGTCCAGCTAATGTATTAACTGATGTCTCATCGCTGAGTATTTCCCACAAGGTTGTCCCTAATTGTTGGGAGGCGTTCATCAAAGCATCAATGGTGGTTTTGCCAACTCCTCGCCGGGGAGTATTGATGACTCGTAATAAACTGACTGTATCAGATGGGTTAGCGATCGCTCTTAAATATGCGATCACATCTTTAATTTCTTTGCGATCGTAAAATCTCATTCCTCCTACAACTGTGTAAGGAATTTGATATTTCACCAACAATTCTTCAAAGGGTCGAGATTGGGCATTCGTCCGATAAAGTATCGCAAAACTACCCCAGTCCAACTCGGAATTTTGGTTTTTTAAAGTGCTAATCTGACCGATTACAAATGCCGCTTCTGCAAGTTCTTCATCGGCTTTATGACAAGTAATCTGCTCACCCGGACCCCGCGTCGGTTTCAGGATTTTATCAATCCGTTGGGTGTTATTTTCAATCAGTTCATTAGCCGCTTGCAAAATATTTTCACAAGAACGATAGTTTTCTTCTAACTTAACCATCGTTCGGGTATCATCATCTACTAAACCATCACCAAAGTCTTCCTGAAATCCTAGCAAGATGGTAAAATCTGCCATCCGAAAGCTGTAAATTGATTGATCTGCATCGCCAACAACGAAAACTGAGCGATTTTCCCATTCCCATTCGCTCTTTTTGGTTTCAGCATTAGTAACTAATAAATTAATAAGTTGATACTGAGTCCGATTAGTATCTTGATATTCATCTACAAGGATATGGCAAAATTTGCGATGCCAATAACCTAATACTTGCTCGTTTTGCTGAAATAATCTAGTTGGTACTAGAATTAAATCGTCAAAATCGAGGGCGTTATTTTCTGCTAACTTATCTTGATATAAATTATAGACTTGGGCAATTACCCGTCCGCGATAATTAGGTTGCTCTTGCTCAAATTCTTGGGGCGATAAACCTTGGTTTTTAGCGTTACTAATAGCGTAGCGAACAGAACGAGCATCAAATTTTTTATCGTCTAAATTTAGCTGTTTATTAACGATTTCTTTAATCAGAGTCATCACATCTGATTCATCAAAAATAGAAAAATTGCGATTCCACCGCCGTCCTTTTTCATCTACATATTTTTCAATATCAAAACGGAGAATGCGAGAAAATAGACTGTGGAAAGTGCCACACCACAAATTTTTGATCGTGTTTTTGTAAACTTGCGATCGCAGTAGCGTTTGTTCGTATTCCGTCAACAAATCAAAACGCTTACCGTGTTGTTTCATTGCCAGTTGTTCAGCAAACAGCCGTTGAATCCGGTCTTTCATCTCCCGCGCGGCTTTGTTAGTAAAAGTAACCGCCAGGATATTTTCTGGATCAACCCGGTGTTTCAGAATTAGATTGGCAATGCGATAGGTCAGCGCTCGTGTTTTGCCGGAACCTGCGCCAGCAACAACTAGCAACGGGCCGCAGTAGTGTTCGACAGCTTGACGTTGACTAGGGTTAAGGTGACTGAGAAAATCAATTGTTGTTGTCATGGATGTGAAAAAGCGATGTCTACGACGGGTTACGCCTACGCCTGGTGTCACACCAATACAGAGTCACTATTGTCCAGGTTACAATATCTTAACGAAAGTTGGTCAAAGAATTTTGGATTTTAAATTTGGGCTAATAAAGATTGTGTAGCTCAAAATAGGAATTTAGAGTGCATTCAAAAGCAATCGCTAACAAGACTGCTGCTTTCTGGCGTGTAAATGGTATATAAATATCATCAAACAATCTTTCCTGCCACGGATCTTATTGAAATTTGCGAAAACACTCTTTCTTCCTTTGAAGGAAATAGAGTAAATAAACCTCGTCCATGTTGAAACCTGGAGCTACTAGATGGGAGCAAGATGCTCCCACTACTTTTAAAAACTATGGTTCTCAAAATGGATGTGGTTTAGATGGAAAAAATTTTATGTGTCACTGCGAGTTTAACCAAGTGATGCATTTTGCAATGACATGGTTGTGTTTTTAACACAGCTTCAGTACTTTTTTAATAATTTTCATGAACATGGAAAACCACAACAATATCCTACACAACGCTCCTAATCCTTCAACTGGCATACAGGAGCAATTCTGCTCAGATATGAACGACGAAAAATCTTTTGCAGAGGAGATTGGCAAAACTCCCCGACCTCTACCTGAAGAACTGCTTCCCTACCAAGACGATTTGCCTGCTCCTCCCATCCACGATCTGCGGGAGTTTGGTGAGGTAGTCTACCGAAAAGTCACCCTCAAGTCTAGCCGTGTTCGTTTCTCCACACAACTGGGCTTTACCAACGCTTGGGCTTATGATGGCACTGTTCCAGGACCCACGTTCGTAGTCAATCAAGGACAGGTTGTGCATATTAACTGGCACAACAACATTAGCAAAGATACCTTGCTACCGTATCAGGTTGCCGTTTGCCCAGACCCAAAGGACAACGATCCAATCCCCCAAAATTCTCCAGGTGTAGACAAAGCTATCACAAAGTCAACACCCCGCCTTCATGCCACCACTGTCACCCACCTCCACGGCGGTCGGACTGCTGCCGATAGTGATGGCTGGACTGAAAATGTAGCCCTGTACGAGCAATCCCAGCGAGCTACTTATGAGAATAACCAGAGGAGTACAGCACTTTGGTATCATGATCATGCGATCGGCATTACCCGCTTCAACGTCTATGCTGGATTGTTTGGCTTTTGGATCATTCGTGACGAAATCGAGGATGCTCTCGTCAAAAATAAAGTACTACCTAGTGAGAAAGACGAGTTATGTTTGGTGATTCAGGATCGCAACTTCGACACCGATGATGCTGGACGATTGACAGGCGACCTGTTGCACAAAACTGAAAAAAGCACTGCTGAGATGTTCGGACCGTACACCCTTGTTAACGGCAAACTCTGGCCACGCTGTTCAGTGGGCGATCGCCCAGTGCGTCTACGTCTGCTCAATGCCTCTAACGCCCGCGCTTACTGCTTACGATTAGTAGAGGTTATAGAGGTTGACGGCAAAATTAGCTATGGCGAAGACCTTACGCCATTTGTGCCAATCTATCAAATTGGCACAGATGGCGGTCTTTTAGATTTTCCCGTCAAGCTTCCAGACATTGGTTTACTCCTTGCACCTGCTGAACGTGCAGACTTGGTGATCGATTTCACTGGGTTTTCAAACAAAAAATTGGCATTTGTAAACACTGCCTTTGCGCCTTATAACGGTACAACAGTTACTTCTCCTGGCGATGACCCGCAGGGTAATCCAATTCCTCCAGATCCGGCGGGGACATCTAGTGATGACCATCGTCTACCATTTGTCCATGTCTTGCGCTTTGATGTCAAACCAGATGAGGATGCGATCGCCTCTGCACTCGACCAGACAACGCTACTTGACCCAAATTTTGCCCGTTACGTCCATAATCCAGGTGACGCAAAAGGACGCAAGGAACTGGTCTTTGGCAAACATAATCATCGTTGGATTGCTCTGACTGAGTTTCCAATAGGCACCTTGCTCTTTAGAGAGTTAGAAGAGGTGACTAATGACGAAAACACCGCAAATGCTACAGGCTTGCCCTTAATTGCAATTCAAACGCCTATACCTCAAAATCAACAGACTCCCAATGGTCCAATTAAGGAAACTACTTGGTATCGGACAGTAGCAATGCACTTCCACGACACTGTTAACATCCAAGTTCCCTATGATACTTGGGAAGTTTGGAACTTTCTTAACTTGACTGGTGATACTCACCCAATTCACGTACATTTGGTAGAGTTCCAAGCACTAGATCGGCAGAAATACGAAATCAAAGGCTATGTGGAGGGCTGCGGATATACTCAACCCAATCAGCCAATCGCGCTGATAGATGCGCCCTTCTCTCCCGACGCTAATGAGCAGGGATTTAAAGACACAATCCGCGTTAATCCAGAAGAGTCTGTGTCCATCGTTGCCCGTTTTAATGGCTACAGTGGGCGCTATATGTACCACTGCCATGTTCTAGAGCATGAAGACCACGATATGATGCGTCCCTTCGTCGTCGTTCCCCCTGAAGTTTTGGATTTGATGGATGACGGCATGGGTGGTATGGGTATGAAAATGTAAAACTTACACGACTTACGTAAAAAGGTAGCGAAAGCCTTAATTTTCCGTAGGGGTAATTCATGAATTGCCCCTAAAATACGTTAATTTTTTCTACGCTAAATAGGTCGATCGCGAGTTCTTCTGACACTTTCTGTCGTAAGATCAGCGACGGGGAATATAACATCAAAAAACTTTGGTCACGCTCTTACTTTTTTTGTTCTCAGCGCCGTTTAACACCTAACCAATAAGTATTGTCACCAATAGGACAATTTACTCCTTGAGTACCCAATTGACAGAGGGTAACTACAGACAATACATCATGATTCAACAGTTAAGTTTTTAAAGATGAAAAATTTATTTAATTTCAAGTTTAAACAATACAAGGAAGGGTGGATATGGATCTTAGCTTAATTGTATCCAACATTTTGAATCCGCCAATCCTGTTTTTCTTTTTAGGCATGACTGCTGTTTTTGTCAAGTCTGATCTAGAAATTCCTGCACCAGTACCCAAACTGTTTTCGTTGTATCTGCTGATGGCGATTGGTTTTAAAGGGGGAGTAGAACTAATCAAAAGCGGTGTAACTCAAGAAGTAATTCTAACACTCGCGGCAGCAATGATGATGGCTTGTGTTGTTCCAATTTACACCTTTTTTATCCTAAAGTGGAAATTGGATACTTACGATGCAGCGGCGATCGCTGCAACCTACGGCTCTATTAGTGCCGTCACCTTTATCACAGCGAGCGCTTTTTTAACTGAGCTTGGCATTGCTTTTGATGGTTACATGGTGGCAGCCCTCGCCCTGATGGAATCTCCAGCAATTATAGTTGGTCTAATTTTGGTGAATATATTCACCGCCGATGGCAAGCGAGAGTTTTCGTGGCCGGAAGTTTTGCAAGAAGCATTTCTTAATAGTTCAGTCTTTCTATTAGTCGGTAGTCTATTTATAGGTGTCTTAACAGGAGAACGGGGTTGGAAAGTATTAGAACCCTTTACTCAAGGGTTGTTTTATGGAGTTCTCACCTTCTTTTTACTTGATATGGGACTAGTGGCTGCGAGAAGAATTAAAGACTTGCAAAAAACCGGAGTTTTCTTGATTTTATTTGCCATACTAATTCCAATACTCAATGCAGGCATTGGGTTGCTAATTGCCAAATTGATCGGTATGCCTCCGGGAAATTCACTTTTATTCGCCGTATTGTGTGCCAGCGCTTCTTACATTGCTGTCCCAGCAGCGATGCGAATGACTGTTCCCGAAGCAAATCCTAGTCTTTATGTTTCAACCGCTTTAGCGGTGACATTTCCGTTCAATATTATTGTGGGAATTCCGTTATATCTCTACGGAATTAACCTATTTTGGAGGTAATAATATGCACGTAGTTAAAAAGATAGAAATTATCGCTAACTCTTTTGAGCTTGCCAAAATTTTAGATAATTTAGACAAGTCTGGTGTACATAACCATGCAGTAATCCGAAATGTTGCTGGTAAAGGATTACAAGGGACGACAGAAGATTTAGACATGACCATGCTGGATAATGTTTACATCCTCGCGTTTTGTATGCCAGAAGAACTCAAGCGTGTTGTCGAAAATATCAAACCACTTCTTAATAAGTTCGGAGGTACTTGCTACGTTTCCGATGTGATGGAAATTCGCTCTGTAAGATGTGTAGCGTCAATTTAAAAAAGTTATAAATTCAATGAAGCATTTTATGGAACGTCGTGACTTTTTGAAGTTAGGAATGACGGGGGCGTTTGGGATGATGCTATCCGCCAGCGATTTACTTTGGCGGGTAGAACAGGCTAAAGCTGCCGAAATACCCTCAACTTCCCCGGAATCCCTCAGTCCCGATGCCGCATTGCAAAAGCTGATGGAAGGGAATCAGCGATTTATTCAGCATCAACCCCAATACCCCGATCAATCGGCACTGCGGTTGCAAGAAGTTGCTCAAGCTCAACATCCATTTGCCACTATTCTTAGTTGTGCGGATTCACGAGTCCCCGCAGAAATTGTTTTCGATCAAGGCATTGGAGACATTTTTGATGTTCGGATTGCCGGAAATATCGCTACGCCTGAAGCGATCGGTAGTATTGAATATGCGGTTGTCTTGTTAGCCTCTCCGCTATTGATGGTGATGGGGCATGAGCGTTGCGGGGCTGTAACCGCCGCCGTCCAAAACAAATCGTTACTCGGTGATATTAGTACTTTTGTGAAGGCAATTAAGCCAGCAGTAGAAAAGGTCAAGAGTCAGCCGGGTGACGCGGTTGAGAATGCTGTGGTGGCAAATGTGCAACATCAAATTGAACGATTGAAGCGATCGCAACTTTTAACTGAGCAGGTGCGATCGGGCAAATTGAAAATTGTCGGGGGTCGTTATGATTTGGATACAGGGAGGGTGACTATTATTACTTAGTTGGAGTGATTAGGAGGCTGGGGAGGCTGGGGAGGCTGGGGAGGCTGGGGAGGCTGGGGAGGCTGGGGAGGCTGGGGGAGAGGAATTAATAACCAATGCCCAATGCCCAATGCCTAATGCCCAATGCCCCATTCAATCTTGCACAGTCATTGGTAGACGAATGGTGAAAGTAGAACCGACTCCCGGCTGACTTTTGACAATAATCTCACCACCCATCATCTGACAAAAGTGGCGGCTAATTGCTAACCCCAGTCCCGTACCTCCATATTTTTTCGTAGTCGAAGTATCTCCTTGGGTAAAAGGTTGAAATAACTGCTGCTGTTGACCTTGAGACATACCTATGCCTGTATCAGTAACAGTGAAAGTAATCATGCCCAAAGGAGCCTCCGGCCGAAATTCATCCTTTTCTCTGTTGACTGTCAGCGTCACCTTGCCGTTTGTGGTGAATTTACTGGCGTTGCTTAGTAAGTTTAACAACACCTGGCGCATCCTAGTTTGATCGGCGTACATCATGGCAAGTTGTTCATCAAAATGCACTTCTAAAACATTGGCATTTTTTTCTATAGCTGGTTTGACTGTAAGAACAACATTATGAATCAGCGTCGCAATCTCGAATGTCTCAGGATAAAGAGTCATTTTCCCCGCTTCAATTTTTGACAAGTCGAGGATTTCGTTAATCAAGTGCAGTAGATGCTTACCAGCAGCGTTAATTGTTTCTAAGTCTGTGATAAAGTCTGCCGATAAACCAAGATCGGTAGCGTCGTCTTCTAAAAGTTGGCTCAAGCCAATGACAGCATTTAATGGTGTGCGTAATTCGTGGCTGACATTGGCCAAAAATACGCTTTTTGCCTTGCTAGCAGCTTCGGCTAGTTCTTTAGCTTGTTGTAGTTCTTTTGTTCGCTCTGATACTCGCTCAATCAGACGATTTAGAGATTTGGCGAGTAGGCCAATTTCATCTTCAGTGGTGACGGGCGCTCGCAAATCGAAATTAGATTTTCTTGCAACTTGTTCAGCTACTTGGGTGACAGTGATAACTGGTTCAGCGATCGCTCGACTGGTACGCCAAGCTACAATGGCTGCGATCGCCACCGAAACCAGCATACTTATAATCACGATGAATCGCTCAACTATTTTTGCCTGCTCAACGGCTTTTTGCCTTTCTTGCTCTTGTTCTTCGGCGGTTTGCAGGATATTAGTCAAGCTTTCAGAAAGCTGATCTAGCTGCATGGCTGTATCACCACGCATAATTGCCAATAACTGCGAGCGGGCAGAAGAAATCTGCTGAGCCTGCACTTTTTGGGAGTCAATTTTCTGTAAGACTGCCTCGATTTGGTCAACGTAAGCTTTTAAATTAGTCTTGTAATCCTGCAATAACGTTTGTAAAGTCGAACTTGTTGCGGCTAGTCTTTTAGGTTTACTGTCGATAAATACGCCAATTTTTGACTCTAGTTGCTTGGCTTTTTCAACATTATTCAGAAAATCGGCTTTTTTACTTTGTAGCTGTTGTGAATTTTCCAATACAGCAACTAAGTTAGAGCTATGTAATTGCGCCCCGATTACTGCATCTTTATAATTACTCAGTAGTTGCCCTTGTTCATAGGCTTGATTGAATTGCCTAACTTCCCTTCCCCGGTAGTAATTGGCGATCACTAACCCAGTCAGCGAGCCAAAAAAGCCAATTCCGATCGCTACAAAGTACCCATAGCCAATTTTTTGATGGATGCGCCAGGAACTGGCTTTGAGTTTCCCTCGTGAGGGAAATTCTATTGTCGGGAGTTCGTCTGTCGATGGCTCTTCGGCTGACACTTTTTTGCTTTCTGAACTGCTGTCGATAGGGGTTGGCTTTTGAGGAAGGCATGTCTTAAGACTCTTTGCCTTCCCGCAAAAATCACCAAATCAGTTTAGCTTGTGCAAACACTTTAATTGGTGATTAACATTTACATTATCTTCTTTTATAGCAATAGCAAATCGTTACTTACTATATAATTAACATATCCTTATATAGTATTAGTAGTTTTGATAGCAAGCCTGCTAAGTATACTTACTGGGAGCGAATCCAATTCACTTTTTTCAGCAGCAACAAATAATTCCCTGTACTAAAGATTTATCTGAGACTCTCTTCTTCTTACCACAACACTTTCCTCAATATGCGGTTGATAACAATGAGTAGTGCCATCAGCTATGGCACTACTCTACCTTAACTGCTTCGTTATAAAATTAATACAATCAGGAAAAAAACAAAAGCTTTGATATTCGTTGAGCATGGGGCATCCTTTGGGCAACTCTTAGAGATGCACTCGCGTTCGCTCAGGGCAAGTGGGCATTGGTTATTAATTTTCCCCCCTACAACGCCAGCTCCGTCTGCTCCCTTATCTCCAAAACATAAGTATCATAAAATAGCTTAAAAGTCTAGTCTGTGTAAGCACACAAAAATTTTTATTCCGTATTAATATCAATACGAATGCGTTAATTGACGGACACGGCTTAAGATAGCTTTAATATCGGCTAAAATCGAGTTTTAGGCTTATATAAATGAGAGGTGGGCTAATTTTTGCGAGATTTGTACTTAAATTTAGTACGATTATGAGCGAATGACACGCAATGGGATAATTACAATCTGAGGATTCCAGTTGATTCAAAAAAAGAACTCAGAAAGGCGATCGGAAGAAATTCTGCTGCTTTCTTAGTTCTATCCTCATCCTGAGTGTCTACCTTGTAGTTGATGCAGTAGATATTATGGGGCAATTATAGTTATAGGACACTAAAACCCTTTTGTGTCCTTTACGCAATTGTACTAATGCACAAGTGCATTACCTAATCAACACCCTTTTGGTTGTAATTATCCAGATTAGAAAAACTCAACTGTCAAATTTATAGGAGTGAAAATGCCAGAACAAGAATTTACCGAAACCGCATCCAAAGAGACTACAGTGGCAGAGATCAACAGCCAAACAGGAAGCATCACCAAACTCCAGCCTCCCGCACAGTCTCAAGATGAATGGCAAAAATATGGTGAGCAAATTTCTAGCTTTTTAGCAACATTGCCAGAATATCTGGGAAGCTTCTTTAATCAATATAAGCAACCCCTGATCAATGTTGGTTTAATTGTGGGAGGAATTCTTGGGGTTAAAGTACTCTTGGCAATATTAGATGCTTTGAATGATATCCCCTTGGTAGCACCTACTTTTGAGTTAATCGGTATTGGTTACTCTGCTTGGTTTGTTTACCGCTATTTACTCAAAGCCTCAACCAGGAAAGAGTTAAATACTGAAATCACCACTCTTAAATCACAAGTGGTTGGTCAACAAATTCCAGAAGCTTAATAGTGATTATCGCTTCTCTATGTGACCCTTCTCTACATTTATTTGCTCTGAAACCCTTGTGGCAGGGCAAATGAGCGGATCTTTCCCCCAGCAAGAACTGCTCCCTGCTCCCCTCCCTGCCTCTTCGGTCACTTCCTCTGACCTTTGGTTTACGTGAGTTCTAGGAACCTCTCCCAGACTTGAACTAAAGTTCAAGTCTGTCCCTCTCCGATTGGGAGAGGGAAGATTTTGGATAGTAAAACCTCTTAAAGGTCTTTTTATTTACGAATTACGAACGCACAAAGCGTGCCGGAGGCTCTATTACGAATTATAAATTTACGAATTATTGTTGAAACGAGCCTCGTCTGGACAAATTACCTTTTAGGTTCTGCTTTCGAGTGGGCAAGAGTTTTGGAGACACCCTACTCAATCGCACAATGTTTTGAGATGAAATTCCCTCCAACTTGCCCCGTTTTACTAAAGCTTGATGAATCATCGCCGCCACTTCAGCCCTAGTAGCTACTTTATTAGGAGCAAGGATTTGTGGATTTGGATAGTTAACTACTAGACCATTGGCTGTAGCAGCAGCTATTTTGCTAGTAGCATAGGTTGGAATATCTTTAGCATCTTTATAGACACTTAAAATCTGATTTTGGGAAGTGGGTGTTTTCAAATTCAACCCACTAACAAGGGCAACTAAAACTTGCACTCGCGTAATATTTTGTTGGGGTTTGAAGGTTTTTTTCGGGTAGCCTTTGAGAAATCCGGTACTAATGGCTTGGTCAATTGCTGAAGTAGCCCAGAATTTTGCTGATATATCTTGAAATGCGATCGCAGTCTTAGACGGTTCTTGCTCAAAGGCTTTTTGCAGGATAGCAGCAAATTCGGCGCGGTTTACAGGCTGATTTGGTCTAAAAGAATAATCAGGAAACCCCATGAGAATACCACGGGAAGAAAGAACATCTATAAAACGCTTACCCCAAAAGTTATTGGGTACATCGTTAAATGCAATTGGCGGCGGAATAATAGATTTTTGTTTTGTCGGAGTTACTAAAGGCAAGGCTGATGATGTAATTGATGACTCAAGCCCTGCTGAAAAGGATAGAGGTGTCTGTGGTTGTGGGGATTGAGTTGGGATGACCTGAGTCGATGGTAAGACTGCGCCAGAAGAAGTTGCGCTGTTAGTTGGGAATGCAGGTGGGTTGGGTTCAACAACAGCCTCAGGTGGAGATGACGGCAAAACATTGTTGGGGGCTGCATTGGGTTCTACCTTAGGAGTAGGGAAGGGCAATACTTGATTTGGTTGAACACTTCTAGAGGGAGTAGAGGAAGGCGACAGCAACCCGTTTAAGTTCCAGCTAGAATCCCTGCGAGACAATGACCAAAAAAGAATTGCTGCGATAGTGGCGAAGGCAACCAAAATGGCTATAAATTCATCAAAGCCAAGGGCAGTTCTTTGGGATGACTCCGATTCGGAAGGAGGTCTATTTGTCATCGTGATTACCCTGGTAGCAGTAAAGTTTGTGTCTAAACAAATTAACCCACAGATTTAATTCGTAATTCGTAATATTTCGACTGCGCTCAATAGAAGTTCGTAATTCGTAATTCATAGAAAAATATTAGGCTTCTGGTTCAACGCCGAGCGATGTCTAATGACAAGCCGCTTTGCGTCTACGCAATTGGGCAGCTGATCGGCCTTTTGAAGTTCTTGTTCAGCCGTTTGGCATTCTTGTTCGGCTCTTTCATCGCCACTTAACAACAAATTACCTTGTAATTCCACATTCTGATAAACTCCTAGCCATAAACCTAATTGATTTAGTGTAGCTTGCGGCTCTCTAAATATTCTCCTATTTTCACCCTGACAGATCGCTAGTACAGGGGGCGCGGAAATAAACCTACTATGTGATTACAGTTAGAAAGCCCAAAATTAAAGTATGCGTGACTTTTTATTTTTGAGAGCCAGCTGCTTCTCCCAAAGGGAGACGCTGCGCGAACAACGTTCTTAACACGGGCTTTGCGCGTGTTACTTTTGACTTCCATCTTGCGGTAGATATCTAAACCGAAACCGGATTTAGAGCGTGACAGAATGTAAAATATTAACTTATTGTTTACCTAATATTTGTAAAAATCAGGGTGTCTAGTGTCAGAAGAATTCAGTTGCCAAATCTCACCGCCATTTGTGTCTCTTGGTAGCGATCGCGATATTGATTTAGATTCAACCCTCCAAGAACTACCAATGTACAACTTCCCAGTGGAAATCAATCACACTGGCATGGAAGTGGCTAGTTTTTTGGAAAAATACCCCCAGCTACCAGGAGTAATTTTGGTAGAACAGGGAAAGTTCATTGGGATGATTTCGCGGCGGCGACTGCTGGAATTTTTGATCCGCCCATTCGGACAAGAGTTATTTGTTCAGGAACCATTAGGCGTTCTCTACAGCTATGCGCGGATACCAATGTTGCTGCTTGCTGATACAACATCGATTTTAACTGCGATGCAACTTAGCTTGAAGCGATCGCCAGAATTATTAGCAGAACCAATTGTAGTAGAAACAGAATCTGGTGCTTATAGATTGTTAGATGTCCAAGAATTAAATATTATTTCTTGGCAAATTCGAGGAATCGACAATCTGGTTCGGTATGAACGCAGCCAAGCCCAAATGATTCAAAATGATAAAATGGCAAATTTGGGACGTTTGGTAGACGGTGTAGCGCACGAAATTTTAGACCCAGTGGGTTTTATTTGGGGTAACATAACTTATGTTTCAACCTACAGCCAAGATTTGCTCAAGCTGATAGCAGCTTACGATAAAGAGTTACCATCAGCTTACCAGGCAATTAATCAGATTAAAGAAGAGATTGAATTTGATTTTTTAGAACAAGATTTGTTGCGATCGCTTGCTAGTATTCGCACCGGAGCAGAAAGATTAAAAAAGCTCGTCACCAGTTTACAAAACTTCTGTCATATCGATGAACTTTATCCCAAACCAGTAGATTTACACGCTAGTATTGATAGTATTATTTTATTAATTAATAGCCGCCTTCAAGGAGAAATTGAGATTGTAAAATATTACGGACAATTACCTCCAGTATATTGCTTTATGGGGCAGTTAAACCAAGTTTTGATGAATATTTTCAGCGAAATTGTGGATACTTTACTCAATGAAGCAGTGCGACAGCAGTTGCATCGAGAAGATACAAAAACTGTTCAAAAACCCCGAATTGAGATTACTACAGAAGTAATTTCTCAGGAAGCAAGCAAGCCAAATGCACCGGATTCTCGCTGGATATTAATTCGCATTGCTGACAATGGCCCTGGAATGTCTCAAGAATTGCAACAGCAAATTATGGAGTCGTTTTCTCTGGAAACAAAAAATAGTAAAAGTACTAGTTTAGCAGTAAGTTATCGAATTATCACCGTCAGACATGGCGGTAAATTAAGTTTTCATTCACAGATTGGTATAGGTACAAAATTTGAAATTTTATTGCCTTTAGTTTGATTGATTCAGAATTACGAATTACGAATTAACGTTGCGTTAGATTACTTCTCAAACTTGCTGTTGGATAGGAATTTGAACCACAAACTCCGTTCCTTCGATACAAAAACTGCATGAAAATTTTGAGAGCATTTTCTACAAAATCACAAGACTCAGATCCCCGACTTCTTAGAGAAGTCGGGGATCTCGTTATTCACGTAGGGCTATAGTACTTTGTCAAGCTAGAGCAAGCCCCGAACCCTTTTAAGCGTTCGGGGAGGTAAACTCCCCTCTGAGCTTCAAAGAGTTCAATTCACCTGCAATAAACTTTCGCCACGTTGGTAAATTTCCCGTGCGTAATCAGTCCAAGCACCTTGTCCCCAATAACGAAAACAACTGGTTTGCAACAAAAGGTTATGTAAAAGAACGTTACGGTAATGAGATTGTCTGGTAACAGGTTCTGCTAAGTCAACTTGCTGTAATGAATCAAATTTTTGATGGAATAAACTACTTAGTTGATACATGGGAGACAACACATTTTCATATCCTTTCACCCAACTGATATGATTTGTCCACGAAGCTCCATCCAAATGAAAATTAGAGTTTATTTGCTTTAATTCTTGAATGGCATTTTCTACAGCTTCCGGTTGACAATTGTCTGGTGAAACTCGCTCCCAAATCTGATATTGTCCCACTGGTTGACAAGTTGGATAGTCTTCAGGTTTGCATCCAGCAGCTTCGATTAATTCTAAATATTCTGTACCACACATCCCAACTACACCAGATTTTCCTCCGCCATTATTGACCATATCCCACCAAGCTTGTTTAAAAGCGCTAGGAAATTCATTCATCATCACGCCACCATTTTCACCATCTCCAATTTGACTAACTATTGGTGGGACAAATACGCTGCCAATTTGTTGTTTGGATAAGGTTTTTGCTTCATAATAAGGCTGCATTTGGGCAACTAATTTAGTATCAGAACCTTGGGTTTTAATTAAGGCTGTAATGCTAATTGTTTCGCCTTGAGAATTGCGGGCAACTAAACGATGTGGTAAATGTTTGTGGGTAAGAGATTGACCGCTAATTGTTTCTACAGAATGTTCTTGAACGAGTAACCAGCGATATCCACATTCTTTGAGCGCTTTCACAAATTCAAAGAGAGCATCAGGGTGATTAGGTAGGTGCATTTCTGGGGGCGAAAATCCTTTGACTCGCGCTAATGCTTCCCAGCCAAAAATTGCTGCGAAGTGATGTTGCCATGCGATGATATGCAATTTGATATCTGCTATGGGTGTGGAAGGAATAACTGCATGGCCCCACATTGTACCCAGCCATTCTACATAAGGTTGGTAGGTTGGGTCGCAAGTAATCCGTTTGAGATTATCGAGAACATCATCGCGTCCCATTTGCCGCAGTCCCCACAGAAGATTACCTGAGTAATCCAACATCACACGCGGATTGCAACCTTGATTTACAAGTTCGGGGATCAAGTCTCCCATGCGGCTGTAACAATGGGCAAAAGGATCTGCATTGTGATTATCCCCTTGATGAGGATGTTCAAACATATATTGCAGATTGCTGATGAGTGTACCACCATTCCCAGCAGGTATAGTTGGCTGGTGCATGTGTAAGGCGATCGCAAACACAGCATTTACATTTTCTAAGCGAATATTTGTTGTTGGTAAAAATACTGGCTGATCCTGGTTAACTACAGAGATAACCTCTGTTTCCCAACCAGATATATTCGGCAAGCCATCAATGATTTCGGGCAAAGGAGTAAGAGTCGTGGGCAAGGAAAGCATTTTTGGTTGCTCCGAAATAAGTTATATCTATAAAACTTGCTTAAGTATCTAATAGTGCTTGACTCAGTATAAATACATAAAATAAACTGAGCCATGACATTTTTAGTTGATTTTCAGTAACTGCGAACTCAGGCAAGTCTAGTAATCATCAGTGCAGTCTACCCAGATATTCGCATTTTTGTGTTCTACTTTTTGATAAAGTTTGTTTACGCTCTGCGGATGCACCAAGTAAAGCTAGGCTTCACTTGTTGCTTGGTACCCTACGGGAAGGCTCCGCGAACGCAATGACAAACATGTTCTGGCAAAATTGGGATGCTCCCGTTTTGTTGAGTAACGCATTGCCTCAACCCAATCTAAAAACTACAAACATTTTTATTTTTTCAGAGTAATAAAAGAGCGATCGCAACTCTGGTAGAAATTTTGCTGCACGCTAGGCGATCGCCTCAAAAAATTGAGAAATTACGCGCAGACACGCCAGAAATCATCAAAAATTCAGTTTCGGCATCAGCTTTTTCAGTTTTTGACTCGGCTGTTGTTTTCTTGGTGCTGGCGGAGTTGCTATTCGTAAAATTAGCTCTAACAACCAGGGCGCGAGGCGTTGACACCATACAGCTAAATGACTTTGCCATCCGACTAAAATTTCTGGTGAATCATTTTCCATTCCGGTGACAAGTGCTTTAGCCACTTGTTGGGGAGTCATGGGGATCACCCAGCGAAATAATTTTAAGTCGCGCACCATATCTGTGTCTGTCAAAGAAGGCAGTAATGCAATCACTCGGATATTATAATCAGCTAGTTCCTGGCGCAAGGCTTGGGTAAATCCTAAGATAGCAAACTTGGTAGCAGAATAAGTCGCCATTGTCGGTGCAGCGACTTTCCCCATCAGACTTGATACATTGACGATTGTCCCTTGCCTTTGGCTGGCCATGCGTCTAGCAATCAGACTAGTGAGGTTGTACATTCCTAACAAGTTCACGGAGAGTTCTTCTTGAACTTGGGGCAGTTTAGATTGCAAAAACGAGCTTTGGTATGCGACTCCCGCACAATTAACCAGCAGGTGAATTTGTCCGTAATTGCGCCACAGTTGGGCAACAGCGATATTTACTTCAATTGTCTGCGTCAAATCTAAGGCCACGATCGCAGTTTCAGTTCCCATCGCCTCAATTTCGTTAGCTACCTCAACTAACTTTTGGCGATCGCGTGCTACCAATATCAGCCGCTTGATGCCAATTTGCGCTAGTTCGATAGCGATCGCTCGTCCAATCCCACGAGAAGCCCCTGTAATTAGGGCAACTTTACCTTGAATCTCCATTGGTTTTATCCTCCAAAATCTAAGTCTTACCAAACCCTTCGTTATTCCCGAAACACACAATCAAGAGCTACTCGCTTGTCGGCTCAAGGTAAGACAAATAATTAATTGCAATTCAAATCAAACCCAAACTAAGCATGAAAGCAACGAGATATTTCTTGGTTAATCTGCAATCCCTCATAATTGTCTATACGAGGCAGAAATTTATCGTTTTTTACCTGTCAAAGCCTAACAGACTTGGCTGAATGCATATAGCTCATAGATTTTACTTCTCCTAGATCAGAGCGTTCATCAGCATCGTTGTCATACACACGTTAGCAATAAAATCAAGCTATTGCAATATTCTTTAATCAGAATTTCTTAATACTTCTTAACCACTAGTATATATATGGAAAAGATTTTCTTAAATAAGTTTTTATGAATACCTCAGTACAAATATCTTACTTTCCTGACAATTAAGCCCTGTTTTAGAAAATTGTAATATCTCAGTCATAGCTAAGAAACAAAAAAGACATAGAGCTTTTGTTCTATTGTTGTAATACCTCATTTTTTCAGCTATTTTGCAGACTTACAGCAGTATATTTACTGATTTGCTTAAAATCAATGTTGCTGATTTTTATCTTTTAAATAATAGAAGAGAGTTAAATTATTGTCTTTAATGCAAATTAGAATGGCATGTTTATCTGTCAAAACTTTAGTAAAAATGGGAACTTGTTTTGCTTTAGCTTTGAGTCCATCAAAGGAATGCTTGAGACTTGCATGGTGTCTATCTGACAATTCATGCCATCTGGAAAAGCAATACGCTTGGGTTAAAGAGAATTGTAAGTAGCTAGACAACATAAAACCAAACTATGTAACGAAAAGTAAAATCTCTGTATTTGTCTGGTAGTTGCGCTTTAGCGCTAAAGCGCAACTACCAGCCAGTGATGATTATTTGCACCCACTTACTTAGGTTGGGTTAAGCAAACCGCAAGCCAACAAAGCACCCGAAATGTTGGGTTACTCTCCCTTAAGGGACTTCCAAGTAAAAAAATATCCCAAAACTGACACAAAAATCTTCTCTATTCTCTTCTCTCTGTGTTCTCTGGGCCTCTGCGGTTCGTTCATTTGGATAATTATATTTCTTGGAAATCCCTAACCCCCTTTGGGTCTACGTCCCTCAACCCAACCTATCCCCCTGGGATTCGGGGAGCCCTCACCCTAAGTCCCTCTCCCATATATGGGAGAGGGACTTAGGGTGAGGGCAAAAACTACGGTTCTCAACTTATATCAGGTTTAAATTCTTATTTTTATCAAAAAGATTCCTAAAAACTGCCGTAAAAATAGAATGAAATAGCCCTGATACAGAATGGGTATAAATTGATTATTTAGTCCACTAAGCGTGGACTTCAGCTATCAGCCCTGAACTTCAGTTCAGGGCGGGCTATCGGTTACTGCGACTAGATTTTTAAGCACTTCAGTGCTTACTACAAACTCATCAAATTTAATGAGATAGATCAGTAATTAAAACCGACTTTCCGCACTTCATCGTGTAATATGCGTAGATTTCCCATAGGTGGAAAAAAATGGTTAAATCAACAACATAAATCGCCAATGGTATTCAATATTAATACTTAATAATTTGAACATTATTAGGAATTTTTATTGAAAAGATAGATAATACATTTTGAAGTGCGGAATGTGGGTTAAAACTGTAAGTAATTAAGGGGTTAAAAAGTCTAAATGGTTTCCTGGTTGGGCAAGCAAATCTTCTACTGTCCCCTGAATTTGTAACTTGCCTTGATTAAGCAAAACAATCCAATCAGCACGGGTAATTACTCTAGGACGGTGGCTAATCAGGATCGTGGTTTTATCTTTGCGATGCAACAACAGTTGATCTAAAACTTGAGCTTCACTAACTGGATCGAGTCCAGCAGTTGATTCGTCTAAAATCAAGATTGGTGGATCGTTAACAATAGCCCTTGCTAAAGCCAGTCTTTGGCGTTGTCCACCAGAAATATTTGACCCAAATTCACCTAATACAGTTTGATATTTTTCAGGTAGTTTACTAATAAAATCATCTGCCTCAGCAATTTGGCAAGCCTTAACAATTTGATCAAAGGTGAGGTGAGGAGAACCCAAGCGGAAGTTTTCAATAATTGAGCGACTCCAAAAATGAGCATCTTGAGGAACGAGAACAACTTGTTGCCGCAAACAATCAAGAGCTAGGTCTTGCATATTATAAATGCCAAACCGAATATTGCCAGAATTAGGTGCATATAATCCGGCAATCAGTTTAGCAAGAGAACTTTTTCCACACCCGGATGTACCAATTAGGGCAACAACTTTACCGCCAGGAATTGTGATGGAAAAATCTTCCAGTAGCTCTAGCCTGCCGGCGTAGTGAAAGTTTAGATTTTTGCAAATAATATCAGCATCACTAGGAATTTTAGCAAAGGGTTTGCTACTATCGCTTGGAGTTTCAGGTGTAGAATCAATAACTTCTGTTAAACGTTCCGTGGCAGTTTTGGCACGCATGAATTCATCTATAAATCCGATCACAGCACCGATTAATGCCAAAAAATTCCCATTCATCCCGTTAAATGCCAGCAGTTGACCGATGCTGAGTTCTTTACTAATAACTAGGGTGCTGCCGAAACCAATCAAACTAACGCTACCAATAGCATAAACTAACCCAGAAAAGGTGCTATTAATAATTCCAATCTGAACTGTGCGAAATGTAAGGTTTGAGAGCCGACCAAATCTGTTCTGAAATTCTTCCCAAAATTGAGGAGCAGAAGTAGTAGTTTTGAGTGTCAGCGCTCCTTTAAAGCTTTCAACGAGAACACCTTGGTTTTCCGCATCTAAGACCAACATACTTCTGATTTTTTGTTGAAGTGTAGGCAAGAAAACCACCGTAGATGAACTCATGACAATAGCAACAACGACGGCAACAAAGGTGAGCTTCCAGCTATAGAACACCATGAAACTCAAAGAAATCAGTCCGATAAACACTTGGCTAGGCAGACTGATAACTGCTTGAGCAACTAGCTGATTAATTTGTTGAATATCTTGTAATCTGCTAACAATCTCGCCACTGCGACGTGATTCATAGTAAGCCAGAGGCAGACGCAAGATTGCTCTGGCAAATTCCAGAACTAGCCCTAACTCAAGCCGTTGAGCAAAATTGGCAATCAGGTTAGATTGAACTAGTTGCAGACTACTTGCCACCAAATTCATTACCACAACCGCAATAATTACACCAATAAGAAGCTGGGTATCACCTCGAACTAGTACATCATCCGTTAGAATTTGAAGTAGGAAAGGAGACGTTAACGAAAGCAGACCGATAACTAGAGCGCAGAGAAAAGCCTCGAATATTATGCCCCCATAAGGCAATGCCCGCCGCGCAAAGCGCCAAAGACCGTTGACTTTATCATCAGGTTGAGCATAAAAGCGAACCGAATCTGGCTCTAGTAAAAGCATGACTTGATCTGACCAAGCCTCCGTTAATTCTTTTTTAGAGACATAACGGATGTTAAAGGCTGGGTCAGCAATTACATATTTTTTGCCTTTCTGACCATACAAAACAACCCAGTGGTAGCCTTTCCAATGAATAATTGCTGGGAGTGGTGCTTGGTTCATTCGGTCTAATATTTCTTTTGATGCCCTGACCGAACGGGCATTGAAACCAAGTGCTTCCGCTCCTCGCCTCAATCCCAACAATGTTGTTCCAAGTTGGCCGGTGCCTACCGCTTCCCGGATGCGATTTAGTGTAAAGTTACGTCGATAATGTTTGGCAACGGAAGCAAGACAAGCAGCTCCACAATCTTCTTCACTATGTTGTGCAACAACTTGGTATTTCATAAAACCTCGTGAGATACAAAAAACTCAGTCACTTTAGTGCTGACAGGGAAGCGACGCAAGCGACTTTAGTCGCAGTGACAATTAGTCCCGTCGAGCGTCGAATCAACCGAACTTTTTTAGCAGTACACTGACCCAATCTTTTCCAAGATGCGTCACTAACTGAAACTTGTTTCTCGGTGTCTCCACTAACCCAGCCAAAAAAGGTTTTCTTGCCTTGGGTAGCATGAACACAGTCACCTTTCCTAAAACCATGACGTGTCGTAGTTCCACCATATTTACGACGTAACCCACCAATATTCGGAACCATTAAATGCAATTGTCTGCGGCTTATGGGTAGTCGCCGTACAACAGTAAATTGTGATGGGGTGACTGTTACACTACCTACCCATGACGCACCATGATGTTTAGCATCGTTCCATTTCTTATATTCAACAAATTCAGAACAAGCTAGCGTCACGGCATCAACTGCATGAGTCTCTGGGATTTGTAAAGACTTGTCAGATTTTTCCTTGTGTAATCTCAGGTGTTGGCGAAGATTTGATGTTTCCCAACCTTTTTTCAAGCTAATTAATGCAACTTCTGAAAGTCTAGTAATTTGATAACGTTGTCCAACCATTACAGGACTAAAACCTTTATCGCCTCGTGCTTCTACCTCTTCCACAACAATTGTCTTTACTGGATAAAGTTGACACAAAAGACTAATAGTTCTGTATTCAATATCTTTATTGGCTCGAATACTGGGAGGGAGTTTCGATCCTCTGCGATTATCGAATCTAGCTTGACGATGAGCGCGTTGGCTGTAAGGTAATTTGCGATTAATTCTTCTGCCACGTCTACCACTTCGCATCATAGCTCGTTGTTCCATTCGGTCTTTGACTATTTTGAATGGCAGCACTAGATGAAGCATTTGCAGAGTATATTTTTTCGATTGTACTGCTATACCAGAAAAAATTTTACCAGGGTCTAGCCCAATAATGATTTCTTGCGTTTGCACGTCTGATAGTTCAGTTAGTAATTGAACATAAAAAATACCTAATTTGTTAAATTTACCAACTGCCTTACCTTCCTTAATCCATCGTCTAGCACGACTTGATTTAGTTGGCATTAAAGTAACGTTTGTACTTGAAATTACTGGTACTCGCATAAAGAGATAATCCTTGGAGTAAAAGTTTAAGTCCCCTCGCTCACCATATCTAGAATGTCTTGCCCTAACCCACTGCCTTGAGGGTGTTCCGCCCGTTGTAGGAAGTGGCACGCAGCACCGCTAATAAGACGGTTTGAAGATAACCCAAACTGGGGAAGTATTTGGGAGTTCGTATCTAGACATGGCTCAATGAGCTAGTCAGACACGTAAGACTTATTTCTTACAAGCTCAGTGGCTTTAGCCCTGAGTTACTGACTTCACACTCCAGTACCCAATAGCATCGTGAAAAAACATAAAAAAATCGCAGGGTTTTGTCCCTGCGTGGTTAAAAATTTGACCAACAGTTTAGTTTTACTATAGCGCTTCTCGTTTGGACACTTTTACCTCTCTCCAAGCCTCTCGCCTAAAAGGAGAGAGGCTTTGATTCTTGCTCCCCTTCCCTTGCAGGGAAGGGGCTGGGGGTTAGGTCTGTATTTAATGCAATTGAGAACCGCTATATCATTACCATATATGTTGTACTAGGAAAGACAAATCTCTTAATCTTACTAGCTCAACAACTTTTTTAGTTCTATTAGTTGTAATCGCTTTGACTATATTTTGTATATCAACAGAGACAACACTGGCAATTTTCGTATATTTAGTTTGCTTACTGCAACCGAATAGAAATATTTGCTTATTGGTTTGGAGTAAGTGAGGTAAAAAGAGTTTAGTTATTTTTCAAAAATTACTAAATTGTGATGAATATGGCTGATTTTTTAAATAGCAGCGCTTAGTATTTTACTACTCAAGGTGAGCAGTATCTTTAGGAAAAGCATTAAGTAAGTCCATCAACAGTTGCGTGTTAGGAAACGTTGATAGACTTTGTTAACTTTGTTCAACAAAAGTATGCGGTACGAATATACGTAATGCTAGAATAGCTACGATAAGCAACAAAGCTAATGTCTTGCAAAAAGGCAAACTACACTGTTGGAGCAGGTTAGTTTGTTTAAGACATTTTACATGAGTAAAGACGCGGTTAATCGTGTCTTTACGTTTATTCTTTCCCTTCTACTTAACAGCAGCACTGTTAGAAGCTGTTATGTAGTTACTCAAAACAACAATATTGAGTTGTATAATATTGTTCAGGTTCACTAAGGGAGTAGGAAGAAGGGCAGTAGTGGGAGCGGCAGCGGCATCAGATTTTTTCCTATTATGCCAACCACCACCAGACAAAGTAGCTTCTTCGGTAACGGTTAATGTTGTGAACAATGTGCTTTCCATAATCTTAGTTCTCGCTTGATTGGTGAAATTAAAACTGCGTTACTTTCAAGTAATAGATATAAACAAACGTAAAGAGTATATGTCTTTACGTTTGTTCTTTTGGTACTACTTAACCAATAGTAATGGTGTTAGTGGCTTTTGCGTCTTCGCTGTCAGTAATAACATTGACTTGGATAACATTGCTCAGGCTCACTGTAGGTTTGGCAGGGGCAGGAGCGGGGGCAGGAGCGGGCGTGGTGGTAGCGGGCTTGTGCTTCTTGTACCAACCACCAGACAAACTAGCTTCTTCGGTAACGGTTAATGTGGTGAACAATGTGCTTTCCATAATCTTAGTTCTCGCTTGATTGTTGGGGTTAAAATTGCGTTATTTTCAAGTAATAGATATAAACGTAAAGAGTATATGTCTTTACGTTTATTCTTTTGGTTCTACTTAATAGTAATGGTGTTAGAAGCTGTTGCGTATTCGCTCCAATTAATAACATTGACTTGGGTAATATTGCTCAGGCTCACTGTAGGTTTGGCAGGGGCAGGAGCGGGGGCAGGAGCGGGGGTGGTGGTAGCGGGCTTGTGCTTCTTGTACCAACCACCAGACAAACTTGCTTCTTCGGTAACGGTTAATGTTGTGAACAATGTGCTTTCCATAATCTTAGTTCTCGCTTGATTGTTGAGGTTAAAACTGCGTTACTTTCAATTAATAGATATAAACGTAAAGAGTATATTTCTTTACATTTATTCTTTTGGTTCTATCTAACCAATAGTAATGGTGTTAGTAGCTTTTGCGTCTTCGCTGTCAGTAATAACATTGACTTGGGTAATACCGGTCAGGGTCACTGTAGGTTTGGGAGCAGCGGGGGTGGTGGGAGCGGGGGTGGTGGTAGCGGGCTTGTGCTTCTTGTACCAACCACCAGACAAAGTAGCTTCTTCGGTAACGGTTAATGTTGTGAACAATGTGCTTTCCATAATCTTAGTTCTCGCTTGATTGTTGAGGTTAAAATCGCGTCGCTTCAAAGTAATAAATATAAACATTAAAAGAGTATATTTGATTACTTTTTGTTCTGCTAAAAGTATTATACGACTCTTGCTCCAAAGGTCAAGCAATTAATTTTTTAAGAAATATGTATTACACGTCTTCAAAAAAGATACTACATAGTTCTTCTTTATACAAATTTAATTAGAAAAAATTTAATTATCAAAAAGTTGCAGGCGTCAATATTCATAATTCATATAAATATGACGAACTAACTTATGTATTTTTGGGAATAATAAATAAGTTAGTTCTATTAAGTATTAGTACTGAAAAAAAACGTAAATACACGGTGTTTTAAAGATATAGCTAACGAGTAATATTTTTTTTATACATATCCTATTTGAGTGTGTTTACAAGAAGTAAAGCCAGGCTTCTGCATGTTTGAATTAAGTATGCGTAGGTGTAAATATTTTGATCTAATCTTTATATACAAAGCTGGATTAAATAAAGATAAATTAATTTAATATAAAACAGGGAAATTTACTTAATCTTTTATAAATGAGAAATAATTTTAAGAAAGTTGTGTACGCTATACTATTTTTTCTAAATATAATAAAGTTAATATGAAAATTCAGAGAAAAATTATAAAGATTTAATGTTCGGATGAAAAGGCATAATTTTTATTTAGACTTAGCTGTATATAAACCTTGTATTTACATACTAACTATATACAGATAAGGGACTTATCAGTAATAAAAGTAAAAGCTGTCACTTTCGCCCTGAAAGGCAAAAGCGCCAAACTTATAATATTTTTGCCAAAAATACTCTTGAAACTGAAGAGAGCTTTTATTTTTTGGATCTCCCTAAATCTTGATCATCACACTAACGCGAGGGAGATTTTTTTGCTAGATTATTTACGGAACCAAAATGTTTTTTAGCTTTCATGTTCATTGACCCCCAACCAGACTTTCTCCGCCTAGTCCAAAACGACGAATACCTTCCCTCAGTCAGTATATGGACGAGGTTGGGAGGAATATTTTTAATTGGAAGTGTTGGCGCTGCCTTCAGCCTTGCCAGTGTATTTCAATACAACATAATAGTGAAAGCTGATGCTACCGTCCGCCCAACTGGAGAAATCCGGTTAGTGCAAGCAGCAGCTGAGGGAACGGTAACAAATATTAAGGTCAAAGAAAATCAGGTTGTGAAAAAGGGAGATACGATCGCCTTAATCGATAACTCCCAATTGCAAACTAAAAAAAGCCAACTACTCGGAACTATTAAACAGAATCAGTTACAACGATCGCAAATTGATGCACAACTAAAAGCGCTAGAAAATCAGATGGCTGCTGAGTCTAATGCAATGGGACAGGCGATCGCATCTGCCAAAGCAGACTTGAGTCGCAACAAAAGAGATTATCAAGATAAGCAAATCACAAGTAAGGCAGAGGTAGAAGAAATTGAAGCCTCTGTTGAATTAGCTAAAGAGGAACTGAAGCGATATCAGAAGGTGGGAGAAGGGGGGATCGCTTTTCTCGATATTAAAGAAAAAGAACAAGCTTTTAAAGCTGCTACTGCTAGACTTGAACGGGCTAAAGCTGCACTTAATCCTAGTGATGCTAATGTGGCGATCGCACAAGAACGTATTTCCCAAGAACTGACCAAAGGTGAGTCTACTATTGCTCAATTGAACAAAGAGAAAGAAGAACTCATCAGGCGTCAAGTTGAAATCCAAAACCAAATTAGCAGCGCTCAACAAGAACTTAAACAAGTTTTTACCGAACTGCAAAAAACTGTAATTCGTACCTCTGAGTCTGGTACAATCCTCAAACTAGAATTAAGAAATGCTGGACAAGTTGTTCGTGTTGGAGATGCGATCGCCCAAATTGCTCCCAACAATGCCCCTTTCCTAATCAAAGCCCGTGTTCTTTCTTCAGATATTAGCAAAGTGCAGGTGTGTAAATTAGCACAGGTAGCAAAATGTCGAGAGGGGGAAGTACAAATGCGGCTTTCTGCTTATCCGTACCCAGATTATGGCATCCTCAAAGGTGCTGTCAGAAGCATTAGTGCTGATGCCATTACATCTCAAGGTAACGGGAACATTGCAATTGCGCCTTACTATGAGGTGACAATTCAGCCAGAGAGACTTTATTTAAAAAGGGCTGATAAATCCTATCCTATTCAAGCAGGGATGGAAGTTACAGCTGAAATCATTTCCAAAAAAGAAACCCTACTGACATTTATTCTGAGAAAAGCAAGACTGCTAACGGATGTGTAAATTCCTTCCTGTATTCCACCCCATTGAGAAGGACTATAATAATTCAAAATTCACACATTGTCAGCCCAGCGTCTCGTAGAGAAGAAAGTTACATAAGGGAATTTAAACCCCGACTGTAGCTTTCTTCTGGCAGGGTAACTGAGGAAAGTTGGAGCTATCGAAACTCCGAGTTAATAATTGTTTAATATTATATTCTTCAGCAAAATTAACAACTATATCTACCAAGGCTGTAAACAGTTCAAAAATTTTATCAACGAAGGCAGGAGGCAGAAGGCAGGAGGCAGAAAGAAGACTCTTCTCTGCATCCTGCTTTTCTCCATAAATGGGATTAACTTGAAAAGTTCGCCGATATAGTTGATAAATTATTTGTTTACAAATCGCTGTCCGATGGCTCCAATTAAATTTTAAAGAGTCGGCTAAATTTAAAAATAAGTTAAAATCCAAGTTTTTTAAATCTTTTAAAAACCATATCCAATGATTCTCTTCTTCATGGATTTGTTTGTTAACAATATATTGAATTGAGTTAACTGTGGTTTCTTGTAAACAAACAAATTTGTTGAAATTTCCATATCCCATTAAAAAAAGTGCAAAACAAGGAGCAAAAAATAATCTTTGTATAAAAGCAATGCTTTTATCTACCAAAAACTCAAAAAAGGGTGATTGAGCAAATTTGGCTGATTCTTTTTCAATTAATGCAAACACTTTTTTCATGATAAAAAAATCTTGTCTGATAACTGCACAGCGTAGTTTCTGTTGATTTATCAGTTGCCGTTTATAGTTTTATGCAGAGTTAGCCAATTCTTTACAAAAGTTTACAAACTGCGTTAGAGTCAGCTTTTTTTGGTTACGCGTGGTCAGAGTTTTGTTTTGGTCGCTTGGGTATCAATACTGCGTAGGTTTTGAAGATTTGTAGGTTGCGTTGAACTTAAGTGTTACCCAACAAAGCCTTGATAATGTTGGGTTACCCTGCCTTAAGCTAGGGTGTTGACTTGCTCGGAGCATCCCGTGAGGTGCAAAAACCTTGATAGCCCTCATCCCCTAACTCCGAATCCCATCATTTGGGATTCGGGGAACTAGAATTATGTCTCCCCTCTCCCATGTGATGGGGGAGGGGCTGGGGGTGAGGGAAAAGATTTAAGCTAAAATTGGGATATTTTAAGTGATTGACAAAAAAGGCTTTACCTCAACCTCTCAGGGATGGTTAGGGGTAGGTTGAAGATTTGATGGTTTGGCTGACTGGGCAGTTGAGCCATTCCAAATTTGATTGAATTGATCTGCCGACAAGGACTGTAAAATACTGAGATTAAGCGGCTCTTTACTGATAAAAGTTGCGTAGGAAGGCTGCAAATAGGAACGGTATTCAGGGTGGTTGAGGAGATGGGTTTCCAAAAAAGCCACGCTGAGGGCGTTGAGATAGGAATAAACAGGAGCGCGATCGGGGCCTAGCAAGGCAGATGGCACAGGTAAGACATCATTTCCAGAAGTAGTTTCTCCGATCGCCGAAAAGTGGGTGGCGTTTTCAATTAAAGCTAGATACTTATTAGAGTCAGAAAGCCAGGTAAAGGGGCGAATCTGCTCAGATACAGGTGGGGCAAAAATATCTTGACTACCTGCTACCAGCATTACTGGAATTTTAATTTGGCTGACTCCGCCCTCACCCAAAACTAAGCTATCAATTGGATTAATTGCCATGATCACCTTGATGCGATCGTCTTTGAGTTCGTAATTTCTTAGGGGTAATTTATTTGCTTCACACTGCAACAAAAGCGACAAATTAAAGGATGAATAATTAGGATTACAGTTTTGCCTGAGTTCCTCAAAGTTAATATTTGCTCCTGCTAGAGCCAAAACAGTATAACCGCCCAAGGACTGACCGATCGCCCCAACTTGCTGAAAATTGAGTTTTCCTTGGAGGATGGGATCAGATTTTTCTAAACGCTGGAGTTCATCAAGGAGATATTTGATATCCAAAGGTCGATTGATAAATTCTGCTGGATCTGGGGGACCTGCCAAACCCGCAAAATATTGTTGAAAGCGTTCGGCATTACTACCAGGGTGTTCGAGTACAGCAACAGCAAAACCATAGGATGCTAGATGTTGAGCCAGGTAGACAAAGCTAGAGCGGTCTGAGGCGACACCATGAGAAATTACAATCAGGGGAAAGGGAGGCGAGGAAAGTTCTTTAGTGCTTTGTGAAGCTGCTTCCGGCAGATAGATATCCACGGGTAGACGGCGTGAGCGAGAAATGTCATTTAGCTCGAAGCTTTTTTTTTGCCAGCGAAATTTTCCTGGCGATCGCAAATCTGGCTGTTGTGAGAAGTCAATTTTTGAATTGGCTGCTTCTGCGATCGCTTCTTTTTGGAGAGAGGCTACAACTTCATCCCTTTTTTTGAGCAATTGTGACAAGTCATCAACTATCCTTAAGCCCTGTGTGAAATTCACCCGCACAGTATTGCTAGGAAATTTCCGCAGCAAATTGATAAGCGTTAAACCTTCAGGGTCGGCAGCAGCCAAAATCAAAGAGGAACGTATAGCGTAGAAGCCGTTCTGTCGAGACTCAGTGAGAAGTAATTCTCCCAGCTGTTGCACCACTTCTTCGCCTATAGGTGAGTAGGTAACTTGAGATACTAATGTAGGAGTGACATTGAACCTTTGCTGAAGCAGATCCCGCAGTTGAGCGAGTTGTTGCGGCGTAGCACGGCTAGCATAAAATGAAAAATCTTGATCGATTTTGCCAACTTTCGCAAAAGTTTCCAGCGAGTCCACAGACAAGTAGAATTCGCCGAAGGGAGGGTAAGAAAAGCTAAGGCGTTCAGCTCCCAATCCGGGAGTTGCAGTCAAAAACGTAGATAGCAAACCTAAACCCAGGTATCTCAGAAATTTTTTCATTAGAAAAACCCACTGTCTAACCCTGCCAGACAAGTTTGAGCAGGGAGGAAAGCGGGGCGGGATTTATAACCGCTTTCCTGTTTACTTGGTTTAGATATATCAAACAGCTTACAAGCACAAAAAAGCAAGTATTTACAGCACTAGGTTCCCATATACGTTTTAAATCACCCACTTTCAAAGCAAGGGATGTATCAATGACCAATGACTAACACATCAGTAACAAATTTTTCAGCAAAATACCATCAGTAAGGCGATAATAGATATAGAGATCAAAATATTTTATATGTCCTTCTCCTCCTGCCCTTCTTGTGTTGTCGTCCTCAATCAACAACAAGAGCAAAATATCTCTTACCAAAACCAGTGCCAGGATGTGCCAGTTAACCCCAGCAAGAGCAGGGTTAAAAGTTGCACTGTAGTTGAAAATGGTCGGGTTGTCGTTAAACCCTTACAAGCTCCACTCAATCAGACTGTGGAGTAACTTTTAAGCATTTCAACTGTTTTCATCTAAAGGTAAAACATCGTGGAAGCGGTTGTAATCGATGTAGCGATATCCATCGGTTGTGTGATGGAAGATATCGACAAATTGATTATTCCACAAAATCTCATTAGCACTATAAGTATGACGGGCATGGACAACCTGTGCAACCGTTTCATCAATGCCACTCAAAGAGACGATCAGTATAGTATTTGTCTGGGTTAAAGATTCAGGTGTCATTCCATATAGAGGACTAAACTCATCAATGACATGCATCACTGACCAGCTTAACGTGAAGCTAGGTGTTTGGTTTCTCAGCAGTTTGAGGTCGTAGAACCGACGCATGAACTCCCCTTCTGAGGTTACATCGTCTCGCATTAAGTAGACTCGCATCTGCGCCTCCAGAATCATATTGCGACGCTGATTAGCGCTGCGAAATATGAGAGTCGGCATTGCATTATGAGATGCAATCACTGCTACACGACTAAAAAGCACACGAGCTGTAGGTCGGGAGAATCGAGCAAAAGCTAGCCCCGTCATCACAGCAATTCCCACCAAACCGATCATTGCTTCAATGGTGACAATAATGTTGGCGTAAGTTGTTTTAGGATACATTGCCCCATAGCCGATGGATGCTAGGGTTTGTACGCTAAAGAAAAAGACATCTAAAAAAGAGCCAGGTCGGGCGTTGGCAATACAATCTCCTCCTATCAAGTAAGCTAGGGCAAAGAGAGCATTAACAGTTACATAGAAAGTACAAATCAGGGTCAGAAAGCCAGCCCAGGGAATCGTTAGCAGCAGATGGTAGGGATCGCGCCAGTAAGAATGCCATGCACCCATACCCATAATCTCAGATTTTCCATCTCGAACTTTAATCTGAATAAGTGGGATCAGACGCTGTTTTTTCTTCGGTGAAAGTCTCTTCAGTCGAAATTTCATTGCAAGTAGCCAAAACAACGGCAACTGCTTAGTATTGTAAATTAAGTTGCTTTGGAGACATCCGACTTATACCAATTTCCGAAAATCTTGATCTTGATACATATACATTTATCGTCGTAGGGGCATGGGAATCCTATGCCCCTACGAACGTCTTTATATCATTATTAAAGTGAAATGGTATTACCTGTAAGGAAATTTAAACTTTATTTTCTTAAATAAGCAAAAAAATAGGGTGTGCAATGCCCACCCTAACAATCAGTGAGAAACTAACTCATTTTTCAGGGTTTGCTTGCTGACCTTTAGAACAGCGGTCAAACCACTCCTGATATTTTTTCTGGTGTGACTCATCTTCAACAGCTATGGTCACTCGCACCTGGTTGCAACCGTGATTTTGCTCTAGTGCGATCGCATTCAACAATAAACTAGCAGTTTTCGGTGAGCTAAATTCCCCGCTTACCATTAAACCTGTGCCAAAATGCGGAACTTCAACTCTTTCTACTTCGGTTAAGTCAATACCAGAAATTTCCTCTTCTCCTAAATCAATTTCTGCAAGTTGTTTGTATTCTGGGCTAATTTGTTCTACAATCAACTTTTCGCGCCGGACAGGAACTTGTATCATCCGGGTTTCGATTTCTTTGCGAACAATCACCTCACCAACTTTACGCTTACTGCTTTCAACAACTAGTCGTTCTTCTAGTAAACTAATAATCTGTTCTTCAGTAGCCTCATCTAAATAATTTACTGGCTGCTCAGTTGATTCTGATAGTGTGCGTAGATGCAAAGCAGCTTGCCCATAGGCATCGCCTGGTGTTTCTGTTTCTAAATATTCAGGCATATATTCGATTTCTGATTTATTTAAGTCTATAAAAACAGATTTAGTCGGCTTATCTATTTTTTTTATTCTCTGGCTCTGCAACCGAAATAAAGAAGGATGTTTATCAGCTAACTGCTGACCATCTTCTAGAGTTTCTTGATTCACCTGGTTAGAAGATATAACTAGGTTTAATCGACGATTAGCATCCACAATTAAATCATGAACTATTCCTACTAGCTGACCTTGCCGATCGTACACGGCAAAATTGCTTACCTTGTTTTTTAAATCTGCTAATGAGGTGCTAGTCTGATCGGAGTTTGCCTGTCCAATGTTTTTTGTCATCGGTTGGCTATTCATAGTGCAAAGTTTACGAACTGTTTTCTACTTAGCTAAATTAAATGTATCAATCATCTAAATAACATTTAGAAAATGTTTGCGATATAATAGATTTATTTATCTAAGTCATATTCAGATAAATAAATATTCGCAACCCAAAATCTAAAGTTGTATTAGCTATTCAAAGCACAGGTAAAGCTAATTTTACAGCCTCACCTGTACTCTCTCGAATTTAATTATTAGTCATTAGTTTAGCAACTAATGACTCTGTTATTTAGCGTTCTTCAACGGGAAGATTACCAGAATTTACATCTAACTCTTCACGACGCACGGTCTCTTGAGTTTCAACTGTCTCTTGATCGACCACTTTTTTAACTCTGACTTCTTCACGCAAAAATGCTTCTTTGCGAATCTCAGCAGTTTCTTCATGGATTTCTACGCGAGCAACTTCGCCTCCACGGAAGTCTGCTTCGCGGCCAGAAACGGCAGTACCTGCATCTGCTGGAGTTACACGTTCAATCACAACTCGCTCTTTTTCTATTGGCACTGCAACCCGTGCAGTATCAGTCTCAACGCGCTTGCCAATGGCTACTTCTCCAGTTTTTTGGCGGCGTTTACTGGCAATCAGCCGTTCTTCATACAATCTCAGAGTTTGATGATCTTGCTCATTTAACCCGAATAAAGAAGGCTCTTGTTCGTAATTGTAGCTATCACGATTGTGAGTTGGCGTAACCGGCTTCTGATAGGTTGTATCCACTGGTGGTGTCGCTTCCAATGGTAATAAGGGATCTACAGGTTTAACGTAGTCTGTGGGTTGGCGATATATTCCCCGCACTCTTTCTTCATAATCATAATCAAGCGCTTGGCGTTCACTGAACTCAGGTAAATCTTCTGCTTGCTCTCTAGTCAAGCCAATTGTGTAGACGCGATCGGCATTATAGTCGATACGCGCACGACCAATTGGTAGTAAAACTTTTTTACCAAAAATCCAGAAGCCTAAGTCAACGACTAGATAGCGGAAATGACCTTCTTCATCCACTAAAATATCGCTGACAGTACCAACTTTTTCATCAGTTCCTTGTGTATAAACGCCAAGCCCATTAATATCCTGACCTTCTAAGGTATCACGGTAGTTAGGCTCAAAATCTTGTAATTTGTAGAGAACCATAATATTTTCCTCAAAAATTTTCTTTCCCATCTCCTATTAACTAAGTTAGACATTTAATTATTTATTTACCTCTTTCTGGCGAAGGAATTATTTAAAAATTTTAATAATCAAAAGTTATAGATATTTTTTTGATGATTAGGACTTAGGCAAAAACCCTCTAAAACTCTTATTCCAACTCTTGGAGACGCACTCGCATTCGCGGTTCGTTTTTTCATAATTTTTCGTAAGTCATGATGATGAGAGCGCAAAGAAATTTCACGTTTCTATATAGTTGATCGTGTAATTTTTTTAAAGCATTATATTCCCGACTTATTAGATAAATCGGGAACTTGTTGTTTAATACAAAAACACAAGCAGAGATAAAAATTAACTTTGCCTGCATGATTATTTCAGATAAATCTACCAAAGGAACTTACTGACTAGCTACTTAAATAGCTTCGTGTGTAGTTGTACCATGTTCCTGAACCTGTAAATTACCCTCAGTATCAACATCTAACTCTTCTCGACGAATGGTATCTTGTGCTTCCACAGTCTCCCGTTCTACTACTTTTTTAACTCTGACTTCTTCACGCACAAATGCTTCTTTACGTATCTCAGGCGTTTCTTCGTACACTTCTATGCGTGCTACTTCCCCTTCTTGGAACTTAAGTACATTGGAATCTACAACCTTTCCTGCTTCTGTTGGCACAACTCGCTCAATCACAACTCGTTCTTTTTGAATAGGTACTGTAACGCTTGCAGTTTCTGTTTCAATGTGCTTCCCAACCGTTACTTCTCCAGTTTTGATGCGCTGTTTGCTGGCAATTAATCGTTCTTCATAGAGTCTAAAAGTTTGATTATCTTGATTATTCAACCCGTATAAAGCTGGTTCTGCTTCGTAATTATATGTATTGCGATCGTAATTTACACCAGTAGTTGGAGAACGAAATACACTACGGACACTTTCTTCGTAATCATGATCGACGACCATGTTTTCTCTGTACTCGACTAAACCTTCTACTTGGTGTTTGCTTAATCCATCAACATAGACGCGTCTTGCAGGATGGTCTATCCGAGAAAGACCAATTGGTAGTAATATTTTTTTACCCAAAAAATCTGAGCTTGTATCAATAACTAAATACCGGAAATGGCCATGGTCATCAACTAAAACATCCGCCACTGAGCCAACTCTGTCTCCTCCTTGAGTGTAAACATCCAGAGCTTTAACGTCGTCTTGGCCAAAAGTTTCTCGATAGTTGGGGTCAAAATGTTCAAGTTTGTGAAGAGGCATACGCTATTTTCAGTTTATTTATAAGGTTGCTTTTATAGTCTAAAAAATATTTTGCTCAGTGTCCTCCTGCTGGCGACTGAATTGCAAATGAGATATTTTATAGTTTATAGTTCATACCTTATCAGTTAAATACTCAGGGTAATCAATAGGAGTATGACTAAAGTTCTAAAAAGCTCTATAAATGCTGGTATAAAAAAGTTTTGCTAATGAGCCAATACGATTAAGTTAAGATTTTAACAAAGTTTAGGGGTTTAATTCCCCACACCTTTCGACGGCAGTTGCTAACCCGCCTGGGAATAAATTCCTCTTGCTTAGGGACTGACAAATAAAAAAATGTTTCAAAACTGACGCAAAAACTCTCTCTATTTCTTCTCTCTGCGTTCTCTGTGGCTTTGTGGTTCGTTTATTGGAATAATTTATTTCTTGGAAGTCCCTTATAGCTCAAGTCTTCTCAAGAGGACTAAATATCAATACGCTTGGGTTAAGGCTAAAATTTATCAAAGTTAATTTTTTATCGAACCGCAGAGACGCAGAGGAAACAGAGAGAAGAAAAAATGCTTAACCCAATGATATTGGATTATATCGTTGTCTAGACAACCTGAAAAGTAAAGCTAAGACTTGCCCAATTATTCACATCTAAGATATATGAGTCGGCTGCTGTGCCGTTCATTTCCGCTTTGAGGGCGCTGGCGTTATGTAAGTCTTGTAGCAAGGCTTGTGCAACGTCTAAAGGATTCAACAATGAACCTATCGGCTGTTGTTCGGCTGGGGAATACTTGACAGTACTCAAGGCGGCGAGAGTTTCGCTAAATGGGGCAGTACTAAAAATCAGTTGTTGTTCGTAAAAGCAAGCTGGCCCTGAAATCAGCCATTCGGAAGCACTATTAGTTTGGGGTAGGGTGAGGGTTTCACCTGGGGCGATGACGACTTGTTTGAGGAGGGGCTTGGTGTCGGCAATGTTTGCTTCTTGGGGGGTTTCCCAAGAATAGAAGCCAACTGCTGTATGATTATTGTTTAATCCCAGTAAGATTAAATATACTGAGCGATCGCTCTGGTTTTCCACTCGATATTGCATTCGACTACCGATAGGCACAATCGCAGTGGGGAGTGATTTTTTGATTGAAGTTTCAGGTTTGAAAGTTCGTATTGTTTCACGTTGCATCACCACCTGTGGTGAGATATCGCTAATTATTTCTAAGGTTGCCTTGAGAGGCAAGCGGGAAGAACCTTGATTTTCTGTAAGTCGCCATAACTTAGCTGCAAACAGGGTTGATAATTTTGGCGCTAACCTTTGCACTGTTAATTTTACTGCTTCTCCTACTTCACCGGTGGTATTGGGAATTAGTTCGCCACTAAGAGAAAATAGACCATAACGAGTGGGAATTTCCTGTAACTTGGCAAATACATAATCAGCAGGTTTTTCTCCTGCTATTACGGTGGATACATGGAAAAATCCAGCGAAGGCACTTGTAGCATCTACCCGCTCAATTCTTTCTAATCCAGTATCCAAAGCTATTTTTAAATGAATATTTCGCGGTAAAACTCGGACTGCTTCTTGGACGAGTTGCCCGACTTTTAGGAGATTTGCACCTTCAATTTTGGAAATTTGCGCTTTTGCTGTTAACCCAGTCCGCGATCGCAATACCAATTGCTCTGTTGTTGCTAAGGTTAATCGAGAATTCACTCCGTAGTATAGCAGCACTTGTGGTGGTAATCCTGCCAACCACAGATGGACTGTTTTACCGTCTTCTTCAATAGCACTCACCACGCCTTCTGCACCAATGATGCTGTCTGGAAAAGAAGAGGCGACTAACCCCCCAGCCCCCAACTCTTGTAGCGCTGGGGGAGAATTCAAAGCCTCTCTTGTCTTAGGAGAGAGGTTTTCTAGATTCCCCGGTTGCTGTTTACTACCCAATTTGTATAGAGAATTTTCCATATACGAGAGGGCGACTTTAATTGTGGTAGCTGGGGTGAATTCCCACAAATACTGTGTCAAGGCGTAGGTAAATAACCCGGCACTAAAACCAGAAAAGAGTCTTTCCCTGGCTGGCTGGTTTGCTTCTGAGGTAGCTGTTAAAACAATTGGAGTGCTGGATAACTTCTGAGTTTTAAGTTGTTTGAGAAAGTCCAGTTCTTCTACTGCTAGCTTTGCTACTGACTCCTCAAGGGCGCGAATTTTTAATCCTAAGACTGGGCTAGGAGCATAATAGCTAGTATCCAATACTGCTGTTACTCGGTCTGTGGGGAGCGATCGCAATAATAGCAGTAGAGTTTCTTCTAATATATAGTTGACTATTTTATCATTTTGTGCATTCAAACCTACATTAGCTGCCACCAAAGCATTTTGCATTGTATTTGGTGATGTTTCCAATTTAACACGGCTGCCATAGCCGCTAAAGTGGAAGACGATAACATCATCGGGTTTAACTTGCTTGCCCAGGTGATCCAAAAAAGCTGCCTCAATGAATTCCCTGCTAGCTTGTTCGTCAGTTAAGGTTAAAATATCTGACCCTTGGAAACCAAAGCGGTTAATCAAAAGTTCTCTTTGTAATTCTACATCAGTCAGACAACCACTGAGGGCTGGAAGTTGTGGGTATTGGTTAATACCTATTAACAATGCCAACTTGCGCGAACCAGGTTGTGCCAAAGCCTGATAATAGCGATTTCCCAAAGTCAACCACTCAGCTTCAGTTACCCCCAATACCGCGAGTATTGAGCCAATTCTGTGTAAAAACGTGCGCCGTTCCATAATTAGCTATCAGCCCTCAGCTATCAGTTAGCAGCTTACAGGGCTGAACTCTGTATTGTAAAGTTATAAAATTGTGAGGGAGTTAGGAGTTAGGAGTTAGGAGTTAAGAGTTAGGAGTTAGGAAACCAATATTTACTCTTGACTGTTTACTCATGCCCAATGCCCACTTGCCCTGAGCGAACGCGAGTGTGTCTCTAAGAGTTGCCGAAGGGATGCCCAATGCCCTAAACCGGCAGTTCTATCCGCATTGCCCGCGCTAACTCTGCCGCCACTTCAGGACGAGAAAATTCTGGTGGGGGTAATTCACCGCGCCGCAACATTTCTCGGACTTTTGTCCCCGATAGATGGATGCGTTCTTCTGGCTTGCTGGGACTAGTTTTAGATGTTGCCATCTGCTTAGTGCGCGTGCAGTAGAAAGCGTGTTCAAATTTCATCGGCACAATGCCCAATTCACTTGGGGCAAATTCATCAAAGATATATTGAGCATCGTAAGTGCCATAATAGTCACCGACGCCAGCATGATCTCGTCCGACGATAAAGTGAGTACAGCCGTAGTTTTTGCGGACTAAAGCATGGAATATGGCTTCACGAGGACCAGCATAGCGCATTGCGGCGGGATTTATTGCCAAACTTACCCTATTTAAGGGGTAGTAATGTTCTAGCAAAATTTCATAGCAACGCATCCGCACATCAGCAGCGATATCGTCTTCTTTTGTTGCCCCGACTAATGGGTGCAAAAATAGACCATCAACAATTTCTAAAGCGCACTTTTGAATATATTCATGGGCGCGATGGATGGGGTTGCGAGTTTGAAAGCCAACGATGGTTTTCCAACCCTTGTCTCTAAATAGTTGCCGTGAGGCAGCTGGATCAATTTGGTAAGTAGGAAACTGGGGATGAGGTTCGCGCTGCAACAACCAAATATCACCTGCTAGATTTACGTTACCTTGGTTATAGAGTACCTGTACGCCGGGATGATTGACATCATCAGTGCGGTAGACCTTTATTGCTTCGCGGGTTTTGTCGTAGTTATATTTTTGGGTGAGTTGCAAAACTCCGATAAATTCGCCTCTGGAATTATCCAGACGGATTAAGCCGCCTTCTGGTAACGGTGAAGCTACTTCTTCGCTTACCGATAGTGTAATCGGGATTGACCACACAACACCGTTAGCTAACCGCATTTCTGTAACAGTGCGATCGTAGTCTTCTTGGTTCATAAAACCCGTGAGTGGACTAAAAGCACCGATCGCAATCATTTCTACATCCGAGACGGCGCGATCGTTAAGTTGCACTCGCGGCAAAAATTCAGCTTTTGAGAGAAACTCTGCTCTTTGTTCTGGTGTGGCGATCCGGTTAACTAACTGTCCACCGTGCGGGGCTATGGCATCTGGATTGTGACTCAACTTAATCCCCTCTTTGTATTAACTGTTATTGTTTCAGATTATGTACTAACTTATCAAAATGCTGGTACTGAGAAAAAAAAGAGTTTAAGGAATTGAGTAAAATTTTTGCAACTAGCCTCTAACTGTTCTGATTAGGTTAGGCTAAAGCTAATCCAGCCTCAAGTTTCAGAATAGTTCCTTGATAAGGAAAAGGCTTATGACTGCTGTATCCCCCGTTGTTAAACCTGTTAGTCAAATGCGGTTAGCGCCTGGTAGTACAGTCAGTATCCAGGATATGAGTTGGGAGGAATTTGAGTCGATTTTGCAAGAACTGGGCGAAAAGCGATCGCTACGAGTTGCTTACAGCAAGTCTACGTTAGAAATTATGGTTCCTCTACCCGAACACGAAAAATCAAAGGACTTAATTTCGGATATTGTAAAAATCTTACTGAAGATGGCAGGTAAAAGTTATGAACCCTTCGGTTCAACCACCTTCAAGCGGGAAAATATAGCGGGGGTAGAACCAGATGCTTGCTTCTACATCCAAAATTACCAAAGAATGATTCGTCGTCGCAAACTAGAACGAGATGATCCGCCTCCTGATTTGGCAATTGAAACAGATGTGACATCAAAAACAACTCTTGATGCTTACGAAGCGATCGCTGTTCCAGAATTATGGATTTACGATAGTAAAAAGCTGAGGATTTATTTACTCAGGGATGGACATTACATCGAGTCTGATAACAGTCCTAACTTTCCAAATATCCCTCTAACTAAAATTATTCCGGCTACAGTTGAACGAGCTTGGCAAGTAGGAACCGTACAAGCTTTGGAAGAGTTTGAAGGGGCATTAGATAGAAATATTTTTTGATAGAGAGTACGTAAGCGTAGCTCACCGCAGGTATCGCTTTCGCTAATTAAGCTTAGTATGGCAATAAATGGCATAAATTGCCATAAAATAATATTATCAAGGGAAAATTAGGGAAGTAGTGACTGTGAAAAGTATAAATATATCTCTTCCTGACGCGATGCGGACTTATATAGAACAGAAAGTGGCGACTGGTGGCTACAGCAGTGTCAGTGAATATTTCCGTGAGTTAGTGCGCCAAGACCAAAAGCGTCAAGCTGCTGAACGTTTGGAAGCGATGCTTTTAGAAGGTTTAAATTCTGGGAATGCAACTGAAATGACTCCTGACGATTGGGAAGACATCCGCCAAGCTGTGCGGGAAAGAATCGGCAAGCATAAAGGTTCAAACCAAGGTTAATAAGTAATGATTTTAGTCACTCTGAAACTGTAAATATTCCAACAGCAGTAACCGCAAGTAATCTAGCGTTCTAATATAACTCTTTATCTGTTCATAACTGTTATTACTACCAAAATAAAAACTCGCAATTTGAGGTAGATTTAAAACTCGCATAGCTTGTAATTGCTCAATTGCGTGGTCTTTATTTACAATTCGACCTGTGGATTGAAATTGACTAGCATAACCTCTGAGATTTACTGTTAAAAGTTCAAGTTCTTCTAACAGAGAAAACTCTTCATTTTCTGGAGGAAATTGTATAGCAATTTCTTGTCGTTCAGTTCGAGTAGCTTGATATACGTTAGTCAACTGTCCTAACAATTGAACAATGTTTTTCTTCGTCAATTCTTGCTCATTTAAAATTGCTTCAGTCATTATTGACTCCATAAGTAATTATCTTTTCAGTGCCATATTCATCGGGTCTGACAATCAGATATTCATTATTTTTACGATAGACAGCTGAACTATCACCTCGATATCCAGTTTTCGGAACTCGAATCGCTCCTTTTTTATTAAAGTTATGAGCTTTGCGTAGATATTTTAAGGGTTCAATTCTTTTTCTAGCAGCATGATCTAAGATACTCTGAGCAACACTGGTATAGGTAGCAATATCCCATTGCTTCATGTAGCGTTGAATCTCTGCTGCTTCTGCTAAAGTATAGCCTTCTAATAGCTCTATTAAAAACGGATCGGTGATTGGCTCTTATTCTTGCATTAAACCTCATCTAAGTTGAGAACCGTAGTTTTTGCCCTCACCCTAAATCCCTCTCCCATATCTGGGAGAGGGACTTTGAAATTCTGGCTCCCCGAATCCCAATTTTGGGATTCGGGGTTGGGGGATGAGAGCAAATCCTTTTCATCACTGAAGAACTACAGGTTTCAAGATAGACGCGGTTTATTATCTAATTTAAGCATAAAAATACCCCTCCAAAACTCAGGGCGGCTTTTGCTTATCTGAAGTTAAAAGAAGAGGCAGTTTTGGCTTCTACCAAAATTGGGGTCACATTCAACTAAATTGTTCAATTATTCCGCCACCTAAAACTTTCTCACCGTCGTACCACACCGCCGCTTGTCCGGGGGTGATGCTGATTTGGGGTTTATCAAACACCAAACGCACGCGAGAGTTTTCCAACGGAATCACTGTTACTGGTGTAGCGGTTGAACGATAGCGAATTTGCACTTCGGCATGAATTGGGGTCGATGGTTCAGCAATAGAAACCCAATTTACCCGATTTACAGTGCATTCTGGCTGAGTTACCTTAGTGCGATCGCCTACTACTACTTTATTATTTTGTGCATCTAATTCAATCACATACAACGGTTCGGCAGCAGCAATCCCCAAACCTTTGCGCTGGCCAATGGTATAATGATGCACACCATCATGCTGTCCCAAAACTTTGCCTGTAACATCGACAATATCGCCTGTTTTGGGGGCTAAATATTTATCTAAAAATGCCCGCATGGAACCGTTACTTTCCACTAAGCATAAATCTTGACTTTCTGGTTTGTCAGCAGTTTTCAGACCGTATTCAGTTGCAATGCGGCGCGTATCAGTTTTTTCTAGTTCCCCTAGAGGAAATATCGTTGCTCTTAGTAAATCTTGAGACAAATCATAGAGGAAGTATGACTGGTCTTTGTTGCGGTCAACAGCCCTTAATAACTGGTAACGTTTTGTTGCTTCGTCATAGCTAATTCGGGCATAATGACCGGTGGCAATGCGATCGCATCCCAATTCTTCACGAGCATACTGCACCATTGGCCCAAACTTCACCGTTTTATTGCACTGAGAGCAAGGCAAAGGCGTGATTCCAGCACTGTAACCAGTTACCAGGTAATCGACAATATGCGTCTGAAAGAGATTCCGAATATCGACAATCTGATGGGGAACGCCCAATTGTTCACAGAGTTGGGCCGCGTCGATCATACCTTCAGAGCAACATTGACCTTTGCCTTTCATTAGCCAAAGAGTCAAACCAATCACTTCATAGCCCTGATGGTGCAGGATAGCTGCGGCGGTGGAACTGTCAACGCCACCAGAAAGACCAACGACGACTTTTTTCATAGCACGACACGATATTCGTGGTTGCCCAATTGTAACACACACTCTTTCATTGCCTTGCTACCAAAGCACTTCCAGACGTATTTTTTGCCACGCAGATGAGCTAATTGTACGTTAACGCTATATATACCAATCTTAAATGAGTCGTGAACAATAAGATCCCCGACTTCTTAAAGAAGTCGGAGATTTTAGTCTCTCTCCGTCTCTCTTGCCTCTGCGGTTAATTTATTTTTACAAATGATTTAGGGCTGTTATAGTTGCTACAACGGTGAACTAATTAGTTCCTAACGGAAATTATTTAAAAATACTTTGACTACTTTCTAAAGTACTATGTTGAGAGGAATATCAAGTAAATTTGTCCCATTTGAGATGCTGCGTCGAAGTTCTGAGGGTTGGAAGCCCACTATAAAACTTCTCCCCTTGTTAATGGGAGGATGGTTACTGCTGATTCCCAACAACAAAATGCTATTGGCTCAAGAAGCAGGTGAAATTTTACCGCCACCGCCAATTCCCTTTGGTCAACAGCCATCACCGCAGTTACAACCATTAGAGGAGAGTCAAATTGAGCAAAACTTTCAGCCCTCCCAACCAGTACAAAACAATCAATTTGGGCAAGATTTTCAGCCCTCCCAACCAGTACAAAACAATCAAATTGAGCAGAATTTTCAGCCCCCTCAATCTACACAGTTTAGTCAATCTAACCAGAATTTTGAGCGCTACTTAGTTTACGTAGATGGTAGTGATTTCCAGACGCTACAAGCAATCCGTCAGATTGAACCCAGTGCTTATATTCGGGAGTACCAGGGACGGAATATAATTCAATCAGGAGTTTTTAACAGAGTATCTAACGCCCAACAACGGGTGAGTGAGTTACAGTCACGAGGCATATATAACGCCCGGATTATCAGCTTCACTAACGGACAGCAAATAGATGCAGGTAATGGAACTTTTAGAGGCGATCGCAATAATATAAATCCTCCAAAGCTTGCCTCTAGATATTATGTCGTCATTCCCACCACTCAAGAACAATTACCTGCGATCGCAGAACAAATTAGGCAGAATCTAGCCCGATTTAGCCAAGGTTTAGGACGATCTGGCGGAGTCCTCGAAAGAACGCAACCACGAGGACCACACATAGCAGTCGGACCTTTCTCCGATCGATTCCAAGCTGGGGAATGGAATAAGTATCTGCAAAATATAGGATACAAAAATGCCAGGGTTTACTACGGAAAGTGAAGAAGTTAGGAGCCATTCAATTTAGATTTTTCCTTCAATCGAAAATCCAAAATTGAATCACTCCCAACTCCGCCGATTCTTAACGTAGCGATTCAATAATTACTGCTGTTGTAATTAAACACAACAGGATGATTCCCAGTGGCAGCAAAAACTGTTGTAAAAGGTACAGCAGTATGGGTATGATTTGTAAAATACCTAAACCACTGGATAGAACATAAGCGATCGCAATGCCAACTAGCACCAGCAAGAAATATTTCAAGGATTTAGAGGCAAAGCGAAATAGAAGCGTATCTTGATTTGAGTCCATAATTTTACTCACGAAAGTAGCTAATTTTTGAAGAGTGAATACTATTTTTGATTTCCCATTTCCCATTTAGAAAACAAGGCTATGGGAAATCATGCCCAGCCTGAAGATTAGTTTGACACCAGGATATTCACCTTTTTTGGTGAATTATTCAAAGACTGTTGTTGTCTTTGTGGATTGTTTTGCTTTTCATAATTAGCTAATAGTTGGAACGAAATAAACAAGCCCAACAACAGCAGCAAAAATGAGCCGAAACCAGAGGAATACTTATTTATTTCGCGCTCAACACCACATTTGAGACAAACATATCTATTGGGATTTCGTGTATCTTGGGCAAAGGGACACTGATTTTGATTGCAATCATGATGACAATCTCTGTCTAACATCATTGAACCTCCTGTAGGATAATGGCTTACATACTTAGTCGTAAATATGCTCTACAGAATCTAGTTAGTTAATACCCACTGCCTGTTTAGTAGACACCACTTTCATGAGTAATTAATATCGGAGAGTAACAAGTAACACCAGTGATTTACTAAGCTTGCAGTAGTAACGCTCTCTAAATCTTTCCTCAACCACCTTTTCTTGGCGCTTAACTTAACTTCGCCTGTATTAATTACAAGAGTAATACAGCCAAGAATGCTTTGCAGTCGGAAAAAGTAAGTTCCCTACCGAGTAGGAAAAAGTATTTCGTAGTATACTGCGTAGGAAAAAGTAGTAAAAATATGGTTATAATGAATTACAAATGATACATCAAGTTAGCAAATGGGTGTAGAAGAAGCCTTAGAGTTTGTAGATAACTTGGTTTTTCTCAAGACGGGAGAACATTTAGATAAAACTCAAAGGATTATCTTGAGTCATTTGTGGGAGGATGAAAAGCGGACTTACCAGGATATTGCCAACAGCGTTCGTTATACAGAAGCGCATTTAAAAGCAGTTGGTGCAGAACTTTGGCATTTACTGTCAAGAGTGCTTGAAGCGAAAGTCTCAAAATCTACCTTCCAAGGCGTGATTCAGAGGTTTAGAACAACTCAACAGTCGCTAAAAATCGGGGATATTCCAAATCTAGCGGGCAATGGCACTAAACCCCAAGATTTAGATTCTAACTTCGTGGGGCGCGATCGCCAAATAGCCGAACTCCACACCTTAGTCAGTCGGGGAGAAAAACTTATCCTCATCCAGGGTGAAGGTGGTGTTGGCAAAACCAGATTAGCACGCAAATATTTTAAAAGTCAAAAATTTAATTTTGTCCTAGAACTGTGGATGGCCACAGAAATCCAAAACCTTACTCCTGTAGAGAGTGTGGTTGAAGAATGGCTACGGCGATACTTTAACGAAGAACCGGGAGGAGACTTTGGTATCAGCTTAGAACGACTACGGCGCAAACTCCGAGAACAAACTTTTAAAATTGGGGTATTTATTGATAATCTAGAAACTGCTCTCGATAAAAATGGCAAATTTCTAGAAGATCGTCGCCCTTATGTTGAGCTATTGAGAGTATTAGCAGATTCGGATGTGCATTCAGTTACTTTAGTAACAAGTCGTGAGCGTTTGCGCGAGTCTAGTGTAGAGGTTTATCTCTATCCACTCGAAGGTTTAGATGATGAAGCATGGCGAGAGTTTTTCAGCAGTTGCCATATCAATTGTGATTGTACTATTCTCAGCGAAATGTGCAGAGCTTATGGAGGTAACGCCAAAGCAATGCAAATTCTCCGAGGAGCAATATTGACAGATTTTTCTGGTGACATCCACGCCTATTGGCAGGAAAACTGTACATATTTATTAGGAGAAAGAGAGTTAAAAGATTTAGTCGCTAGTCAATTTACTCGTCTCCAAGAAAATGACTTAGAAGCCTATCGCCTCCTGTGTCGTTTAGGATGCTATCGTTATCAAGATATTCCTTCATTACCTATTGAGGGAGTTTTATGTTTGCTTTGGGATGTACCAGAGCAAAAACGTAGAGGTGTAATTAAAGCTCTGCAAGATTTGTCTTTAATAGAAGCGAAAAAAGGACAATATTGGCTGCATCCGGTAATTCGTGATGAAGCAATTAGTAGATTAAGATTAGTCACTGAAGAATGGGAATTAGTTAACCGAAAAGCCGCCGAATCTTGGACACAACGAGTTACAGCCATTAAAAGTATCACAGATGCGTTAACAGCTTTAGAAGCTTATTATCACTATCTAGAAATTAGTGATTTTGAGCAAGCTGGTGATGTAATTTTACAAGGGCGAGGTAAACAGTGGAGTATAGGTTTGCCTTTGGGTTGCTCCTTTTACCAACTGGGACTGCTCCAGAAAAACTTCTCTGTAATTAAACGGATAATAGACGATATCAAATCGCCAGAAAGACTAATTAAACTTTACAATATCCTTGGCTATACATATCGAATTATCGGGTGTATTAGAGAAGCTATAGAATGTTATGATAAATCAGAAGAAATATTAGACAATTTAGATATTAAGCAAACAAAAATATCTATTTTGTTCAATACAGGACTTTGTAAACTTGATTTATTGGAAATGGAAGCAGCCGAAGATTGTTTCAAATCGGTTTGTAACTTGGCTCAACAAGATAGCAATTTTGACAATTACATGGCTTATGCTCAGTGCTGCTTGGCTTTTGTTAAATCATGTTCTAACTTTAAAGAGGATGCTTTTTATATTGCTGAAGATGCCTTCTCTGCAATATCTTTATCAACTAGAGTAACTTTATGGGGAATGGGGCATAGTTTAATAAACCTATGTTTAACGTACAAAAATTTAGGTAATATTAAAAAATCTTTTGATTTCTGCCAAAGAGCTATATTTTCTTCCAAAGAAAACAGCTTTACTCAGCTTAAAGCTAAAGCTATAAGTTGCCTAGCTGGGTTATATAGAGAAGAACGAGAGTTTGCTTTAGCCCTTTTGAATCATTCAGAAGCGATAAAAATTCTTAATAAAATAGGCGCTAAATCTAATTTAGCAGAGGCTTACTATCAATTGGCATTAACTCATCAAGCAATGGGTAAAATTGACAAAAGTAGAGAAAGTTTTGTGCAAGCGATCGCACTTTTTAAAGAAATGCAAGCACCCAAGCAAGTTGAGAAGGTTCAAACAGCAATGGAGTGTTTTGAAAAATAAGCAATACTATTTGAATTTAATGCTTATTCTTGTTTAATTAGGTAGGCATAATTAAATATAAGATCAAACCTCACCCTCAATCCCTCTCCAAAGCATCGGAGAGGGAAGCCGGAGACAGGGTGAGGTTTTATATTTAATTTGACCCACTTACTTATATGTTTTTATCTTTAATCTAAATACCCGTTACAAAAATTAGTTACGAATTACGAATTACCTGGCTAAACTCATTGACTGCATCATACTGATCCGCCATCCGCGAATACTGGGCTAGCAATTCTATATCTAAGTCTGGGAAAAAAGAACTTTTGGACGCTTTTTCATATTCCTCATCTCGCAAACAATATACCGAAAGTAGCCCATCTTCCCAAAACCAGACTTCTGGAACTTTCAGACGCTTGTATATCTCCAACTTATTAATTCCGCCACTGGTGACAGTAATTTCAATAATCAAATCTGGAATCGGTTTTTTAGCCCCAAAGTTATAAGACTCATCTGGTTCTCGTCGCGTACCATCTTTGCGTTTGCCGAGTGTAGCACTTCCTCTAACGTAGAAACGAATTTTCTTTTCTCTTAGGTATGCTTCTAATAAAAGACTTGTAATACTTTTAGCATCTTCATGGTCATCGGAAAGTGGGGACATAATTTCTAAAATTCCATCTAAATAAGTTAGTCTGGCACCTGTACCTTCTAGGTCTACATCTAGCTTTTCTAGTTGATCCCAACTGACGTTATACAGCAAAACATAGGAAGTCTTTGGAGTGACAGGTTTGGCGATGACTGGGGAATTCATGGGGCGATCGCTCCTGGAGAGGTCTATAAGTATTACGGTATAGTAATTCTAGGCAAAATAAAGCGATCGCCGCTAGAGGTTTTATGTCCCTGACGCTTGAAGACTTGGAACAAATGCAGCAACAGCATCCCGACTATCGCATGGAACTAGTCAAGGGTAATATTATTGTTATGAGTCCATCAGGATACGAATCAGATGAAGTAGCAGCTGAAATGGTAGCCCAGTTACGTAACTGGGTTAGACCGCGCAAACTGGGACGAACAGCAGCTTCTAGCGCCGGTTTTAGATTGCCAAATTCAAATTTACGCGCACCGGATGCCTCATTTGTTTTAGCCGAACGCTTGCGTCGCAGTCCGAAGTCTTTTGCTCAATTGGCTCCCGATTTGACTGTAGAAGTGAAGTCCCCTAGCGATAATTTAGAGGATTTGAGAGCCAAAATTCAAGAATTTCTGAGTTTGGGAACTAAAGTAGGAATTTTGCTCAATCCAGATGAGCGGATTGTTGAAGTCTACAACTTTGGACAAGAGGCAATAATACTTCGTGATGGCGATATTTTAACAGTTCCTGAACTGCTTCCAGGATGGGAAGTACCAATTGCAGATTTGTGGCCTCCAGAGTTTGACTAGGATAGTGGTAAAAGATCCTACAAAAGTAGATGGAAGTCCCTAGTATCGCAAGGCGGAATTCAAAATTAAAAAATAAAACTATCAAGATTTGGCAACTGCGATAGCGATTTAGTCCCCGATCAACTAAGGGACGGTAGAATATACCTAATTTTCGTAGCTTCAAAAGCCAAAATATGACGATGCATTCCACACTCCAACGTGCATTTACTAACCACCGCGTCCTGAAAGTGATTAGCGGCTTGAATAACTTCGACGCCGCTAGCGTCGCTGCTACTGTTAAAGCTGCTGAATTTGGCGGTGCTACTTTTGTCGATATTGCCGCCGATGCAGTCTTGGTGGAGCTAGCTAAAAGTTTGACAAATCTACCAATTTGTGTATCGGCAGTAGAACCAGAGAAATTTGTACAAGCTGTAGCAGCTGGTGCTGATTTAATTGAAATCGGGAATTTTGATTCCTTCTATGCTCAAGGACGCCGCTTTGAGGCTCCCGAAGTGCTAGCACTGACTAAGCAAACCCGCGCTCTCTTCCCGGAAATTACCCTATCTGTTACCGTTCCCCACATTTTGGAACTAGATCAACAGGTACAGTTAGCAGAAGAACTGGTGAAAGCTGGAGCAGATATTATCCAAACCGAAGGCGGTACTAGCAGTAACCCAGTTCACCCTGGAACACTAGGATTAATTGAAAAAGCTGCTCCCACCTTGGCAGCAGCTTTTGAGATTTCCCGTGTAGTATCAGTACCAGTATTGTGTGCTTCAGGCATTTCTAACGTTACCGCACCATTAGCGATCGCAGCTGGTGCTGCTGGTGTTGGTGTTGGTTCCGCCATCAACCAACTCAATAGCGAAATAGCAATGATTGCTGCTGTGCGTGGCTTAGTAGAAGCTTTAGCGACTGCAAATGCAGTAATGAAATGAGTTAGGATTTAAGAGTTAGGAGTTAGGAGTTAGGAGTTAAGAGTTATGAGTTGAAGGAACTTATTCATTCCAAACTCCAAAATTGAAACTCCTAACTCATAACTTCTTTCAAAGCATAAATCACCTGATCTTGCTGTTGTTGTGTCAGTTCTGGGTACATAGGCAAAGATATAACTTCATGGCAAGCTTGCTCTGCTATTGGTAAGTCCCCAATTTGATAGCCCAGACTTTGATAAACTGGCTGTAAATGTAAAGGGTGGGGGTAGTAAATCATTGAACTCACGCCCTGTTCTTGCAATTGACTACGCACCCAATCTCGATATTTGGCGCTAGAACCATTTCGGCCTTCGCCGGAGATGCGAATAGTGTATTGATTCCATACCCCAATACCCTCAGGTAATTCTTGGGGTGGGATGATTCCCGCAACTTGAGACAGATACTGGTAGTAATAGTTGGCGATATTTCGGCGGCGATCATTCCAAATATCTAAATAACGTAGCTTAATCTGCAAAATAGCTGCTTGGAGAGCATCCAAACGGCTATTTACACCGATTTCTTCATGTAAATATCTAATTCTACTGCCATGATCTCGTAGTATTCGCAGTTTAGTGGCGATCGCAGGGTCATTAGTCGTTATTGCCCCGCCATCGCCGCAACCACCAAGATTTTTGGTAGGGTAGAAACTAAAGCAACCAATATGCCCAATGCTTCCTACTTTTTGATTAGCCCACATTGCCCCTGTAGACTGAGCGCAATCTTCAATTATTGACAAATTGTGAGACTGAGCGATCGCCATCAATGATGTCATATCCACGGGTTGTCCAAATAGGTGAACCGGGATAATCGCTTTAGTTCTGGGTGTAATCGCCGCCGCGACTTGCTCCACATCCAAATTAAACGTAGTAGCGTCAATATCAACGAAAACAGGCTTTGCACCCACGGCGCTAATTACTTCAGACGTAGCAATAAAGGTGAAAGGCGTTGTAATCACTTCATCGCCTGCACCAATTTCCAAGACTCGTAACGCTAAGTAGAGTGCATCAGTGCCAGAATTACAAGCCACGCATTCAGTAACAGTATTATAAGCGGCAAACTGTTGCTCAAAGCCTTCGACTAAGGGGCCGCCGATATAGCGGCCAGAAGCGAGAACCTCTAAGACGGCTGCACTTACTTCTGCTTCGATGGTGGTGTATTGCTGCTTGATATCAAAGGCAGGGATAGGATTTACACTTTGGATCATGAGTTCTTATTTTATTGGGAGATACAAAGGATGCACTTAGAGAGTCAATTTTTGCTAATTGAATTGTTAATCAAAAAGCAGCTACTAAAAGACTATCGCCCAAGATACGCATCTATTAGGGTTTTTACTTAAATTGTCGCGCCAGAAACTACCGCACATTTAATTTACAGATAGTAAGCATACTAGATGTTTGCCATGTTAAGGTTGTACCATTTTTGAATTTTGAATTGATAAAGGTGATATATATCAACCAAGATCCAACACATCGGCTCAAAGTTCCTCTTATGTGGGCTGCTTTGAGAAGAAAATACCAGGAGATAGAGAACCTATGCAGGAGTTGATCAAGCTGGATTTCGTGGATTTAGCTATTGCTGTGGGATTGATGGCGATCGCCATTGGTTTATCTGCCTGGGAAAAATTAGGACTAGAGTTAAATTTAGCCCTTGCTACTGGGAGAACCATCTTACAACTACTTGTATTGGGATACATTTTAGATTTCATTTGGGCTTTGGACAATGCTTGGGCAGTTTTGGCGATATTAACAATAATGCTGACAATTACGGCGATTGTCGCACGAAATCGCATCAGCCAAAAAATTCCTTATGTATTGCCTTTGGTGTGGGGTGCAATTTTAATTAGTACCGCCCTGACAGTGCTTTACACCAACTTTTTGATTATTCAACCAGAAAGATGGTACGAACCACAGTATGTAATTCCTCTAGTAGGGATAGTCTTAGGTAATGCTACCAATGCAGCTGCTTTGGCAGGCGATCGTCTTGTCAGCACCATAAATTCCAGCCATCTCGAAATAGAAACCCATTTGAGCTTAGGCGCAACGCCCCAGCAAGCAGTTAGCCAGTATCGCAAAGATGCCATTAGAGCCGGATTCATTCCGACTCTCAATCAAATGATCCTCATCGGTATGGTAGCAATACCAGGAATTACCACCGGACAGCTATTAGCTGGTGTGAAACCAATGGATGCTGTATCTTACGAAATTTTGATTATGTTCATGGTGGCTTTTGCTAACTTGTTGACAACAGTTTTAGTCACGAAGGGCTTGTGTCGTCAGTTTTTTAACTCTGCCGCCCAGTTAGTCAGGTGAAGCGGTTAATCTACAATCCAAGAGTATTTCATCAATCTCTTGTAGGGCGCACAGATGTACATTGGTGTCAACTTAAGCTAAAACCCTTTTAAAACCTGCTTTCCAGCCAGAGTTTGGAAACGAAGCTTATTGGGCTGCTGCCGCGAGTAAACTTGGATCTAGGCAAAAGTCCTAGAAAAAATACTTAAATTTGCATCTCACATCTTATTAATAAAAACCGTATTTTTATGTAAGATAATTTTCCTAAATTATCTTATAACTTTAATTAAGCCACAAATCACAGTTACGTTTAAAAACAAATCAGCATTTTTAGATGCTATGATAACTTCCATGCTAACCGCTATTTCTTTGTTTTTTATTATTTGCGGATGGATAATCCTTTCCATAATAAATGCTTTATATAATTTCTGTGTATCTTTCTTTATATCTACAATACATTTTTCTCAAAGAGTATTTGGAACAATACCATACATTTTTGAAATTATTAAACCTGTTTTACTGATAACCTTTTTTTCTTTACTTTTGTTAACTATTGGATGCTCTATAGCATTAAAGTTAATTTGGTCATCGAAAATTGATTTAATTAAAAAGAGTAACTATATTCTAAACTCAGAAAAAAATAATATAATCCCAATTGATATTAAATATCAAGGAAAAAATGGATGGTTAGTTTATACAATATCTCCCCTATTAGGAGATAATTATGAGCTTATTTGGAAAGAAGTTAAATACAGTTTAAATGAAATTAATCTTCCAAACAAAAGTTTAAAAAATGATAGTACATTAGAAAAATGGGAAGAAATAGGTAAACTAGTAAAGAATAAAATGAAGATAGATTGTATATTAAAAGAATATAAACAAAAGATTGATGAAATTGAACAAGCTGGGAAAATAGCTGTTTCATCTAGTATATATGTTAAATATATTGAACAATATGAAAAGGCAAAAATTTTGCTACAAACCGAAATTGAGAAAGGACAAGCTTTAGTCAAACAGATTCACAATAATATTCGTGAAATTCTAATTAGTAATGAGCTATCTTTAACTGAAAATTATTTAAACTCTGTAGTATATGACTTATTAGATAGAGAAACATTATTTGATGAACATCATAAAGATATTAAGGAAAAATATGAATATATTTTAAATGAAGCTGAGGCATATTTGCAAATCCGAGAGGAATTTTTTACTCAGAATTTTTAACTGCTGTATAGTCTTGAAATAATGATGCTAGCTTAATAATGGGAGTACTGAAAATATTTTAGGCATATTTATTATAGCTTTTCCTAACATCATAGCCCCCTCCTCGCTTGCGGGGAGGGGGTTGGGGGTGGGGTTCTTGTACCTACTCAACTGAGAACCGCTATACCTGTGTTTAGACAATGACAGAGTTTTCACAACAAGGTAAATTAAAATGGCATTTAGTAATTACAAAAGTATTAGCGTAGTAATTAAAAAATTTCAAATCAAATATGTACAGTCGAATTTTATACTAGAAGTAGGTTTTCCAGTAAAACAGGCTTTCAAAGAAGAATTAGATTTACTATTTACAGATGGAGTTATTGATAATTCTGAAGATGCTATTTGTGAAAATCTCATCTATCCAGTATTGAAATAAGTATGGAAAAATTACCGAAGTAATTTAACACTTTGGAGTCATGAAACATTAGTTTACGATGAAGATTTATCAGGCGTTCCAGATTATACGGTAACACAGCGAAACCCTCTGGGTACGATTGTTTTTAATAAACCTTATTTTTTGACGGTTGAAGCTAAACAAGACAAATTTGAAGAAGGCTGGGGTCAGTGTTTAGCTGAAATGATTGCAGTGCAGCGAATTAATGATGATTTTGCTAGCGATATTTTTGGGATTGTTTCTAACGGGAAAATATGGCAATTCGGAAAGTTGATTGCTGATGTATTTACTCGGAATAGAAATTTATATGTAATTCAAGATTTAGATAAATTATTTGCAGCAGTTAATTATATTTTTCAACAATGTGAATTAAAAATAGAGAAACAATAACATTGTGTCATTCTCCAATAAAATTAAAGTGATTATTTGTTTTATTTTCCCCTTTATAAACCTTCAATTTATCGCTTATTGCGGAGGGACATCATGCAGTAATCTGTGATTTATCGTTCTATTCAAGAAGAGGCAGAAGCAAGAAAGCAACGATAAATTGCTGTTAATCTTTTGCACCAAGCAATAACAATCAACATTATTGCTTCTGCAACAAGCTTGTCGATTCAGGAGGTGCAACAACTACAACAGCAGATTACCAAATCTCCATAGACTTAAATAGAAATCGGGAATCTATATCTATATATTCCTAACTCCTAACTCCAACTCCTAACTCCTAACTTTTTTACCCACCCAAAGTCCGCGTATAAATTACCTGACCTTTGGAATCATAGAGAAAAAGGGACAAGCTGGCATTGTCACTAATTACAGCTAAGGCTTCCCGTAATATTTGCAAGTGATTGGTAATGTCAACAGCAGTATCCGAGTTCTGAGAATAAGGAGTAGCCAAGTTATTTTGCCTGATTTGGTCATACTCAGGGGTTAGCCGGACAATAATTCCTGCATTGTCCATGCTAAAGGTGCAAATCCGAATTCCATTAATACAGGTTTTATCTAAGTCAGTGCGGGTTTGTTGCAAACTACTAACCACTTGTAGTTTTTCTTGTGCTTGTTTGAGGGCTGTTGAATAAGGTTCGATGAGAGACTGAGCCTGATTGTAGTATGAGCTATCTTGGGAAATCTTTTTAGCAGTTTGCAAAGCCTGATCCCAGTATGTCGCTGCTGCAAGCCATTGGTTTTGTTGCTCATATACTTTGGCTTGCTTGGCAGTGCTAAGGGCTTGTTGGTAGGCTTTAACAGCTAATCGTTCTTTACTAGCGCGATCGCTTGCCGCTACTAACTTAGGTTTATAATCTACCAACAGCTTTTTGGCTTCTTGGTATCCGGGGCTAGTTAGGGGAATGCTATTCAAGGCATTAATGGCCACGAGCCAAGTAGACTGCACCTTTTGCCAGTCATTCAAAGATTTAGCAGTAGCTTCCCGATTCTCGGCTGCACTAGCTATAGCTTTTGCTGCCGTTAGTTTTTTTAGCCATTTTTCCTCCGTAACTATCTGCTGATTTACAGCGTGCAAACGGACACGATAATTAAATAATTTTCCTTGCACCAGCCCATAGAGTTCACTATTGGAACTTATATTTTCTAGTGGCGCTATAGCCTGTCGCCATAAGTGTTGCCTAGCTTGTAATTCCTCTAGGCTAGATGCAGGAGTTTGAACTTTTTGTGTCGCAAAAGATGCCGTCTGCAAAGCCTTAACCACCTGGCTGATTTTTTCTGACCGTCCAGACAAACTTGCTTTTAGTTCTTCTGACACCTGGTAACGAGGCGACCAACTAGGAATTGCATTCAAGCCTGCACTGGTTGCCGCAAGTTGTTGTTGTAGAGCTACTAATTCTTTTTCAGACTTGGCGCGGCGCATGAGTTGCGAAGATTTTGTTTTTAATTGCTCGGCATTTTGTATTTCTTTACACTCAGACATCACACAAGGGCGAGTCAATAAGTAAGCACCCCCGCCTAAGACTACAACTCCCACCAAAGCTGCACCCAGTAAGATGGATTTGATTTGAGATGCTCGCTTTGAAGCCCGCAAATTCGGCGCATCTGCAAACGGGTCAAACAGTTCCTCCTCAGTCTTATCGATTGATGGAGAATAAGTAATAGCTGATGAAGAAAGGATAGAAAAGTATTGCCCCTCTGCCTCCCCTGCCTCCCCTGCTCTCCCATCTCCCCATCCCCCCGTCTGCTTCAGAGCCAAGAAACATTTCGCGTAAGGGAGTTGTTCACCAAAAACTCTGAGGAAACATTGCACTCGCTGCTCTTTGTGGGGTGCTAGAGACTGAAGTACTTCCTCAATTACTGCAAAGATTATCTGAGTATCAACTATTACATCTGATTCGTGTTGCGTTAAAATCATTAGCCCGCCTTTATTGACGGCACACTTAACCTCGAAGACTTCAGCCGTTGAGACTTCTACAAGTAATTGTTCCTGCAAAGTTTTGGCTAAAAGCTGTAAGTCTTCCTGCTGGACTGCTACTTTCATAGAGCTTTCCCGCTTAATTTCTATATTGTTTTGATTATTTTTAAGAGAATGAAATAAACTTTTTAGCTTTGTTGAATGCAAATGCACAGTTTAACCAACCACAGCCTGAAAATCTGAACGACCAACGTTATAACACACATTCGGAGTTTTCACCAAAAATTAAAAAAGCAATTATTGTTCGCGTCGCTACATTTTCACAGTGCTAGATGCAAAATTAAATAATCTGTCTTCAGATATAAATTACAAATAAAAAATGGGAATAATAGAATTTTTGAGTATTTTAACTGCATTATTTGGGGACAATAAAATACACAGGAGCTAATGCCCTGCAAGATTCTAGTTGCAGGGCAGTTGTAACAAATTTATCCAAAGGTTAAGGAAACGATGCTAAGTCAGAGGGTTTTGACAGAAATGGTAGTTATCTTCTATGCTAGGAAACTTACTGAAGAGAGAAATTAGATGTTGTGACTCTAGCACCAACAGGTTGGCTATCAAAATTAATGTGCTTCATTGGCTGAAATCGATAAAATTGATTCCTGAAAAATAAATTTTTATAGCTGCCAAAAGCTTAATTCTAAAATAAAAGTGCTGCAAAATATTAAGACAGCACTAATCAAAGGCTGGGAAAGTCTGAATATAAGGTATATCAATGGATTTATTAGAGTATCAAGTTAAAGAATGGTTTGGCAAGATAGGCATTCCTGTATTGCCTTCCCAACGAATTGATCATCCCACAGATTTGAAACGTTTAAAAATTCGCTTTCCAATTGTACTAAAATCTCAAGTACATGGAGCGGAACGGGCAAAAGCAGGTGGTGTAAGGTTTGCGGAGACTACAATTGATGCGATAGCAGCTGCTCAAAATATCTTTAGTTTACCAATATGGGGCGAATTGCCAGAAGTTGTGCTGGCAGAATCCCAATACGACGCCAACCAGGAATTTTATCTGGCGGTGGTTTTAGATACTGCTGTTTGCCGACCAGTACTTTTAGGTTGCAAAGAAGCAGACATCGATTGGGAATCGGCTGGGGAAAAAATGCACTATGTTGTTGTAGAACAAGAATTCTCGCCATTTTATGCCCGACGACTGGCTTTGAAAATGGGTTTGCAAGGGACGCTGATGCAGTCGGTAAGCTGCGTTGTCCAGAAGATGTACCAGTTATTTGTGCAAAAAGACCTAGATTTAGTTGAAATCAATCCCTTGGCAGTCAGTGCTACTGGTCAGGTTATGGCTCTTAATGGTAAAGTCAGGGTCAACGAACGGTCGATCAAGCGTCATCCAGACCTCGCCGAGATGGCGGCAAAAATCATCAGTCGTCATAGCAGTACTGAGATAGATGGTATATCGGGCGACTGGGATGGTGTAAAAATGCACGGCAAAATCGGTATTTTAGGTAATGGTACTGGTTCAGTGATGGCAACTTTAGATTTAGTCGCTAATGCTGGTGGTAATCCAGGTCTTTGCTTGAATCTACGTCATGCTTTTCTCACAGATACTACACCAACTACTTTTTCTGATCGCCTAGAGACAGGTCTAAAAATCCTAGAGGCTGATAGCAGCATTCAAGTAATATTAATTAACTTTCTGGGTAGCATTCCTCAAACAGAGCAAGTGGTTGAAGTTATAGCCAAAGTTGTGGAGCAAGACAACAGCGAACTTAACTCACAGGTTGTGCATTCTAATGGTAGTAAAAATCGGCCAGAGCATAATTTTTCACCCTTAGTTATCCGTCTTGCTGGTTCAGAATTTGATGCTGCGAGAAAGTATTTAGCAACACTAAAAACCCACAGCAATGCGCTCCTTGTTGTAGAAAATTTAGATGAGGCAGTGGCGGCAGCAGTTCGTCTAGCTAAACCAAAGGCTAATAAGAGGTAATGAGTGTCACATTCTTCAAATTCAAAATTCAAAAAAAATTGAATCAATACGACACTGTAAATATGTCGTTTTTATGCCTAGTACTATATACTACTGGGTTGCCAAACTTACGGTATTTTTTTTATGAACCTAACGCCAGACAGCAAAGTGTTAATTCAAGGCTTTTGTGAATTTATATCAGGGACTCATGTTGCTCAAATGAAAGCTTATGGTACGAACTTAGTAGCCGGTGTCAATCCTGGATGTGGCGGACAGGAACTGCATGGACTGCCAGTATTTGACTTAGTAGAGGAGGTAATAGAACAATTAGGGGTAATTGACACAACAATTATCTGTGTAGATCCTTACGACGTGCTAGATGCAGCATTAGAAGCGATCGCATCTAATATTCGCCAAATTATTATTATCACTGCTGGCGTGCCGCCTTTGGATATGGTGCAATTACTCCGCAAAGCCGAAGCCTGTGAAACTTTGGTAATCGGGCCAAATAGTCCGGGGATCATTGTGCCAGGGAAAATTCTTTTAGGTACTCAACCAAGCGAATTTTATACTCCTGGGGCAATAGGGATCGTTAGTCGTAGTAGTACGCTCACTTACGAAGTTGCTTACGAATTAACAAAAGCAGGTTTGGGGCAGTCGATTAGTGTCAGTATTGGTAGTGATGCGATCGTTGGTTCCTCCTTTCTGCAATGGCTGCAAATTCTCGATGAGGATGAAACTACAGAGGCGATCGTTTTAGTCGGTCAACCTGGCGGTGGTAGTGAAGAAGCAGCAGCCCGGTACATTACCGAAGCAATTGATAAACCAGTAATTGCCTACATTGCAGGTAGACTTGCACCACCAGGAAAAACTTGGCGTCAAACTGGGACTTTAGCAACAGTTATCGGACGCGATTCTAACTTTGGCACAGCCCAAAGTAAATTAGCTGCTTTAAAAGAAGCGGAAGTTCCAGTCGCTGAACGTCCTTCTCAGATTCCAGAATTATTGAGAAAGGAAATTAGCTAAAATCAAATATTTAGATCGCGTAGAGCCAGACGAATTTGCTCTAAACGCCTGCGATTAACACCAAGATCCGACTCTCCCACGCGAGCCGAGGATCGCACATGAATTACTGGCTCATTCGGAGGAAAATAAAACTCTACATCATCAATAAATTTGAAGATGCGGCTTTTAGAAAGAGCGTGGATGTAATTATCTGTCTGTTCTATAATTTCTGTGCGTGGAACAACGGTGAGAGCTTTGAGTAAGGTTTTTCGTGCTGCATTGCGATCTATATGATAGGGAATTGGGTCAATGGCATGTTTGAAATCGCCATTTTGACTAACAACACAGTTGTCTGAAGCCGGACAAGAACTAAGATGACCATTATCAACTCCCAAACCGGAAGAGGCAGCCCAAGTGGCGGAATGTGGGATTAAACTATTAATCAAAGTTAGCAATATTACAAAAACGATACTCCGCAGGAGTCGCCGCCCGAAAGCTGTTAGCAGATGAAACATTATAAATTCACTCCTTAAGGTTCAGGGCGAACGCATCTTATTTACTAATAAAAACTAAGAAAGATTTCAAAATGACATAAAAAATTGTAGAAATTAAGTGAATGATAAACAAAGTA
>NZ_JBALCW010000071.1:0-7928 GCF_036917635.1 Nostoc sp.
AGGGGGAGCAGGGGGAGCAGGGGGAGCAGGGGGAGCAGGGGGAGCAGGGGGAGCAGGGGGAGCAGGGGGAGCAGGGGGAGCAGGGGGAGCAGGGGAAGCAGGGGGAGCAGGGGAAGCAGGGGAAGATATAACTATTGAATTGACCTATGCCCAATACCCAATACCCAATCCCCAATCCCCAATCCCCAATCCCCAATCCCCAATCCCCAATCCCCAATCATTAAGAGCTTGTGCCAAAATTAAACCAAACTTGAGAGCAAAAGCGAAGTGGGGTTTGACCCATGTTTAGGAAAGCAAAACGATGCAACCGATTCGTCAAGGTGATGTAATCTTACTGCCTGTGCAGAAAATTGAAGGACAAAAAATACCTCACTTAACTTTGGCAGAAGGCGAAGTTACAGGGCATAAGCATCGCATTACTGAGGGTAACGCAGAATTATACGATAAAGATAGCACACTCTATTTGCGTGTGTTTTCAGAGTCGGCATTGCTTGCCCATGAGGAGCATAAAGCTATTTCTATTCCCCAAGGTAATTGGATGGTGAAAATACAGCGAGAATACGAACCTGAAGGTTGGCGTTATGTCGCGGATTGAAAAGTTAACGCCTGAACAAGAGGCTTTGATTCCAGTTTATCGGGAAAAGTGGCAGAAAATTGCGTTTTCAACTGAGCGGATTGATAGAGAGAAGGCCGCGGAAGCTGTAAAAGCTGCCTATGTTGCAATTGACTTTGGCTATGAACAGCCTGAAATCCTTTTTCAGGAAAGTCCTTATGCAGCTTGTAACTGGCTGCTAAAACGATTGTCACCAGAATTGATAGACAGTTATCTCAATGAACCAAATAGTATAGGGGGCATGTTTGGGGCTAATTTTTTTCACGAGCCTTCGACCAAAATAAATCAACAGTTTGGAAGCCAAGTACATAGGCAATTAGACAATTTTTTATATCATCTGACAGGCAATCCTTTAACTCATGAAATATTTAATGACTTAAATGAAAAATTTAGCACTCAAGTAAACGAGGAACTAAACGATTATTCGTGGTGGATTGAAATTCAAATTAATGAGTGCTTTCAACCAGAAATTCAAATTAATCGCATGACTGGGTTTGATTTCTGTATCTCTGTTTTGAAAATTGATTATCCTCAACAGGAATGGAAAGTATTTCAATCTTTAATTCAAGAATGTGGTTGGTTGTTTGCGTATGATGATATTTGTATTATCTGCGATCGCCCGCTTCACCTACGCTTCGACAATCAAAATCGCCTCCACGCTGAAGGCGAACCCGCGATTGAATTTACCGATGGATATAGTTTGTACTCATACCACGGTGTAACCTTACCTGAAAAATACGGTAAAATCCACCCGCAGCAATGGCAAGCTAATTGGCTTTTGACAGAGGAAAACGCCGAACTACGCCGAGTGTTAATTCAAGGTATTGGTTACGCTAGAATATGCCAAGAACTACAAGCTATTGAATTAGATACTTGGGCTGAATATACGCTATTAAAAATTGATGCTGATGCTGATGAAGAACCAATTTATTTATTAAAAATGACTTGCCCTAGCACAAGCTTTATTCACGCCTTGCGAGTTCCACCGAATATGAACTCAGCGCGTGAGGCAATTCGCTGGGTAAATTGGGGAATTGATCCAGAAGAATTTGCTGTGCAAACCTGATTTTTATCCAATTAAGTAATTATACAAGTAAGAAATTTTAATAAGTAAACATACGTAATTTTTTTAAGCAAAATAATCTTATAACCATTGCAATAAAAAGGTTTTAGTATATTTATGTTTATTAGGTAAATAAATTATTTTGGTAAAAATTGTTTTATCTACTACACAAATACCAGCCTGATATGCCAAGCTAAGGACATCAAATGCTTAAGGAAATAAATCAATGTCTACTCTGCAAAAACTATCATTAGCCTTGGTTGGAACAGCAGTTGTTTTCATGAGTGCTAACCCAGCTAGCGCTGTTAGCCTGATTAAAGGAGGTTCCACACCTGTTGCAGGAGAAGGTCAATACACTAATATTCAAGGAGCTACAACGATCAACTTCAATTCAGGGACAGCAACCGATCCAAACGGATTTGCTACTTACTCTGCAACCAATGGAATTGTCAAAGGGAGTGTAGATAATCAATATGCTACCCCCTTTGGTAATAGCAGCTATTACCTAACGGTTGCGCCACAAGGTGCCAAAACTAGTAGTGGTCAGAATATTTTAGGAAACACTGGTGATGAAACTATTACCTTTGCTAAGTCTATTGATTATTTTGGCCTCTACTGGGGGTCAGTAGACACATATAACTATGTGGATGTCTATAGCGGAGGTAAGCTACTAAAAACATTTAGTGGCGCAGATGTTCCAGGCGCTCCGGCCAATGGTGCACAGAGTGGTAGTGACAATAATGTTTATGTTAATTTGTTAGCAGATAAAGGAGAGACTTTTGATAAAGTAGTTTTAAGATCAACTGGTCTTGCGTTTGAAACTGATAACCATAGCTACAGATTAGCTAGTGTCCCTGAACCTACTGCAACATTGGGCTTGCTAGTATTCGGTGTTATGAGTGTTGGTTCATTTGTGAAACGGAAATCAAAGTTAGTTTAAAATAATCTATTTACTCCATCTGCAAAATAAACAATCTCCTTGTCGCTTGAAGATATAAAACCCAGCAAAAAATGCTGGGTTTTATTTTTGAAATCATCCAAAAAAGCGAAGACACAAAAAATAAATCTGCGTCTTCAAGTAATATTTGAAAATTAAAAAGTGAATGTGGTTCGCACTGTACCAATCACGATATCATCGTTTTGATTGTTATGATCTGCCGCTGTTAGCCAGATAACTCCTGGGGTAATGCTGATATTGTCACTCAGATTATATTGATAGAAACCTTCAATGTGATATGAAGTGTCTGGATCTTTGTTGATACCTGCATTGCTGAGAGAACTGCTTACACTGGTAACTTTCGGTTCGATGCCCACAATGATGCCTGCAATATTACCTTTTTTACCAAGATCGGGGAAAGCCAGTGTGACGGCATAGTTCCAGATGTCAGCATCGCCAGGATTAACTGAAAGGACGCGAGCTTTGGTCAAGCCAGCCCAACCGCCAATCACGAATTTTGAGCTAGGTTGGAATGATGCTTCTATACCGTAGGAGTTGCTAGAAGCATTCTGCAATATATCATTAGCGTTATTGCTACCACCACTACCATTGGCAGAAAAATTATTGTTGTAGGCGTTAATGTAGGTCAAACCAAGGGTAATTTGATTGCTAGGCTTAACAGTTAACTGCGCCATAGCACCATAAGCACCGTTGAACAGTCCAGAACCTGGCTGAGGGTTACCAGTATCATTCGTCGCTAAATACCCTAAACTTAGTTCTAGGTTATCACTGAACTCGTGTTTGATTCCGATACCAGCACCATTAACTAGATAATAAATTGGGTTGCGAGTCCCAAATTGCGAAAGGGCACCGCTACCACCGTCCCCATCTAGGTATGGGTTGACTGTATTAGTGAAATCATCAATTGCACCTGCATTTGCTTCTAGGGTAACGTTTGTTTTTTTGCCCAGAGGAAACTGATATAACAGCGCGTCGATCACAACTCCATTATTGTTGTTACCACCAGCAAATCGGAAGTCACCTTCTGGTGTAAAGGTAGCAGTCTGAGAAAATGGGTCTAGGTTTGTTGCCTGAAGTCGTGTTCTGAGTAAATCTTGACCAGTAAAACTGGTGTCGAAGTTCAGACGCACCCGATCTCCAAGGACAGTATTTTGGTTGACTTTTTTACTATTAACTGTATTTCCACTTATGACACTTGCGATCGCTATTACGACTTCCCCATTCAGCTTGGTTGTGGTTGAGAACTGATTCGCCTCTAATTCAGCAGTTTTAGCTTCTACTGCATCTACACGACCTCGCAGTGTCGCCAGTTCTGCTGAAAAGTCTGCTTGCAGTTTTTGTAATGTGGCTAAATCTTGTTTGTTAACTAAATTGCCAGTGGCTGTAGCAATCAGTTCGTTAACGCGATCGAGACAAGCATTCAAACCAGCAGCAAACTCATATCGCGTTAATGCCCGATTACCGCGATAAGTGCTATTTGGGTATCCTGCAATACAACCATAGCGCTCAACCAACGATTGTAATGCTTGGAATGCCCAGTCAGTAGGTTGTACGTCGGAAAATTGAGATACGGAAGTAACTTGCCCCGTTATCTGAGTTTCTGTACCTGGACTAGCTAAAACTTGCGGTTGATTGATTTCAGGCGTACCGGATGTTTCACCTGCAAATACAGCAGTATTCACGAATAGCATTGCACAGCAGACTGCTGGACTAACTAGCAGATATTTACAAAATTTTTGCATTTTTCTCCTCACACTGATTTTTAATTCACACCCGAAACACGTTTTTTTAAACGTTATTTTATGAGAATCTTTGTCAGTAATCTTATCAGAAGTAAGGGATCTTTTTAAGAAAATAAGTCAATAAATCCTAATTATTCAGGGAAAACTAAATTACAGAGGGCTGTACCATCCGAAAAAGTTTTGTTGTTACTCGTTACCCAGGAAACCAAGAATGATATTATGTGCCTAAAATGAGAATGAGAATTATTATAGTATAAAGTTGTCAATAGGAATTTTGACAAAGGCAGAGTCAGCATCCGTTTTGAGGAGAAAATACCGTGATTGTGAATTGGAGAGGAATTAGAACAAGCAGGCAAAGAAGCGGCATCTTGCCGATAATTGCTTTGCTAATGTTGTCAATGACTGCTGGCTGTAGCCAATCGAATCCGAATCAGGGAACAACTTCTGAACAGTCGCCGCAAGCACAGGAAGCTGCTTCTACCCCACAGGTGCAGTCGGGGAAAACTAAAGTAGTGACAACATTTTTGCCGATATATTTGTTTACTAAGGCAGTAGCTGGCAATGTGGCAGATGTAGAAATTCTAGTGCCACCTGGTACGGAGGTGCATGAATATCAAGCGACACCCGAAAATGTCAAGGCGATCGCAACTGCGAATGTGTTAGTAAAAAATGGTTTAGGTTTGGAGGGATTTCTGGAAAATACTGTTAAAAATGCCCAAAATAGCAAATTAGCTGAAATTGATGCAAGTATTGGTATTAAACCCTTAAATGAAATTTCACCCGTTGTAAAAACGTCCCAAGAAGAAAAAGACGACGAACATACCCAAGGTAATCCGCACGTTTGGTTAGATCCAGTTTTGGCAAAACAGGAGGTAACTAATATTCGGGATGGATTGATTGCTGCTGACCCAGCGAACAAAGCAACTTATGAGGCTAATGCTGCGACTTATATTAAAGAATTAGAAAGTTTAAATAGCGAATTTCAACAGACTTTGCAGAAAACTCCTAGTTGTACCTTTATTACCTTTCATGATGCGTTTCCATATTTAGCTAAACGCTATAACCTCAAGCAAGTTGCTGTGGTACAAATTCCCGAAGATCAACTTTCCCCAACGGATGTGCAAAATGCAGTCAATGCGGTGAAAAAGTACAAAGTTAAAGCTTTATTTAGCGAACCAGGAGTAGATAACAAACTTCTATCCAGCCTTTCCAAAGATTTAAAATTAACTTTGCGTCCTCTGGATTCTCTGGAAACTGGCAAAACAGATCCACAGCATTATTTCGAGGCTATGAAAGCTAACTTGCAAACTCTGCAAACGGCGTGTAAATAGGTTTGTCATTAGTCAGTTGTCCTTTGTCTTTTGCAAATGACCAATGACCAATGACCAATGACCAATAACCAATGACCAATGACTAATGACTAATGACTAATGACATTGCTATTTTAAAAGTAGAAGGATTAACTGTCTATCAAGGCAGCTATCTAGCTGTTAAAGATGTTTCTTTTGAATTATTGCCAGGAACAGATACAGCTATCGTCGGCCCTAATGGTGCTGGTAAAAGTACTTTGGTAAAAGCGGTTTTAGATTTGATCCCTCGCAGTTCTGGGACGATTCAAATATTCGGTCGTCCAATTGCAAGGCTGGGGCGTTTACGTCACTTGTTGGGCTATATGCCGCAAAACTTCATTTTTGACCGTAGCTTTCCCATTTCTGTCAGCGAGTTAGTAGGACTTGGATGGGAGAAGGAAGCGAAAAAAGCCGATTTATTTTTCTCTAAGCTGTGGAGACAAGACCGAGAAAAATCGGCAGCCGTAGGAGAAGCTTTACGACGAACCGATGCTTATCATTTACAACATCAAGCTATTGGTACTCTTAGCGGTGGTCAACTTAAACGGGTGTTGTTGGCTTATTGTTTAGTAATGCCTCGGAAACTGTTGGTACTTGATGAAGCCTTTGCTGGTGTTGATGTGCAAGGTTCAGCAGATTTTTACGCTTTGCTAAATGAATTAAAGCGAGAGGAGGGTTGGACGGTATTGCAAGTTTCTCATGATATTGATATGGTAAATCGCCATTGCGATCGCGTGCTTTGCCTGAACCAAAGTATTGTTTGTACTGGTAAACCAGAAGTTGCCCTTTCACCACAAAACTTGTTAGCAACCTATGGACCAGGTTTCAGCCGCTACCAGCATCAACATTAAAATAATTCGTAATTCAACTTACATAGGAGTTACGGAATAACGAACCGCAGAGGCGCGGAGGACACGGAGAAATCAGAATTTGAGAGATATTTTGCGTAAATCCTATCACAGAATAAGTATGGATTATTTTTTCAATGATTGTCAGATAGCAGGGCTGGCGATCGCTAGTAGTAATGATTTGGTAAGCTTGTTAACATTCCCTTTTATGCAGCGTGCGATCGTCGGTGCTGTGTTAATGGGAATACTTGGCGGGATGTTGGGTAGTTTTGTCACCTTGCGCCAATTGTCTTTTTTCAGCCACGCGGTTGGTCATGCAGCATTAGTAGGTGTGGCGTTAGGTGTGCTGCTGCAAATAAATCCGACTTGGATGCTGTTACCTTTTACCTTGGTTTTTGGGGTTATTGTCCTCTACTTTATCGACAAAACCAACTTAGGTAGCGATAGCGTTCTTAGCATAGTGCTATCTGGGGCATTAGCGATCGGTGTGATTCTCACTAGCCTAATTAAAGGATATCGTGGCAACTTGATGGCTGTGCTGTTCGGCGATATTCTAGCGATCGATACCACAGATTTGATTTTGACGCTGTTAGTACTTGTGGGAGGCAGCATATTTTTACTATCAACCCTGCGCCAGCAAATTTTATTGACCCTCAACCCCGATGTAGCCCAAGTTCAAGGTATTCCTGTCCAGTTGTACCGCTACGTTTTTGTGGTTTTGCTTTCACTCGCCGTTGCTGTAGCGATTAAAGCTGTCGGCGTTTTACTGGTGAACGCCTTTTTGGTTATTCCCGCCTCTACCGCCAAACTGATGAGTCACCACTTTAGCCGCTTTCTAGTTATATCGGTGATAGTTGGTTCCATTAGCAGCATTGCTGGCATTATTGTGTCAGGTATTTTTAACTTTGCTTCTGGCCCAAGTATTGTTCTTGTTCAATTTCTGCTATTTGTAGCCGTTTTCATCTGGTTTAAGTTGAATTTGAAAGCCGCATAAATCTTTTTTCTCCAAGGGCTTGCTATTTTATTGAATCTTTGCTAAATTTATTAATCGTGGCTCACAAAAGCCCCAGCCGGGATAGCTCAGTTGGTAGAGCAGAGGACTGAAAATCCTCGTGTCACCGGTTCAAGTCCGGTTCCTGGCATACCTTACAGCCATTTGAGTCACTGACATAATGCATAAGCTGGGATAATCTTAAAACTTCTGAAAGCTTTAGCCTTCAGGGGTTTCTTATTTCTTCCAAAACTCTATTGCAGTGCTTGTTGACACTCCCCGCTCTAAAGAGACGGGGATTCTTTAATCAAAGACATGACTTGCTCATGCAGGTTTTCACCAACAAGAGTAGAGGACTCATCTC
>NZ_JBALCW010000072.1:0-11172 GCF_036917635.1 Nostoc sp.
GCTATTAATCTTCCACCAGAAATCTTTGAAACATAGATATAGCAACGGTTTCCAGACCATCTTGCAGGTTTTTACACGTATCTCGGCTCAATACCTATTACACCAGGCAGATTGGAATTAATAATATTGATAGTCAATCGACCTTTGAGAATATGATCCAGGGTAGCGATTTGACGCGCCAGCATGGTCGGGAAAATTTCGCCTGTCCGCAAAGCCGTCAGCATATTGATGCTCTCGGTTTGCGGGCCCATAGCAGAGGCAAACGGAATCACTTCCTGCCCAACGAGGTATGAGGTCGGCAGCAGTATATTACCAAAGCCTATTCGCTCGGCGGTCAGCATGATCTTTCGGCAGTGTTCATAGTTGCTCCGGCGTTTTTCGTCTAGTACACCTAAATATTGTGTATCGCCCCCACAAAGGTCGTCAAACCAGGCAACTTCCGCGTTTCGTAATCGTGTTCGGTGAGCAACAGATTTTAGAGGTTCGGTGAGCATTGGTTTGTGATTTTCATCTCAATAGACTTGTCCAACTTATCGTGTTTCATACCCTTCTTAGATATCCACTAAGGTATACTTTAGTTGTACCGCCTACAATATACCGGACTTGTACCGAAAATCCTTTTTCTTCTTTGCTCCAGTGCCCCGGGAGCAATTTGCCAAGAGAAAGAAACGACAATTTATTAGACAGCTACTCAGGCGATCGCTCCCACCACTCACTGACATATCGCAATCAATCCTCCTTTCATTCTCAGGAGCTTGAAGTCTTTCTCCACAAGCCTTGTTGGGGCTGAAGCGGAAAACGCACCTTGGACTCAACAGCGCTGGTCAGTTCTACCAACACTTAGTCTCCAACAAAGGCGAGGCTGTTGGAATTGCTGATGGGGAGCCTTACTGGAATGCATATCTGGGGCAGTGGCAGGTTTGGATCAGTTTTACGGACGGGTGTAGGTCTGTAGTGTGCGATTGGTTGGTTGCGGTGTAGAGATCGAATGGCACTAATAAAAGTGTAAATCCCTAGTATTCTTGGATGAAAGGGTGTAGAGAATAAAGAAGATGTTGCATTATACTACACCTAATAACCTGCCTCCAACATCCTGCCCTCACTGTCTTTTACAAAATGATTTTGGTACGCACAATGCCAAAGTTATTGTTCTTGTTGCCATGAATAAAGACATTGATAGCCATAGTAAATGACTATTATGGAAATACCAGGCTGTAATTGCTGATGGAATAAAACCGATTACAGTGGCTTTCAACATAGCTTGACGAAGTGTATGACCTTGAGTCAACCCGAGAAAATAACCGTCTAGCGCATAAGCGACTGAGCCAAAACCTAAAACTGGTAATAACCAAGGAATATAAGAGCGTAAATTATTGATAATTTCAGTATGATTAGTCAGCAATCTTAACAGTGATTCTGGGGCAAAAATAAATGCAGTAGCAAACATTAATCCGATAACCAAGCTACTGACTACAGATGTTTGCAACAGTTGTTTCAAAGAAGTAATATTTCCACTACCTTGAAAAACTCCAGCCAAGCTCTCAGTAGCGAATGCCAAGCCATCAATGAAATATGCTGCCAAGCTCACTACTTGCATCAGCAGCGTATTTGTCGCCAGAATTTCAGTTCCTAACATAGAACTAAGGTTGCTAAACATCGCCATTGTCGAAATTAAAGCAAAAGTCCGAATAATAATTTCTCCATTTAGCATTAAAGCTGATTTTAAAGCAGACAAGTCAAATAGTTCTCCAATTAAAGCTTGTATTTGTTTAAATGAAATTGTTTGACAATATAGCAAGATACCTACTATTAGCATGAGATACTGACTAGTAGCTGTCGCTAACCCAGCTCCTCTACTTGACCATCCCCACTGAACAATAAATAGATAATCTAGTAGTACATTTGCACAATTGCTAATAGCCGAAAGCAATAACACTTTACTACTTTGTGCTTGCCCAAGAAACCAACCAATCAAGACAAAGTTAATCAATGTTGCTGGGGCACCCCATACTAAAGCATTATAGAAATCGACTCCAGAACTTTTAACTTCTGGTGTAGCACTTAGAATCGCAAACCCTAATATTTGTAAAGGTTGTTGAAATATCAGGATGGCGAGTCCTAATATCAATGCTAAAATTCCATGCTGTAAACCAATCAGTACTGCTAATTGGTTATCTTTACGCCCTATAGCCTGTGCAACCATTCCAGTTGTACCCATGCGTAAGAAACCGAATGTCCAATAAATATAATTGAATAAAATTGTTGCTAGTGCCACACCTGCTAAATGACGAATCTCCGTTAAATGTCCTAAAAACATTACATCTATTAGTCCTGCCAACGGAACCATTAGATTTGAAAGAACATTTACAGATGCAAGTTTTAGAAAATGGCGGATGAATACTGAACGTTGAGCAAAGATAGACAAAATTACTAAATCCCTTGACCCCTGCTAGAAATTGTAATTTAGAAATAACAACACTAACTAAGCTGTTCCACATTTGTGACTACTTGCAGCAGATTCCTCTGGAATCCGGTGGAAACATGGCCTTTGAAGTCGGCAAGATTACCCGCCAGATTCGAGATATCGCCAAGTCTCACAAAATCCCCGTTTTCTTGGGCTGTCAAATCAATCGCGGCAACCAAACAACGGCTGATAAACGCCCCAATCGTCATTTACTCCGTAACTCTGGCGAAATCTTCGAGGTTTGTGACCAGTTAATTATGCTCTATCGCAACTCGGTCTACAGCAATGACAGCAGCGATCGCACTATCGAGTTGATTGTTGAGAAGAACAGGCTTTACGGTAAGCTCGGCACTGCAACGATGTTGTGCGATTTATCGACATCGAAATTTTTGAACTTGGCGAGGTAAACGGGATGGAGTTAATTAATTTGGTGTGCTACTACCGCCATTTCGGTCACGTAAATACTCCCAAATTCTGCGGATTTCCTCTTGAAAAACTTGACGGTCGCGCTCTGCTTGGAGTAGAGAAGCCAACAATACTTCACGATCTCGGTCAGCTTGAAGTTCAACTTGCCTTATGGCTTGACGATCGCGTTCAGCATCTCTTTGAGCAGCGCGTAATCCTTCCTGATGGAGGCGTGCAATGTCAGCCAGTTCTCTAATGGTACGCTCTAACCTTGCAATGGTTTGCGAATTTCCCCGTGTTTCCCGCCTGTTAGCATTTTGTACTGTCCTCAGCAAATCCAGTTCGTCACCTATCTCTTCTAGACGAGTATCAATATTATCAAACCTTACACTGGTATCTTCTGGTGGAAAAGCGTTTGTCATAATCCCTCCTTTCTCTTTCTATTCTCGCAGAAACTCACAACTACAGACTTTATGAGTACAACTATCCAACAACTCTTCCATAAATGGGCAATTCTTGCCCCTGATGAATGTTTATCTACTGAGCGCGATTACAAGTTCAAGCTCCGAATTTTACCAGATGTTGAAAAGTGCAATTCTCTTAGTGCTAGTCGCCAAATTATTACTGAGAACTTAGAAATAGATTTAGCTTATCGACGTGATTTTACAATTCAATTGTTGAATTTTGTGTTACTGACGATTATTCAGCACTGCGCGGCTCGACAGTCCAGTATCAGCTTTACAGAACTTGGGACTATCGCCACAATCTGTAACGGACTGCGTTCACAGCCACATCCACATCCAGCGATCGCGGAAGAAAGACGCATACATTCAATTACTGGAGTTTTAAAACCCATGAAAGCACTTTCAGTCAGACAACCCTGGGCTTGGGCAATAATCCACTCCACCAAAAACATAGAAAACCGAGGCTGGCCTATCAATTATCGCGGCAACATTCTGATTCACGCTGCAAAAACCTGTACCAAGAAAGAGTACCAGCTAGCAAGAGAATTTTGCCAAGGGATGGGGGTAGTAATCCCAGAGTTAATCTCTCTACGTCGTGGACAAATCATCGGTATTGTCACAATAGTTGATTGCAAGTTTTCACAAGTTGCATCTGGCTGGGGAATGCCTGAGCAATACCACTGGAAGCTGGAGAATCCACGGGAGATTACACCGATTCCCTACATTGGGCAACTGGGGATTTTTGAAGTGCCTGATGATTTGGTGAGAGAAGTGACTGCTATATGACTCCAACAGCGTTCGTCCTTGACGTTGCCGGAGGCATCGCTCACAACCCAAATAGCCATACTCCGCAATAGTCTACTAACCCATTCACATCCTGGCTCAACTGAACCAGTAATGTTTATGTCTTATGCAATACCCGAAAAATTCTTAGAGGATGACCTTAAAGGTCAACAACTTCGTAGTCAAGGATGCCTCTATCAGTACCTCGAAAAGAAAAAGCTACTTGATAGTTCAATTGCTTTTTACCCGCGTGTGATTGGTGAACGCGACTTAGATGACTCTCGGCATTGGCGTTGGGGTTACAACTGGGAAGAGAAAGTGGAAGGGGTATGGAAAGGGCGAAGCATTGGTTCAATTCCTTGCGGTGCTGTTAGCATGATTCGGACACTACAAAAACAGGGAGCGACAAGAGAAGACATCATCGCCTTTATCAAAAAAGCGAAAACTAAAAAGTATTCTCCAAAAATTTTAGATGTCTGCAAAAGTTTTGAAAACACAAATACTAAACCAATACTTCCAAATGATGCACCGATCGCTGTAGTACTTTTCGCGGGTGGTGGCGGGATTGAAGCGGGGATGGTGCAAGCTGGTATTCGCCCAGTCATCGCAGTGGAGTTCGACCCCACAAAACCAGACTTGAGCAGGGCGATCGCTCTCAATCATCACCGTAACTTTCATGAATATGGCTGCAAAATCATTCAGCTAACAGTTCAAGAAGTAGCGCAGTTAGGATTCATAGGTTTTCCCCGCCGCCCCGATTACCTCCATGCCTCCCCAGTGTGTGCCAACTTCAGCCAAGCTCACACAGCCAAAGCGGGTAAGGGTATTGAAACGGCTGATGATCTGAGTGCAGCGATCGCAGTAGCAGAAGCCATCCGACAGTTGCAGCCACGGGTGTTTACGCTGGAGAATGTTCCACGTTATCAGAACAGTCAGAGTTTCAGTATCATTCTGTCAGCTTTGGAACTTGAGGGATACTCGGTCGATTACAGCGTGGTCAACATGGCTGACTTTGGGCTACCCCAGGCGCGGCGGCGGTTAGTTCTGGTTGCAAGCAAGGGTTTTCAGGTTGCCCTACCCACGGAGAATAAACCTTGCGGTTGGTACTCAGCGATCGCCTATCTCATCCCCACGATGGCTGATTCATACCTGTTGCCCAAACAGCAACAAGCTTTGGAGAAATTTTTAGCCGGGAATGCGCCAAGACCACTGCTAATAGAAAGAGTTGGGGGACGCAAGTTACCGAAGTACAAGCCAGGGTCGCAGCCCGCTAATACCATTCTGCGATCGCATTTCACAGATCACAAAGGTTGCAATCGTAGCAAGTTCGCTGATATCTGGTTGCCTGATGGTCTTGCCCTGAGCGCAGCCGAAGGGACGGTCAAGTCTTTGTCTATCCAAGGTGCTGCCATTTTGCAGGGTTTTCCGTCTTGGTATGAGTTCCCGCCTGAGACTGCTACGGCTGGGTCAATCATCGGGTATTCTGTGCCTCCCAGTTTCGCAACACAACTATTTATATCTGCACAGAGCAAATTATTAAGAGTGACTGTATGACTAACCGATGGACTAAACTTAGAACAGTGCTGGTACATCTCTCCACCTTGGGGTCAGCGAATCCCTCCGTTGCTAGTGAGTCTGTTAGAGCGGGTGTACGTAAAGTCTGACAACGCATTCGGTTACTGCACTGGCGTGGAGTGGTCAGAACATGGCTGGAAATATGAAATCAACGCTAGTAATACCAATATTACTGTTTTGGGAAGTGAACTTATTGGCACAGGTAACTTACAACCGAACACCAAAGAAAAACCTGTGTTTCGACTCGGTGAGTTAGTTGAGTTTTGGTTTCATGGTGATGGGCCACCGATTCGTATTGTCCAGGGAATTCAACTAATCAACGATGCGTGGTTTTACAGTGTGGAATGGATCTCTCCCAGCATCTCTGAAAAAGGCGACGAGGTTTTTACATCTAGGGATTCCATCGCACGGGTGACTGACTATGATTTAGAGAGGGTGCAGGGCAAACGCATCTAAATTACTCTTGATCACAATCAAGGTTAAGAACCAACGAAAAAATCAACATTTCTCCTTTGGTTTAGTTTAAAAGATTTAAGCGATCGCTTAAATCTTTGTCAATAAGCAATGATTAATGCGATTATTTTTAAGCTTATTGAGAACCCAAGGGTATTGTTGACATGATGCATTTGCCCTGAGAGAGGGTGCGAGTATGACAGTGTACACTTGATACTACCGTAGTAAAATTGACTAGTTGGAATCGCCGAATAACTCGACTTTAGCCGATAGAAAAACGATATATTATATAATATCAACCCTGTTGAAAATGAAACATTACAAAGAAAATATTCTGGAATTATGACTAAAGTAGAATTTACTATTCCCGTTCATTCTGTTAATAATACCATTAGAGAAGAAGCAGAAAATAAAGCCAAAGAAGCTTATGTGATGACTCTACTTAAATATGGAGAAATTAGCAGTGGTAAGGCTAGTCAATTACTAGGAATTCCTAGACTAGACGTAATAGATTTAATGTCTAAGCATGAAATATCCCTATTTGACGATAGTATGACTTTAGAGGAATTTCAGCAAGAAGTTAATCAAGCAAAAGTGAAATTACAAGGCAATAATCTATGATTGTTGTCTCAGATACAACCCCATTAAGTGAACTTTCTAAAGTTGGTAGATTAGACTTGCTTCAGGCTGTTTTTGGTAGAGTAATAATTCCTCAACAAGTCTATGCAGAATTAACAACGGGGGATCATCCCGCAGTTTTAGCTGTAAAATCAGCCTTATGGCTAGAAGTTCTTTCTATAAGTAATAACCAACTCATTGAACAATTACAATTAGAAACCGACTTGGATTTAGGAGAATGTTCGGCAATTATTTTGGCAGAAGAATTAAAAGCAGATCAACTTTTAATTGATGAAAAAGCTGGGAGAAAAGTTGCTATTAGTAGAGGCTTGCCAATTATTGGTTTAGTTGGAGTGATTATCTTAGCAAAAGAGCAAGGATTGATTGATAATGTCAAGAATATTTTAGATGATTTAATGAGTAAAGGAACAAGAATCAGCCCAAAAATTTATGATTATGCTCTGATTACAGCAAGAGAAATTTAAAACAATCTGACAATGAACCTATCCCCAAGTGACTGGCTAGAAAATATCATCTAGTTACCAGACCGATAAGCCTGACGGCATGGCTACGCTTACCGCCTACAGTAGGACATGAGCTAATGGAGACGCTAGCGCGAACGGCGATCGCATATACGCACTCATTACCGTTCATCGCGCAACCACTCTAACCCAGTTCTCAGTGCTGCCTCCGCCGTGTAATAAATCTTTTGTTCCCCGAATATCCCACCCGTGCGGCTGATGATACGGAATTCCCAGCAATGCCCTGGCGTGTAAAAAACCATTAGGATACTGCTGTTGACACAGAGTACCGTGTAAACTTTCACTTGTGACATTTGCTGCTGTTGTGGGTGTAATGATTTTACCCAATCAAACCCAAATGCCGATGGAAAACTTCAACAGCATTCGCCACACCATCCTCAGCCCAAATCTTCTGACCTAACTCTTGGGCTTTTTTCTGCATCACCTCATCGCCCAGTACGATTTCAATTGCTGCTGCTAAAGTTTTATCTGACACTTTCTTGTACGGTATCGGCGCAGGGCTGACTCCCAACCGAGTTAGCTTTTCACCCCAAACTGGCTGATCTGCAAAAAAAGGTACAGTAATTGATGGTGTCCCCGCACGTAACACTGCCGCCGTTGTACTAGCTCCTCCGTGATGCACTACTGCTGGCACTTGAGGAAATAACCAATCATGCGGAACTTCCTTGTGAACAAACACTCGTAACGAATCTTTTATATTTACCGTTCTTCCAACGTCCCCCCAGCCTGACAATATAATCCCGCCTTGATGGGTTTTCTTTAAGGCTTCCACGATGTAATGTGTGAGATATTCTGGATTGGGCATTGTCATGCTCCCAAACCCAAAACACAAAGGTAATTGCTTTCGCCCCAGAAAATCCTCTAGTTCCAGGGGTGGCTCGTATTCGGAGGCTTGATCAATAAACCAAAAACCAGTTACATACACCCATGCAGGCCAGTCACGAGGTCTTGGGATGACGTGCGAACTAAACCCATACAATACAGGGATTTGTGATACATTCGCCGGAGTCTTCTGTCTGAAGCGTCTGCCCAAATATGGCAAAGGCGACAATTTCAAAGTTTCTGTTCTGAAGTGATTGAGCAGTTGACGATATCTTTGCCAGTGCAAAAACTCTATTAGTAAGTAGCTGCTATAGTTGATTAATTTCTTTAGCGTGAAAAAGGTAAATTCTTACAATTAGGGACTCGTATTTTCCATCGATTTGGTGTACCTTGTTATTTCTGTGCAAATTATTTATACCTATCCTCTCTCAATTTTACTCACCCAAATTTTAAGCCAATGCCTTTAAGGGAACAGCCAATGAAAACTTCTAATGATATAGATACCAAGAAGATCATCAAAAAATCTGATAAGCTTACCCTGAGACAGATGAAGCTAATTGAGGAGGCAGAAGACCAACTTCTTCAAGCTAATACTGTCAATTCTCCAGCCCCTGTGGTTGAGGTTGAGGAGCAACCAGTAACAATTTCTGAGCCTAGAGTTCCTGACTATATTCCATTCCTTGACAATCCTCCAGTACAATCTGTGGGCAACTCTGGCTGGCAGGTTTCTGATGTCTGGCGGGATATCCGAGTGGATGATTTTTGTAATTAAAGCAGGCAATTTGTATTCCCAGACGGTTGACCATCAAGGCGGTTGCAGTTATCCATGATCCGAAAAAGGAAGTATCCTTATGCCAAAAATCAGGAAAGTCCCCTTGCTTCTTAATCAAAATGCCTGAGACACTATTGCCAGTGGCAACATCAAGATTTGGAGGTAGTCGCTTTGTTCCCCTACCAAAATTCCCTAGCAGTCCTCTTTTGAGCCGGTAAACAAAATGTCATGTCGCAAACGCGATCGCATTAAGAACCATTGGTTCCCAACAGATAAGCTGCACACAAGAGAGTTAACTGGATTCTAGTCACCATTGGTTTCCAACAGATAAGCTATATACAAGAGAGTTAACTGGATTCTAGTCACCATTGGTTCCCAACAGATAAGCTAGATACAAGAGAGTTAATTGGATTCTAGGAACCATTGGTTCCCAAGAAATAGAAATTTCCCTCTGCGCCGAATAGCACTTGTGCCCAAGTGGAGCATTCTTACCCTTCAGCTTTACAAGCTTGCCATTCAACAGTTATCAAGTATCCGCATTACCAGTTTTACTGCACGAAAAGATAACTGTTCACTGTTCACTGATTCAATTCTGACTCCTGACTCAATTTCAGCGTATTCTAGAAAATACCCTCTTTAAATCAGTAAACAGTTATCAATTATCAGTTATCACGGTTTCTGACTGATAACTGATAATTGATAATGCGGATACTTGATAACGGCTAATGCTTGATTATTTGACGGCGGGTATTGCATTCTGGATGACTTTGTTTGGAGTACAAGAGTGGTTGTTAGAATTACGCCTGGGTTATCTCGGTCGCTACTGGTTTCTTGCCATTAGTGCTACCTTACTCATAAGCTTTTTGCTCTCTGCCCCGATTACTCTGGCACTAATCATTAAATTTAGAGTAGATCCGTTTAGTTTCCCTGGTAATGTTATTCTTTGTGCTATCGCTGCCGTCATCTTTGGTGTGATGCTCACCTTTTCACAATGGTTGATACTTCGTCAATCCGAGATGACACCGAGAGTTTTTGCACTAATTAATATGGTTGTTGGAATTATTGTCTATTTTCTACTGGTGTGGATCAATGAAGGTACTCTGGAGTGGAGTGGCAATCCCATTAACGGTTGGAAAACTGCCCTCGTCTTTTTAGCTAGTGGTGCGATTACCGGAGCAGCCACAGGCAAGGCTTTGGATTTCTACTGTGAACGGGTGGAGCGGCGATTAATTCAGCTTGAGAGAGAACGGGTTGAAAGAGAAACGAGAGAGAGAGAACGAATAGAAAGAGAACGAATAGAAAGAGAACGAATAGAAAGAGAAAATCTTGAAAAGGAAGCCCTAGAAAGAAAAAGGATATCAAGAGAAATCGCTTTGGAGGAGGAAAGAAAGTGGTACGAAGAACATGGCGATGATGATTTCGAGGATGAAGATGAAGAATAAGACTTGAGTATTGTTTTACACGCTAAACCGGATAACATACTACATACTTGTCTAATTTCTTAATAAATCAAAAAGGATTATAAATCACCGAGAAATAAATCCCGTTTTCCTGCCATGTCCCATCTGGCTGGTCAACTGCTATCAAAGGAATGCCCCAGTCAAGACGAGCAGTCAAGCGATCGCCTTGTGACCAACGTAAGCCTAGACCAACAGCAGCTAAAGTATTCGGACTGCTGGTATTAGAATTGTCCTGGCTCGAATTATTCCAAGCGACTCCTAAATCTACAAAGGGTATAACTTGCAACAGACCATTGCTCCCCGATGTCCGAAGTACTGGGACTTGAACTTCGGCTGAAACAAAAGCGCCGTTGTCATCTAGCAGAAGGTCTTGGCGATAGCCACGGATACTGTCAATTCCACCTAGTCCAAACTGCTCGAAAGGTAGAAGCGAAGTCGATGACAGTTGCGTATTCAAGCGGAACAAAAATATAGTTTCAGGAGCTAAAAGACGCGCCCATTGAGCTTGTGCAAGCCATGAGAAAAATCGACTATCGGGAACTTCTTGATTGATTGTGGCATCTAACGCACTGATCCCCAAGTTGAATTGCGATCGCACTGCTATTACTTGGCGAGGGCTGCGAGAAGTCCACTCTTGGAAAAACCGCAGTGCAGTTAATCTGGTGCGTCCTAATTCATCAGCACCCAACGAAGGGAAAGGTATTCGTTCTCCTAGTGGTACATAACCCGGATTTCTCACAAGACCTTAAAAAAGAGGGGTCAAAAACTGCCAAAATGTATATTGCAAAACAATCCCAGCAGCTTTATTGTATGA
>NZ_JBALCW010000073.1:0-34506 GCF_036917635.1 Nostoc sp.
AGTATATTATTTGCAAATAAAATCACCCTGTACCTAAATATAGTTTTTAGCGATCGCTTGTTTTTGACCAAACCTCATAAAATCGCATTGCTCCCGTAAGGACTTTAGTCCTGATAATCATTTGTCTGAGCGATAAATCGCTCACTACAAACTAAGAGTTTATTTTATATTTAATTATGTCTACCTACTTCCGACGGGATTGTTGAGTGCTAGGACTTACGCATTGACAGAAAACATTAAATATGCGTAATGGGAAAAGCACATCTTTCGTAGGGGTTTAGCAGTGCTAAACCCCTACAATATCGGTCTATTTACCATCAATCCAAGGCTGAAACAAGCCATTTTGGTCAAAGCATAACATGATTAATTTGTACAGTGCGTAAGTCCTAAGTGCGATCGCTACAATCACCTAATTTCATAAATGCGCTTTATATAGGGTAATTATTTTCAATTACAGAAGTGCGATCGCATTTATTTTTTACTTTATGGCACTCCCCAAATCTTTATAGTTCCATCATTGCTACCACTTGTAATAAATTCTCCATCAGGACTAATGGCTATACAGTTAACCCATCCTGAATGTCCGTGAAGCGTTTTTTTTAGTGTTGCAGTATTTAAATCCCATATTTTGATAGTTTTCTCACGACTTGCGCTAACTAAGTTTTTTCCATCATAACTGATAGCTAAAGATGTAATGTAGTCTGAATGTCCTGTGAGCGTATGTACAATATTTCCTGAATCTACATCCCATACTTTGATAGTTTTATCTATAAAAGCACCGATAATATTTTTTTCATTAGGACTAATAGCAATTATGTCAACTTCCGAACGAGATTGTAAAGTCTTTTTTAGTCTTCTTGTCTCTACATCCCAAATATTAATGATATGCATACCCGTCACAATAGTTTGTTTATTTTGACTAATAGCATAAGATCGTGCTGCCCATCTATCTCCTTCAAATCCTCCGCAGCTTCCGGTCTTTAAATTCCATATCTTAGTGCTATGATATGGTGTTCCACTAAATAGAGTTTCTCCATCAGCACTCAAAGCAACAAAAATTATGCTGACTCCACCTTGATTTTTAATAAACTGTCTGCGTCTAATCTTATCTGACTTGATTTCCCAAACTTTTATTTTGACAAATTTACTTCCATCAACTAAAGTTTTTCCATCAAGGCTAATATCTAGGGAAATAATAGAACCAGACTTGACTAATTGAGTATACTTTAGTTTACCTATATTTAAGTCCCAAACTTTTATTGTATCGTTATTACCTCCAGTAAAAAGAGTTTGATTATCAGGGCTAATAACCATACACTGACACTGAAGTGAGTGTGATTCTTCTTTTAACGTACCGATATCATCAAAAAGTTGCCAATGGTCATAGTTTTGCAAAATATTTTTGACTTTCGCTTCTGTTCGATAACGCAATAACAAATAAGCTGATTTTTTTACTTCTTCTGATTTCTCCTGTTGAAACAAATCTAGCAATAAATATAAGCCTATCTCTCCATAATTAATTCTGCAACAGCAGCAATTTTGACTTTTATATCATTACTATTTAAACGAAGCTTGGCTCCTTCTATTCCACCCAAAACTAAACCATTAACAGGTGGTGCTACTTGTCCACCAAGTACAGCATCATATTCTTTAGGTTGATTCTGATTCTCTGTCATTGCATTTTTACCACTTTACTATTATTAGTATTGCCATTTTTGATTACGGTTCTTTTTTAAACGAACCGCTGAGGCGCAGAGGGCGCAGAGAGGAGATTATTTGAGTTTAGCGATCGCACCCCTATCAACTAACATCTTCCCTGTCAATAAATCCTTAACTGTTACTACTAATACCCGTTGTTCGTTCACTTCAAATTCTGCCTGTATTCGGTCTACTCCTGTTTGTCCAGGCGGTTCGATATAAGCGATACATACTTGTTGATGATGAGTTTCTAAAGAACGATAACTATCTTGTTTTACTAATTGGCTACTCGTCATCCTTCCTTGAGTATCGTAAGAAACTTCCGCTTGAGAAACTTCTGCTACTTCCCCAATATCAAGGCGAATTTCTCGCTGTCCCTCTGTTGCAACTTGCAAAGTTAAAGTTTCAGAACGCGCCCCTGGATACTTTGCCCCTTTTTCTATTAAAGTTAAATAAGAATAACTTTTGCTGTGGGGTTCCCAAAGACGAATAGCATAACTGTGGCGCAGGTAATCATCAACTGCTGCCATTTCACTTAAAGCTAATGCGCCATGTGCGACGGCTTCAAAGGGTTTATCTAATTTTACCTTTTGTCGTCCAAAATAGGAAATTACCAGTTGTTGCACGGCGGGAATTTGACAAGTCCCACCGACTAATAAAACCTGTTCAATTGTAGATTTGCTCATCCCTTTAGCAAGTGCGATCGCTAATACTTCATCTATTGCCTGTCTTAACTGTTATAATAATTGTTGATTTTCTAAAATTTCGCCTAATTCATTCCGATGTAGTTGCAATTCATGGGACATAAAATTTTCATCATCAAACCAAGCTTCTTTCGCCTCATCTGTTATTGAAATTTGGATTTTTACCCTTTCTGCTACTTCCAGCAAATTCATAAAGCCGATTTCTCCAACTTCAGCACGGGAGGAACCAATTTTTTGCAGGTAATGTTCGACAATCCATGTATCAATATCTACGCCGCCAATAAAAGCATCAGATTTGGCAATAACTTCGGCACGCACTATTTGCTGTTCAGATTCAGCGCTGACAGTTCGTACTAAACTTAAATCTAGAGTACCACCGCCAAAATCAACCACCAAAACCACAGCACCAGGATGCTTGACAGCATAACCAAGGGCTGCTGCGGTAGATTCATCGACAATTTGTACTGCGGGAATATTTAACTTGTCGCCCAAGTTGCGGAACCAGTCAAGATATCGCTCAAATGCACCGACGGGAACTGTGAAAATAACGCTACTGGGTTGTAATTGCTGTTCAACCTGTTGCCAAATTTCCTTAAGAAACAGTTCCGAAACCACCTCAGCACTGTAACTATTACCATCCAACTGTCGGGGAGGTGGGACAAAATCTGCTGCCAAATCGCGTTTGAAAGCTCTAAAACAGCGTTCTGGCTGGGCAAACCCCAAGCGTTTGGCGCGTACAGATTCACCAAATAAAATGCGAGCGCGCCCTTCCACAAATACTAAACTGGGTACAACGCTAACTTGTTCTGCCCCAACCTCAAACCGACGCGACATCGAGTCAAATCTCAATGTCCGTGGTTTTTGCGTAATCAAATCAGTAATACAAACAACAGTATTGCTTGTACCAAAATCAATTATTACTGTAGTCATTTGTTATTACTGTAGTCATTTGTCATTTGTCATTAGTTCTTCTTCCCCTGCTCCCTCACCTCCCCCCTCCCGGTAAAGTGCGACTAACTTTGGCAGGGGTAAGAATTCGTCCTTGATGCTGATAACCGACAAATCGGATGTAAACTAACTCATATAAAGCAATATCAGCTGTGTCTGGTTGATGAATTTGGGGATTGTAAGGTACTTGTTCCCAAGGTTTGCCTATCTGTTCGTAACCCCATTTATAGAGGAGGTTATCTAAAGATGTAAACATCGAAAGCAGATTTTTTGCAGGCAATTCTGGTTTAACGCGCACCATCTGATGGATGCTGGGATAGTTTGTTAACAATGTCTGCAATTGCTCAAATGTCGAAGAACGTATTTCGTCTGTCAGTTCAAGACGCTGCTGCTGCAATTCTTCATGCAGTCGTAAGCCTTCCTGATGCAGTGCTGCTTTTTCTAAGACAAGCTGGTGTAACTTTTGCTCTAACTCTAAGTAATTTTGATGAGTTGCTTGTAGTTCATCCTCTAGCAATTCAATTTGCGATCGCGCCAGTGCTAACTTGTCAGTTTCTAAGTCTGCTTTGGCAGCGATCGCAGCTCTAATTGCTGGAATAATCAACAACAGAGTGCAAATCCCTATTGCCATTGTCAAAAGGCTTAAAAGAGAAAACATTCCTATCTGCATCCCTCTTAAATTTCTTTGAGAGACTGGTTTTGTGCCACTGTCTCGCCCTCACTGCCTTCGTAATACTCAGGCAATAATTCTTGATTTTCAACTTCTCCTAAAGCCTTTTCAATTCCCGATGTTGTACTTGTGCAACTCCAACCAAAAGCATTGATTACTGTTTCAGTAATTTTCCCATCTTTACCAATGCGATACTCAATTTTTTGATACTCAGCCATAAGTATAGTCTTTTAATTTTTTAGAGTTTTAAAAGTGACACAATAATCATCATGTTGTACCAAATTCTAACCAACGGCAATTAATACTGGCACTAATACAAACAAATACGTTTTGCCAATACATTAAAACAAATGTACTGTTTTGGGTCAATAAGATTTAACATAATTTACGCACAATCAGGAAACAAACCGAGCCAAGGGCGGACATTCTTGGTACTTATACCGTTTGTTGGTGAAGCTGCGCCAAATTTCCTTTACTTCTTATTTCTTTCTTTCTTTGTACCCTTTGCGGACTTTGCGGTTCGTTCCTCATATAGTTCGGCGCACCTTCATACAGAACTGGTACTTACATGCCGAGCGATCGCTCTTTCTCAATCTTGGGGAATGATAGACAGTAGTGCAAGCTGAAAGTATCATGTCACAAAATCCCAACCAGCCAAGACCTTTTGATGTTGTTTTAGGTAGCCAAATTCCTACCCCAAGCGATGCAGCAGTTTTAGGAGGACTGCCAGGAGTCAAGCAACGGTTAGCCAGTACTGCCCCACAAAATCGTATTGCAGCGTTAAAAGAAGCCCTCCAATACGGTGATGAAGGCTTAGATTTAGTCATCCAAGCTTTGCAAAATGAAGTCACACAAGTTAGGTGGGCTGCTTACTCGCTGTTAGGGCAAAGACAAGAACCTCGGATAAAACAGGCGTTACACGAGTACAATCCTTATGGGATTTGCCGAGAGCAAAGCGAATCCATATTTTGAAGGGGCATCCATAAGGGACTTCCAAATAAAAAAATATACAACTATTTATTGTGGGGTGGGCGTCTCGCCCGCCCATAGTCAAAGGCGGGCAAGTTGCCCACCCCACAAGGTTGGATAATTTATTTCCTGGAAGTCCCTAAACAGTTCCCTCGGTTGCCCTCAGTGGCGATAAAAAAACTCTTGTCAGTGGTAGTTCGGACGGTTCTATTAAAGTTAGGACTTACGCAAACAGTAGCCGAAAAGAATGATTTTATGGTAGGGGCAATTCATGAATTGCCCCTAACAGGTGTAGTTTTGCGTAAGTCCTAAAAGTGTGGGATTTGCAAACTGGAAAAGAAATTTATACTCTTGTTGGGGATAAAAGACAGGTGAATTGTGTAGCCATTAGCCCAGATGGGCAGAATCTGGTTAGTAGTTGCGGTTGTGACAAAACTATTAAAGTCTGGGGACTGGCTTAAAGACAACATAACTAGCTCATTGGGCTAAACTTAAGAAAGTTATGAGGACGCAAATATGACTGACAAAAATCGTTCTCAATGGGATTTAGGCAGGTTTATCGAAACCCTGACTTACTTTGAGGTAATTCCTTTCCTTAACTGGGTACAGCAGTTAATCCAAGGTCGTCCTAAGGATAATCAAAATAGACCCAATGGAGGAAGAAACGTGGGTGTAATATTAGTAGCAGGTGCAACAGGTGGTGTAGGTAAACGAGTAGTGCAGCGATCGCTCCAACAAGGTTATAAAGTTCGCGCCCTAGTTCGAGATATTGACAAAGCACGGTCAAGTTTTGGTAATGATATAGACCTAGTAGTTGCGGATATCACTCAACCAGAAACTTTAACTTCTTTAGTTATGGCTGATATCCAAGCTGTAGTTTGTTGTACAGCAGTGCGTGTGCAACCAGTTGAGGGAGACACAGCAGATAGAGCAAAATATTATCAAGGTGTTAAATTTTACCAGCCAGAAATTGTTGGCGACACCCCAGAAAATGTAGAATATCAAGGTGTTAAAAATTTAGTCCAAGCGGCTGCAAAATATCTACCCCAAGCAAACGAAAAACCGATATTTGATTTCACCAAGCCATCAGCAGAATTAAAAGATTACTGGGGGGCGCTGGATGATGTCGTCATGGGTGGCGTGAGTGCCAGTAATATCCAATTAGTCGAAAATACAGCTTTGTTTGCTGGTAATGTCTCCACCGCTAACTCTGGCGGATTCGCTTCGATCAGAACCAAGAATTTTGATCCACCCTTCAACTTATCTGATTGCGAAGGTGTGAAATTGCGCGTCAAAGGTGACGGTCAACGTTATAAAATATTCCTGCGGACAGATACAAAATGGGATGGTATTGGCTATAGCTATTCTTTCGATACCGTAGCTAATACGTGGATAGATGTTCATATTCCCTTTGCAGATTTGATTCCCGTCTTTCGGGCAAAAGTTGTCAAAGATGCGCCGCCAATTGAGCAGCATAGAGTTTGTTCATTCCAACTGATGTTGAGCAAATTTGAATATGATGGCGCTTTGAATCCTAAATTTTCTCCCGGTGGTTTTGCTTTGCAGTTGGAATCAATTAAAGCTTACGGCGGGACAACTTTACCACAATTTATTCTCGTCAGTTCAGCAGGCGTGACTCGTCCCGGACGCCCTGGAATTAATTTAGATGAAGAACCGCCAGCGGTGAAATTAAATGACCAATTGGGAGGAATTTTAACTTGGAAGTTGAAGGGAGAAGATAGTTTAAGAGAAAGCGGAATTCCTTATACGATTGTTAGACCTTGTGCTTTAACTGAAGAACCAGGAGGTAAGGAATTAATATTCGAGCAAGGCGATAATATTAAGGGAAAAATCAGCCGTGAGGATGTAGCAGAACTTTGCGTGCAAGCTCTAAAACTAGGAAAAGCTTCTAATGTCACGTTTGAAGTAAAACAGGGAGATAATACTGTTAACTCTATCGATTGGCAGAAGTTATTTTCTAATTTAGTAAAGGATAAATAAGTGAAGTGACTACAGACTTATAGCGCTTCCCAAGTGGATGAAGTACATATACATATCAAAATCAAAACCTCACCCCCAACCCCTCTCTGATCCTTTGGAGAGGGGAGATAAATCACAGCTTTATCGGGGTGAGGTACAGCTTAACCTCACTCATATTAGGAAACGCTATATACTCTCTAGGCATCCCAACATATCCTATCTAAATAGACTGTTATGAAAAAAATCCAAGTGCTAATATTTGCCGGGATTTTAGCAACAATTCTCTGGGGTGGGTTATTTGGAAAGACTGCTTCATCCCAGCAAGTGGAGTCCCGCATCAACAACCTAGAAGCGGACTTTAATCGTGTCGAGTCACGATTAAACCAAATAGAATCTCAACTGGGTTCAAGCCGCCAGTCTCCATCCTCAAGAACAACACTTACCCCACGCCAGTCAACTGGTTCCAGAAGGAACTTATCACAACAAGATCCGATGTTTGATCGGCTTGCAACTTTGGTGGTTGAATTGAAGCAACAAGTCAACAAATTAGAAGCGCGAGTTTCTAAATTAGAAAGTCGCTGAGTCTTTAAATTATTTTATCTAGAGTTAAGTAAAGCGGCATAATTAACAGTATAGGGTGAGGTTTTATATTTAATTTGACCCACTTACTTATCTTCATGTTATATCGGTAGATCGTATTTATTATAGAGAACTTTTATATGTCGGCTAAACTGTTCCTCTACAAAATAGCTGCTGGAAAATTCACTTGCAAAAGAAACCTGATGAAAGTGATAATCTAGATTCAGTAAATTGTAGACAAGTCTTAAAAAATAATCATCTATCCAAAAATCTATATCAAATAGTGAAATGCCATATTTTCCTTCTAACCTGCGATTTAAAGTTTTAAGTAACCAAGACCATTGAGGTTTGAGGGTTGGGTCGATGCGGTTCCCAAATACAGGATTAAAAAACTGATTTACTTGAGTAGTTCTCATATCAATCACTTTAGCTAATATATCTGCTGCCTGAAGTGGAGATGAATTAAACCAATAGTTAGCAACTACTAAATCATGTAAATAAGCAATGACAATTTTTGGATTTTCTTTAATGAACTGCGAACGACAGACAATTCCTCTGATTGATGGAATTCTTAAACTAACCGTCTGAGAGAGGAGCAGCTTTCTGACAAAACCATATCCTTCTAAAATTGAGGCAAAAGTATGACAACACACATAAGCATCGATAGTTTTATTTGCCAAACTCTTACTTGCTTTACGAGGATTTTCATTCGCTAATCTGCAATCCTTACTGACATCCATATCATAGATGTCAAAAAGAGTAATGATGAATCTATGAGCATTTGAACCAAATAAGGTAGAAATTCGTTTACCTTTCAAATCCTGAACAGTATTTATAGAAGAATCTTTATGCACAACAATATTTATATCTTGACCTAAAAGATTGTACGAAGCAATCCCAATCAATTTAGAACCAAAACTTACATCATCGAAGAACTGGCTACCATTATTCAATAGAGAAATATCATCTAAAATACAAATATCTAATTCTCCCCGTTTCATTTTTTGGTTCATTTGTTCCCCAGAAGTAAACGGGATAATTTGTAAATCAAAATCTCGGTTAATTTCAATATTTTTGAACATAGGCTGTTCAAGTGATGAAGATGCTCTCTGTAAATCAGAAACATGCTTAGTCCCATATCCGGCAACAAACTGCCCTACAGAATCACTCTGAATACCTATCCTAAGAATATTTTTTTCATTAGAAGAATAGCTATCTAAAATTAGATTTACATTAGGTAAACTTTCTAAATTATTCTGATCGAGTCTAAAACTTCTCACCAAAGTCTCTGCGGATATTAACAACTCACTAAAGCGAGGAACATGAAGATAAATGCCATATTCATTAATATCTTCAATAGTCAAAGTTAATACTTTGTATTGAGATATTATGTTAGCTTCACAAAAATCAGGTAGAATCGTTAGTTTTTGATTCTTTGAAGCATATTTTAGGACATCTTGATAATTATATAGTACCTTCACACCACTTAATTTATTCATCAAAAACCTATTTTTAGATAGTTCTTCATGGACCTCATCTAAAAGTACAATATCAGCTATATCAATATCATTTATTTTAACTAAGCTATGCTCATTAAGATATTTAGTTGCCCCAAAGGAGACAAGCAGCATTTTATGAGTTGTTAATCTAGTACAGTGATGTTCTTCCTTATATCCAGAGCAACTGTTGAGTAAGAGGTCCATCTCTATAACTTGAGAATTCGAGAAAAATATGTTATTTTTTACCGTTATCTCTTTGATATTTCTCCCTGTAAAACAAAGCTCAAATCGCTGTGTATATTGTTTGAGCCAGACTTCTAAGATCAAATTAGTAGCCCCCAATATCAAATCTTCGCCTTCAGGGCTAAATGTTGCTTGAAATTCTTCTTGCAGATTTTCTACAGTTTCTACTAAATTAATTGTCTGAGAAATCAATTTCTTGCCTTTATTAGTCAAGCATATAGAGCCAGGAGAGCGATTTAGCAAAATTACTCCAAAATAATCTTCTATTTGCTTGACTTTTTTACTAATTAATGATTGGCTATACCCTAGTTTTTTTGCTGCTTTAGAGAAGCTACCACAGTCATCTACTGCTTTTAAAATTTTGATGTGATTTAGGGTAATATCTTCGAGTTTAATCTTGTTCATGCTAAGTAAGGCAAGATTTTTAATTACAACACAATTAAGCTGTTCTGCTGTATAGTTGCGATATGTCGAGTTCTGTATTTCTGCTTACTCCTCCTTGAATCAAGGTGATAACCACCAAGTATAAAATAATAATTAAACACCAAAAATTGGGCTGTATTCCATTTTGGAATAGCGAAATGGAATTTAAGTATATCGAATCACGACATCGGAAAAATTGTTGTGATAAAGTCTGATTCATTAAAAACTACGGTAGCGCGATCGGGTTATGGTATATTACTACCATCAGATCCTGAGATTGTCTACTTCTAAACTCAGAGTAGTCTACAGCCGCTCTCAAGCTTTTGATTTTGACAAAAATTTTGCTCTATCAAGTTTTAGCTGATTTGTTACTGATGACAAATTCGGCTTTGTTGCTTCACTTGCAAACTCAGACAAATAACCAAGCAGTTTCAATTACAAACGCACAATTATGGTAGATATTAAGTTCGCATACTGGATTCCCAACGTTAGCGGTGGGTTAGTTGTTAGTAAAATTCCCCAACGAACAGATTGGACTTACGAATATAATGCTCAACTGGCTCAAACAGCTGAAGAAGTTGGGTTTGAATATGCTCTAGCACAAGCCAGATTTATCGCCAGCTATGGCGCTGAGTACCAGCTAGAAGCATTAACAACCGTGTCCGCCCTAGCTCCAGTCACCAAAAAATTAAAGCTAATTGCAGCAGTTCACCCTGGATTGTGGCATCCGGGAGTAGTTGCCAAAATCGGTGCCAGTATTGATTTTATCTCTAACGGTCGGTTTGCTCTGAATGTAGTTAGCGGCTGGTTCAAAGATGAATTCACTATATATGGTGAACATTGGTTAGACCATGATGAACGCTATCGTCGTTCAGAGGAATTTATCCGCGTCCTCAAAGGTTTGTGGACTGAGGATGAGTTTCACTTTAAGGGCGACTTTTACCGGATTAACGGCGGTTGGGTGAAGCCTAAACCAATTAATCAGAATCCACACCCGGAGATATTTCAAGGTGGTAACTCCAAAGCAGCGCGGCGAATGGCTGGCCGGGTGTCTGATTGGTATTTTATGAATGGCAACACCATAGAAGGTGTGAAAGAGCAGATTGCAGAAGTGTCTGCATTAGCGAGTCTTGAAGGACGCAAAATTAAATTTGGTCTGAATTCCTTTATCATCGTGCGAGATACGGAAGCAGAAGCCCATGAAGTATTGCGCGATATTATTGCCCAAGCTGATGTAGAAGCCGTGAAAGGATTTGGCGAAGCCGTGAAACAGGCGGGATCTTCTACTCGTGAACGTCAGGGAATGTGGGCGAATTCCAATTTTGAAGACTTAGTGCAGTATAACGATGGTTTCCGGTCAGGCTTGATTGGTACGGCTGAACAAGTAGCTGAAAAAATTCGCCAGTTCAATGAAGCGGGAGTTGATTTAATTCTTAGCGGCTTCTTACACTACTCGGATGATTTGCCAGCATTTGGTAAGACAGTAATTCCGATTGTGCGTGAACTGAAAGCTAATCGTCGGACAGCCGATGAATTGGTTGCGGTGTAGCTAATTATCGAGAGTTAATACCAATTCTGTATGAAGATGCGCTAAACCATATTTAAGTACAAGAATGAAGAAAGAAAACGTAGACGCAAAAGACCCAAAGAAAGAAGTTAAAAGGGTTTGGCGCAGCCTCACAAAGAAATGGTAAGTAAGTCGGCGCAAATAATCATCACTGGTTTGCTAAAGCGCAAAACAGCCCAACTACGAGCCAAATACAGAGATTTTACTTTTCGTTACATAGTTTGGTTTTTTCTCCCCGACCTACTTGTAAGAATTTGATTTATTCTCACCAACTTACTTAGTTCTCTAATTTATCCTGGCTTTAACTGGTAAATCATTTAATGGTTAAGCCCCTTTTTACAAAAATTCAGATTCAATCTGTTAAAAGTTACGCAAAATAACTTTCAAACTCTAATTCCTACATGTTACGGAGACTTTGCTCAAGCCGCAAGTGTCCTGCTCTGTGCTGGGAATGGTTCGTTTTTGCGTTGTCAGTTATTTAATCACAATCAAGAAGGAGTTATGTTATGACATCAGTAATTAATACTGAACAAAAGGCGCATATTATTCAGGATGACCAAGAAGCGATCGCGATCGCTCACGAACTAGCAGCTGAGTTTGCCAAGGGAGACTCAGAACGCGACCAAAATCGACGTTTACCTGCTGAAGAAGTAGAAAAGTTTTCCCAGAGTGGATTGTGGGGAATTACAGTCCCGAAAGAGTATGGCGGTGCATTTGTATCGAATGCCACCCTCGCAGAAGTAATTAAAATCATCTCCGAAGCCGATTCTAGCCTTGGTCAAATTCCCCAAAACCACCTCTATATGGTGGAAGCAGTTCGCTTGGATGGTACAGATGAGCAGAAGAAGTTCTTCTTTGATTTGGCTCTACAAGGTAAACGGTTTGGTAACGCCTTCTCCGAAATTGGTACTAAGTCTGTTACTGATGTGCAGACAAAGTTAGAACCAGATGGTTCTGACTACGTACTCAACGGACGTAAATACTACTCTGCTGGGGCATTATTAGCACATTGGGTTCCCGTCATTGCCAGCAATCCAGATGGTAAAACAGTGGTGGCATTTGTCGAAAGAGATGCCCCAGGATTGACCCTACTTGATGACTGGACGAGCTTCGGACAGCGTACCACTGCTAGCGGCACTACCATTATTGAAAATGTGAAAGTTAAGGCAGAACACGTAATCCCGCACTACCTAGCCTTTGAGAGGGCAACACCAATGGGTGCGATCGCGCAAATCATCCAAGCCGCCGTAGACGTGGGAATAGCTAAAGCCGCAGTCCGTGACACCATTTACTTTGTCCGCAACCATACCCGCCCTTGGGTTGACAGCAATTTAGAAAAAGGATACGAAGACCCTCTGACACTCTACAACTTAGGCAATGTCCAAATTCAAGTTCACGCTGCTGAAGCATTGCTGCGACGTGCGGGTGAGTTTATCGACATCGCCAACGAGTCAGGTTTAGAAGAACCCAAGGTAGTTGAAGCATCGATCGCAGTTGCTGAAGCCAAAGCCTTAGCCACCGAAGCAGCATTACTAGCTACCAACAAGTTGTTTGAATTAGCAGGTACTAAGTCTACATTGGAGCAATTCAATTACAATCGCCACTGGCGAAATGCCCGCGCTCACACACTCCACGATCCCGTCCGTTGGAAATACTACGCTGTTGGCAACTACTTCCTCAATGGTGTCTACCCTCCACGTCATCCTTGGCTGTAATTGCCGTATTTTCTATTAGGGTCAATCAATTTTTGATTTTTGATTTTTGATTTTTGATTGACCCCATGCATTAATGCAGAAGCTTGAATCAAGAATTGTATATTTTTGATTTATTCCACAAATAAATTTGCTTGCTCTCAGATATTTTTAGATTTTAAATCTTGAATAAAAAATTTAAAATCTAAAATCTAAAATTCGACAAGGCATTAAGAGGTAATATTTAGCTAAATGCTTTGCCCTTGATAAATCCAACATTATTCAAGTTGATACTATGAGCGTTGCAAACCCAACCCAGAGGCGGAGCATTTGGAAAAATCAGCCATTTAAGGGACTGTTTTTTATTGCTATAATTGCTGTAATTAGCTATATTTTTGAACTCATTTTTGGTCAAATTATTCAACTGAATGTGGGAACAAAGTTAACTTACATCACTATATGCTTCGTCTGGTGGTGGCATTTAGATTTTTCCCTCAACGGCTATCCAGGTTCTCGCTTTTCCTCTACCCGATTTGTCCGAGGAACAGTGAATTTAGTAGTGCTATTAACGCTAGTTTATATTACTGGAGAAGCTTGGAAGTTAATTTCTGCAAAAGCAATTCTCACTGATACATCTGTTGGCTTGTGGGGACAAACAGCAATCATTGCAGCCGCCGCCAGTTTGTTCTTCTTTGACAACACAATTGTCACTACCGAGAAAATACGCAACTGGCATCCGATTAGCGGCTTTCTGAATATCTTTTTTGCCATCTTCTTTATTGCCCCTGCACTTACCTTTTTGCCGCAAATGTGGGGACTTCAACCGTTTTATATTCCTTGGTATTGGTATCCTTGTTCGACAGTATTCGGCAGTTTTTTTGAACGTTGGCCTTTGAACAAATTGGAACTAGGAATGCCACGTTTGGGGTTACTGCATACAGGTATTATTCACTCTGATTACAGAATTATTCCTGAAACAGCTAGGATTGGATTTATTTACAACAACGACAGGCCCAACCTTTGCAGCAATTTGGACAACTGTTGGTTTAGGATTGGTTTGGCAATTCAATATGTGGCCTTTCACGGACTTGTCACAGCCGACAAAAGGCATAGTTGCATCTGTTGCTAGTTTAATAATTTCGGTTTTGTTGTACCTGGTGACAGTATCTCTAGTAGGTCAGGAAAATATTATCCAAGGACTTTACTGGTGGTTCAATATTCTGTGGGTGCAAGTATTATTAATGGCTCCAGGATTATATGACGGAATTAGCCTTTGGCAGGATGTGCTGCCAGTAGTTGAAGAACAACCCCTGAGCTTAAATCGTGAAGGACGCCAGAATAATTTGTAATTCGTAATTAAAAATTAAATTACGAATTATGCACTAGTTAATAGTTGTAAAGGATGTAATAGCGTGAACTAAATAAGTAGGTAGACAAGATAAAACCAAACTATGTAACGAAAAGTCAAATCTCTGTATTTGGTTCGTAGTTGCGCTGTCTTGCGCTAAAGCGCAACTACGAGCCAGTGATTATTATTTGCGCCCACTTACTTAAATGAAAACATTCTCAACTCTTACTCTCTGCGTCTGAAGCCTCTGTGGGTGAAAAAAATTTACTTTTCAATCAGCAACGCCAAAATTTATAACGTTGCTGAGATGATTTAAAACGTGAAGGTTGTCCTGACAGTGCCAATTACCGCATCCTGATTGTCATTGTTTTGAGCAGGAGCGGTGATCCAAATTACGCCAGGGGTGATGGCAATGTTATCTGTAAGCCGATACTTGTAAAAGCCTTCAATATGTAAAGATAAATCGTTTGCAGGTGCAGGATTACCACCCCGATAAGGTTCTGCACCCACAAGAACACCACCAAGGTTACCTTGTTTCCCTAAATCTGGGAATGCCAATCCCAGAGCATAGTACCAAATTTCTGCACTACCACTACCTGCCAAATTTTTGGCGTTAGTGTAGCCAAAGAACCCATTCACTGCAAATCGAGAACTAAATTTATAGAAAGCTTCTACTCCGTAGGAGTTGGTAATGGTCCGCTCAAATGGAGTATTGGCTTGTTCTGTTCCGACAAGTGTAAAACCACTACCAAAATCAAATATTCCTCCCCGATTTTGGTAGGCATTTACATAAGTCAAACCTATGCCAGAGTTATTGTTAGGGTTCCATGCTATTTGTCCAAATGTGCTATATTGACCATTAAAAAAACCACTATCTGGCTGAGGACTGGCATGATCTCCTGCTAAGTAAGCCAAGCTCAATACCAATTGGTCACTTAATCGATAATTGAATCCCCCACCGGCACCACCACCAATACGATAGATAGGACTAGAGGAAGCAAATTCTGTTAAAGCGCGATCGCCTCCTGTGGCACTATCGAGATAAGGACTCAGAGTAGGAATAAAATCAAAAAATACTCCGTTTACGGCTCCTATATAAGCATCGATTTTGCTACCAACTGGGAAATAGTAAGAGAGCCAATCTACAGATAGGTTGTTGTTACTAGGTGCAAGATTGAAGGTTTGCAAACCTTCGGCTGAACCACCAGGAAGCTGCAAAGTAGTAGCGTTTCCAGTACTTAAACGAGTATTTAGAGTATCTTTACCTGTAAAACTAGTTTTGAAAACGAGGCGAACTCTATCTTGAAAAACTGTGTTATCACCATTAACTGAGCCTTGGAAGGCATTCGTAATTACAAAGATGGCTTCCGCAGAAAGTTTGGTAGTTGTTGAAAACTGATTTGCTTCTAGTTCCGCAGTCCTAGTTTCTAAATTATCAACGCGACCCCGTAAAGTTGCTAGTTCAACAGTAAATTCTTCTTGCAATCTTTGTACGGTAGTTAAGTCTTGTTTGGTAACTAAATCAGATGTAGCTGTTGCAATTAGCTCGTTGAGCCGAGATAAACAAGCATTTAAACCTGCTGCAAATTCATAGCGAGTAATTGCGCGGTTTCCGCGATAAGTACTATTTGGATAACCCGCAATACATCCATAACGCTCAACTAAAGACTGGAGTGCGCTAAATGCCCAATCAGTTGGCTCTACATCTGAAAGCTGAGATACAGAAGTTACCTCAGACATACTGTTTGTCTGTTGTCCGCTTGCATCACTATTGATTGCAGGAATTTTAGGCGTTTGTGCGATGGTTGTTTCCGAAGAATTCTTCCCGAAATTGGCGATACCTGCGGCTGGCTGCGCCAACGCAGTTGGTATATTTGTTTGAGTTACAGTTACTAAATTCTTGTTTTCTGCATGAGCTGATGTGCTGGCTAGCAAAGTAGCCCCCAAAATCATTGATTCCATGAATAAATTATGAAATGAACGATTGAACATTTCTATCACTCCTCACATTTTTGATTTGAAAACTTTAGTTAAAGCCTTAGATGTTTCAGGGACTTGTCAAGCTAAAAATTCATGAGTAACCCTGAAAAATGCTGAATTAATCTAACACTTAAGAATTTTAAAAATACACTTTGAGATATAAGTGAATTTCTGGCATTTTCATCTATATATTTCAGTGGAGAAAAGACTTGCCTTCACACAAATACAATCCCTGCATAAGCTGGTCTATTTGGTAAAACAATGTCTGTCCGTGAAAAAAACATTGTAGGTTTACCAAATAATCTGAATCTCTCGTAAATTATTTATAAACTACTGTATGCTTATCAAGTCAAAGTAGATTGTTGTATTTAAGTTAATAATATTGCATATATACTCGTGAAAAACAAGTAGATGAGAAAATTTATTCTCATCTACTTATTTTTTGCTTGACTCTCAATCAACTATTTTTGAGATTGTACTAACAACCTATAGCTTTAACAAAATTAATTTAATTGGAACTTGCTTTATTAGTTAAACTATGCAATTATATATCTATAGTATGGTAACTTTATCAAGTTACTGTAGTTTCAGCTTTTTTTATCCAAATTTATAGTTGCTCCTCACAATAAGGTTAACAGGAGAAGTTGCAAGGAATGCAATTAATCAAAACTAAAGAAATTCAAAATTATCTCGATTTAGCCAAGTCTTTAGGAAAGGAATTTGCCCAGACTGCTGTAGCGCGGGATGTTAAGGGAGGAACACCAAAACATGAACGCGATCGCTTGCGTGAAAGTAACTTGCTGAAACTAATCGTACCCACAGAGTACGGGGGTTTAGGGCAAAGCTGGATTACCGTTATGCAAATTACCCGCGAGTTTGCCAAGGTTGATAGTTCCATTGCTCACGTCTTTTCTTACCACCATCTAGGTGTAGTAATTCCGCATATCTTTGGTTCGGCAGAGCAAAAACAGCGATATTACTCAGAAACTATTCAGAATAATTGGTTTTGGTGCAATGCCCTTAACCCTTTAGATAAAAGAACTACTCTGACACCAGAAAATGATTATTTCCGTCTCAACGGGATTAAAAGCTTTTGCTCTGGCTCTCAAGACTCGGATATATTGCCGATCGCTGCGACTCATCAAGAAAGTGGTGAATTGAATATTTTGGTAATTCCCACCCAACGGCAAGGCGTTACTGTTCATCATGATTGGGATAATATAGGGCAACGTCAAACAGATAGTGGTAGTATTACTTTTGAAAATGTGTTGGTGTATCCTGACGAAATTTTTAGTAGTAAAGACAAACCCAGTCAACCCTTCAACACTATTCGTGCCTGTTTAACTCAATTGAATCTTGCTAATATCTACCTAGGAATTGCCCAAGGAGCATTTGAAGCTGCTAAAACATATACTTGTACTAATACAAAACCTTGGCTGACATCAGGTATAGAAAGTGCAACTAAAGATCCTTATATCCTTCAGCACTATGGCAAAATATGGGTTGATCTCCAAGCGGCCGTGTATCTAACTGAGCAGGCGGAAAAATTAGTCCAAGCAGCTTGGGAGTCGGAATGGTCACTTACCGCCCAACAACGGGGAGAATGTGCGCTTAGTGTCGCTACTGCCAAAGTCTTCGCCACTAGAGTCGGTTTAGACATTACCAACCGGATCTTTGAAGTTATGGGCGCACGCGCTACTAATGCAAAATATGGCTTTGACCGTTATTGGCGTAATCTCCGCACGTTCACTCTTCACGATCCAGTAGATTATAAAATTCAAGAGATAGGAAACTGGGCGTTAAATGATGAACTGCCAAAACCCAACTTTTATTCATAGTTTTTCCATTACCACATCTTTGTTAAAAATTTTGAAACGCATTAAATTTTCAGATATGCTTGACAAATTAGCTCTTATTTTTATCACTAAAATTAGGTTTTTATTGAGAATGAATAACGAATTAAATAAAGGTTAGAAAAAACGCGAGCCATCGCTAAGGTAATATGAATTCCTTGAATCATTTAAATCTGTAGACAGTGTTGATAAACCGATCAACTTTGCTGAGGAGAAGTAAATGTGGGAAACAGAAAAAACTCTTTCCCCACTCCCCACCTTCACCCGTCATTTTTAGGTTTGCAGACCACTAGTGGTCTGTCACATTAATTTTGCGGGGCTGCGAGAACCCCGACTTCTTGAAGAAGTCGGGGTTCTGAACACGGCGTCACCGTGCCGAAACGGGTAATTTGTCCGCTAAGGCTGAAACCAAGATGGGGTTAGCTTTTCAAGAAGTGCTTTTCCCTATAAAATTCGTGAAAGACCTATGGTTAGGCTACTAGTTTCGATCTAGTTTGAACGAAAAATCGTCGTTTCAGGCACTTGAAAATTCCTTAGCGGACAAAAAACCTTTTTTGGCACGGTGATGCCTTGGTCAACTTGGTGAGGGTGATCGCTAATCGCGTGCTGCTTCCTCTTTCGCCCCGATGTCACCAAACTACCATTTCCCACTCCTGAAGCGATCGCGCCCTTTAATATTGCAAATAGTCTGCTCACTCCACCGACAACTCACCCACCAGCAAAACCCTCAACTCCGTCACCCGCTTCAAAGCTGTATCATTGGTCAAAAACGCCTCACAACCAGCAATTATTGCCGCCGCCATCTGCAACGCATCGGGTAACTGAACGTTATAACGCACCCGAATTCTCGCAGCTTCTCGCGCAATAGCAACATTAATCTCCACAAAAACTACTTCATCTTGTTGCAACACATCGACGAAAGCCTGCTCTAAATCCACTAACCCCAGACGTATAGCACCCACCAAACACTCTGATAACGTTATTCCAGATACTACTGCTGTAATGTCAGCTTCTAACCGATCAAAAATTGGATCGACTAAATCCACAAACTGCGGATTGCGTTCTACAAAATAAATTACGGGTGCTGTATCGAGAAATAAGCGATCAACTCCAACTAACGCATCACTAATCCTCATTCCTTTCCTCGCAACAACCGTTCTCGATGCTCATCCCCTTCCCGTCGAGTCCGCGAAACCCATTCAGCCGCATCCTCACCCAATAGCGGATAGGGTGCTATACCCTTTAAATCGCTCCACTTGCGTTTTGGTTGCGCTTGAGTGATATGTTTCTTCACATGCTCCACCAAATGCCCCATCACCGTCAATTGCTCCTCTGGAGTCAGTTGCTCAATCTCGCTTAAAATTTTTTCAAGTGACGGACTCATCAAGCTAACCCTTATCAACTGCTGTAAATTTTAGCGTCTTTACTCTTGGATATATCCTATCAAGGGTTGCAACCACATAATTTTCAGACTGACTCAAAATAGGCGTCACCGTGCCGAAACGGGTAATTTGTCCGCTAAGGCTGAAACCAAGATGGGGTTAGCTTTTCAAGAAGTGCTTTTCCCTATAAAATTCGTGAAAGACCTATGGTTAGGCTGCTAGTTTCGATCTAGTTTGAACGAAAAATCGTCGTTTCAGGCACTTGAAAATTCCTTAGCGGACAAAAAACCTTTTTTGGCACGGTGATGCCAACACCACGAACCTCTGAAAACTTTTGGGACAGACCACTAGATATACATAGCAAAGTAATCATTGTAGATTTCTGTATTAGTCATGACTGTGAGTTCTATTTGTTTCTGTTCTTCATCTGTTGCCGAACTTGTAGCCGAGTCTAAGCTTTCTTGAGGAATAAAATCACCACAGTATTCATTCGCAGGTACAGATGCATTCATCTTTTGGGGATAACTCAATTTGAGATTATTCATGATGGTAATGAATTGACTACGGCTGCGAGCGCTAAATCTGGGATTAAGCCGCTTTTCTTCGCCAATGGTAGAAACTGTGCGTCCTTTATAGTCATGGGCAGGATATACCAAAGTATCATCTGGCAAGGTGAATAAGCGTTGTGTCACCACATCGTATAAAGTTCCAGGATCGCCTCCCTGAAAATCTGTGCGTCCACAACCACGAATAAATAAGGCATCACCAGTTAACAGATGGGTTTTATTCACCAAATATGCTATGTGACTGGGGGTGTGACCTGGTGTGAAAATCGTTTCGATGATTACCGATCCCACCTCTAAGATTTCGCCACCGACAAGGGAGCGATCGGCTTTTGTCACAGCAGTATTCTGGGGAACAATCACCTCACAACCTGTTTGTTGCCTGAGTTTACCTGCCCCTGTGATGTGATCGGCATGAAGGTGAGTTTCTAGACAGTAGCGTAGCTTTAATCCCAGTTCATCTAATGATTGCAAATCGCGGTCAACTTGCTCTAATACAGGATCAACTAGAACAGCATCTCCTGTCTGCCGATCGCCAATTAAATAAGTGTAACTACTAGTTGTAGGGTCAAAAAATTGCCGAAATAGGAAAGTTGACTGCGGTATCTCTGCACTGCCATTGCTTAACAAAGGCATCGTCGGAATAGTCCGCACACGCACTGGTAGCGACTGCAACAACGCCTTAGATAATTCCTGCGCCTGTCCCCGCAATTCTGGAACAGCGATAGTTTCCCACAAATCACCTTTGCGCGGAGTTCCCAAGGTATAAAGCAGCGTCGAAACCTTACCGTCTGCTGTATATAAAGCACCGTGGGTATCTGTATCTAATCCTAAACCGATGGCATTGGGGCGAATTAATTTCTGCGATCGCAAATTAGTAATCAGAGGATGAGGCGAAAGGCGATAATCTGCTGCTACCCCTGTACAATTCACAACGCGGCGGACGTGCAAAATATGATTAGTTTGGGTTTTGCGCCAGCACACGGTCACTGCTACACCGTCCGGCAAAGCAAGATATTCTCGAATCCGCCCTGCGGCAATGGTGAGTTGAGCAGAATCCAGCATTTGGGTGACAACATCCGCCACTTTTGGGGCAATCCGGTGACGATGCACATCCCAATAAGGTGTCAGATGACGCAAAAAACGCTGCTGTTCCCCAGTTGGTAGTTTTTGCCAGATTTTCTGATTCATGGGACGCAGAGAATCAATTACTGCTCGCCAGTCGTAGCCTTGGGTAGCAGCAATTTCTACCTCGGCACGCAGCCAACGTAACCAGGAGCGCACACTTTTTGGTGAATTTTCTGGGGTCAAGAAGCACGGATAAGGTTGAGCCGCTTGATGTTTTAGGGGAAATAATCCTCGTCGGGACAGAGCATAAATTTTACCGCGATGTTGGCGATCGCTCAAAGATAAAACCATGTCCACCATTGTCAGTCCCGTACCAATTAGCAACACAGGTGCATCAGCATCAAGGTCTGCTAGGGCATCGGCTGACCAAGCATTCCGCAGATAACTTTCATCATTACTGTTTGGGTTTTCAATGGTGGGGGGTGCAGAGGGTGAATTCCCTAATGCCAACACAACTCTGTCTGCGGCAAAACAGCGACCACTACGCAGAGAAATCATTGCGCCTTTTTCTTCAGGCTGTACCCCTACTACTTCATCGGTCAAGCGTTCTAGTCGCACATCACTGGGTGCTGTGGCTTCTGCTTCTGCCAAAACCGATTGAATGTATAAACCATAAACCTTACGAGGAATGAAGGTACTGGCATTGACTTCTTCGGGAAAAAATGCTACAAACTCATTGCGGTTGTGCTGAAGCCAACGTAATAAATGCCCTGGATCGTGGGCAAATGCACTCATGTTGCCTGCCGATACATTCAGCAAATGACAGTTGGTATCCGTGCTGTAGGCGATTCCCTTGCCAATTTGATTGCTACGCTCAATCAGCTTAATCGTGAGGGGTTGACTGGCAGTTTTCAATAGGTGGGTAGCGACTAGAGAACCACTAAAACCTCCGCCAACAATAGCGATCGTGGTTGGAGTATGGGCAGTTAAAAAACTAGGGTTCATGACGGTCTTAGTTAGAATCAATAGTTACGCTGATTTCATAAAGTCTATCTAACGGGACTAAACGCATTTACAACCCAACTAAAAGAATTAAGACTTTATTACCTCTAAAGTCTTATAATACCTCTTTTCCAGGTATTAAATACATTTAATTGATAAATTAACCGTAGGTTAAGATTACATAGTAATCAAGATAGGTTTATTCACCAACTTAAATAAGTATAAGACTTACGCAAAAACCGTCTCAAATCATTCCTCCGTGGATGCGTCCTCTGTGGTTCGTTTTTCGTTACCTTTGCGTAATACCAATTCTGTATGAAGGTGCGCCGAACTATATGAGGAACGAACCGCAAAGGACACAAAGAAAGAAAGAAGAAGCAAAATAAATTTGGCGCAGCTTCACAAATAAATAGTATAAACCGCGTCTATCTTGAAACCTGTAGTTCTTCAGTGATGAAAAGGATTTGCCCTCATCCCCCAACCCCGAATCCCAAAATTGGGATTCGGGGAGCCAGAATTTCAAAGTCCCTCTCCCAGATATGGGAGAGGGATTTAGGGTGAGGGCAAAAACTACGGTTCTCAACTTAGATGAGGTTTAAGTCCTAAAGTAATATCAAATCAGGTAGCATCTGAACGATTAAAAAACCGCTCCAGACGCAGAGAAAGAGGAAAAAGCAATAATTCCTATACAACTTTGATATAATTGGGTCAAATTAAATTAAAACCTCACCCTGCCTCCAGCTCCTCCCGACAATAATAAGGAGAGGGATTGAGGGTGAGGTTTTGTCTTATGTTTAATTACGCCTACCTACTTACAAAGCAGGTTTTTGATGTGTTGAGTTATTACAGCGATCATCAAGATGAAATTAATGCTTATATTGAATGCGATCGCTATGCAGGGAAAAAGTTTGTGATCTACTGACATTGTGCGATCGGGGGTTGGCAAAGCCTCACAAGGAAATGTTATAAACTGACTTCAACTTCCCCAGAAAGTTAAGCATGGCTGAAACCACAGCATCCGGCGACTCAATTAAGAAGCCATGACCCCCACCATTGAGGACTAAAAGTTCAGCGTTGGGAATGCCTTGAGCAAGTTGCTGGGAAAACTTTAGTGGGGTGAGAATATCTTGTTTGCCAACTAGAACTAGAGTAGGACAATGAATTTGTTGAAGGCGGTCTGTTGTGTCAAACTCAAGCATGGCTCGGCTGTGATGATTGAGTGAATGAGCCGCAGGTGGAAAAGGATATCTGATTGCAAATTCAATCAGACCTTCGATCATCCCAGGAATCGAGTAGAACGTATCTGTAAATATCCAGGGTAATACAACTTTTTCATAAAGTTTCAAGTCTACATTTTTGCAGAGGTCGCCCCAAGTCTCGATAATGCTGTTAAATAATCTATCACCCTTAGCCAATGATGAAAGTAGCATCAAACTTTGTACCTTTTCAGGATGTGCTAACACTAACTCTTGAGCTATCTGGCCACCCATTGAATGACCTACTAGATGCACCTTATCGATGGCAATCCGATCAAGCAATACTGCAACGTCATTAGCCATCTGCTTCAGACTATAAGGGTTTTCGGGAGCAGAACTTCGCCCCATACCTCGGTTGTCTAAGCGAATGACTTGATAGTGCGAAACTAGCGATGGCATAATCAGCGACCAATAAGCATGATCGCAAAGGAAGCCAGCTATTAATAGCAAAGGCTCACCCGTTCCCTTAATGTCGTAGAACAAATCAATCCCGTTAATCTGAACTTTGGGCATAGTCGATAATTCTGCTAAACCTAATTTTAAGCAGGGATGGACAAGGCTATACTCCTACGTTTTAAATCTCTCGTCCACCGGAATTTGATAGCCGTTGGCCAGGCGATTGGTCATGTTGGCAGTGGCTGCGATCGCCATTAGTTCCCCGAACATGGTATCATTCATCCCCTTAGCCTTTGCCCCTGCTGTGTGCGAGGCAATGCAGTACTCACAGCCATTGGTCGCACTCACGGCGATGTAAATTAGTTCGCGCATCAGTGGAGAAATCTCACCCGGCCCAGTCATCACTTCCTTCACCGCTTGCCAAGTTCGTTGCAAGGTAGGGGGATGATTGGCTATAGCTTTCCAAAAGTTATTGATATAGTCATTCTGCCGTGTAGCGCAGATGTCGTCATATACTGCACGTACTTCGTCGCTGGCTTCTTCGTATTCAATCAGCTTAGTCATCGAAAATTTGGGTAAAAACCCCGTCCTTTTATAGATACCAAAATGTAGGATACTACGTTTTTACAAAAAATAAAGGAGTTTTGATCGGTGCAAGCAAAGGCAATACAGTTCAGTTAAGCCTAAAACTCAACTTCTATGTCGCAACCTACGGTATGAGCGATAACATTATATGGAAATTGAACACTCTTTTTAAATGCTAGATATGAAATGTCAATTGTTACTAAACGCTTTGTTTACACAGATGAAAGTAAGTCATTGGTGGCTAAGTACCTTATTGTGGATAAGTTTGGCTACCCCAAGTGCAGCATCTGTAATCCTAAGAATAGCAATCGAGAGGGGAGTTAATCAGGTAACAGTTGGCAGTTCTACGACTGCATTAGTTAAAGATAGCACTGGTCATACTCTCGGAGAATTACCAGCAATGAGTTCATTTTATGCCTCTTCTGTTCCAGGCGGCGTGGCTTTAGATAAATGGCAGTCTGGTTTATTTTGGATTGAACCCACAGGTAAGGGATTCGTTTACATTGGCCAACGCTGGTATCGAGGCAGAATTCTTGTTGTCCCAACAGAGAAAGGATTAACGGCTGTTAACTGGGTTGATGACGAAGAATATCTCTACAGTGTTGTTGGTGGTGAAATGGATACTGAGTGGCCTGCTGAAGCTTTGAAAGCGCAAGCTGTTGCTGCCCGGACTTTTGCTCTCTATGAGCGAGAAAAACAACGCAATAATCCTGTTTACGATTTAGGTGATAGTCCAGATCACTGGCAGAATTATAAAGGAGTAATCAATGAAACTCGTAGTACTTATGCCGCCGTTGATGCTACTGATAAACAAGTACTAACTTATAAAGACAGTGTTATTCTCTCAGTTTTTCATGATTGCTCTGGAGGACATACTGAAAATGTTGAAGATGTTTGGGGAAGCCACGAGCCTTACCTGCGTGCTGTTGAAGATTACGACCAAAATGTTAGCGAGTGCAAATGGGTGAAAACTTTCTCCCCGACAGAAATTAGCGCCAGAATTTCTGGTGTCGGCAATGTTTTAGATATGATTGCAGAAAGTTACTCACCTTTTGGTAGTGTTAAAGTCTTAAAAATTGTTGGTGACAAAGCTACGAAGGTACTCCAAGGCGAAGAAGTGCGTACAGCCCTGAAGATTAAAAGTACCCACTTCAAGCTTACCAAAGCAGCAGATGGTAGTTTTGTTCTTCAAGGACTCGGTTACGGTCATGCTTTAGGCATGAGTCAATGGGGCGCATATAATTTAGCCAAAAGAGGAGTAAACTACCTGCAAATTTTAGGGCATTATTATCAGGGCGTAGCTATAAGCACAATTAATGCTAAGTAATATTAAATTAATACTTCTGGGATAATTTTGGTTGATATAGATTGGCTCTTGCAAAGATCCCAAGACCCCAATGCAGCACTAAATCCCCGTCACAAAACTTAATTACGAATTACGTAAAGCCTGCGGCAACGCTTGGCTTAACGCAAAGCGTGCCGGAGGCTCTATTACAAATTAGGTTGCCAAGCGCTGCCAAGCGTTGCCGAGATACTAACTTGTTATTTAATGGTACTAGCTGCGGTAAATACCTTTTCACCATCAGTCAAGATTTTATTAAGTAAGTGGGCGCAAATAATCATCACTGGCTCGTAGTTGCGCTAAAGCGCAAGAGGGCGCAACTACGAGCCAAATACAGAGATTTTACTTTTCGTTACATAGTTTGGTTTTATCTTGCCTACCTACTTAATGATCTTGTCTATTTATTAGCTGATAATTGACAGCTAATCTGTTTTTTAGATGAAATATTATTACATACTTTCTTGATGAACATATTACAAAATTATGACAAAAGTATGTTTGATTTATCTGATTGCACTCAGAATCATAACTTGTGAGCATTAAGTAGCGGGGTAAGCAATCTCAATCTTGGCAATCTATCAATAGATAGTTATATTTTGTCTGAAAGTAAGTAAATTAATAATAGTCTAATTTACTATAATTAGGGTAAGTGATTGTTTGACCATTGAAGGAAATTGACGTGTTCAATAATAAGCCGAGGCTTTGGACTCCCAAAAAATTAGTTACGTTGCTTATATTATCTAGTAGTTTTAGTCTAAGCTTTATAATATTTATAAAAACAAATGTTTTTAAAGCTTCAAAACCACAGAAGATTGTAAATAATTTAATAGCAAATGTAGAAACCCAGCAGCGAGTTGAAGAATTAAAGGCGGCGATGCTGACAAGTTGGCAACAAAAAGCACAAGTAAATGGTTTTTCTGACTCCATACCATCAATTTTTCAAAGTGCAATAATTGAGTCGGCAAAACTCTCTCCACCTCAAAAAGTAATTGCTCTTACCTTTGATGATGGGCCGTGGCCTGAGAGTACAGCAGAAGTGTTAGATATTCTGAAAAAAAATCAGATCAAAGGAACATTTTTTGTGATTGGGCAAAACGTGAAAAATTATCCAGACTTACTCAAGCAGGAGATTGCTGAAGGTCATGTGATTGGCAACCATACTTGGCATCATTGGTATCAATTCTTGAACCCACAAGCTGCTGCTTATGAAATTGACCATACCGAAGATATTATTTATCAAACTACAGGGTTAAAAACAAATTTATTTCGACCACCTGGAGGAATTATGCATAATGGGGTGGTTGATTATGCTAGAAATAGCAAATACACTATTATTTTGTGGTCATCTGACTCTATAGATTATTCGCGTCCTCCTGTATCCAAATTAATCGGTAATGTGTTCAGACAGGCAAAGCCTGGTGGAATTGTATTAATGCATGATGGTGGTGGTAATCGTTCTAAGACTGTACAAGCTTTACCACAAATTATTGCCAACTTTCGCAAGCAGGGCTATCGCTTTGTCACCATCCCTGAACTTCTAGAAATGGAAGATAAAAACCAAAATTTGATTAAAAATAAAAAATAAGAAAATACCCATCTGTTTTTTTGTACCGTGGATGCACCTATACCCGCCCCCATAAAGTGCTAGTCAGGGTTACAGCCAAAGGGAAAAATTATCCTGTTTTCTTGATATCAGAATTTTCTGCTCTCCCTCTCACAAAAAACGGCGAGTTAAGCTAAAAATCTTTTAACCAATTTTGGGGGTTTAAGTCCCCTGTTTCTACAAGCAGCGTGTTTTGTGTCGGGGTTTAGAAACAGACCTCAAACGCACTGCTTGACAAGTTGTTATGCAATTGAAACCCCCAAAAGTTGTTAAGGGAATATCCAAACCCCTCTCTTTTGACCCTTAGTGTATTCCCAAAAATGTTGTCCTTAATTATACTTGTTTATATTTATAAGCGTGAATATGATGTTTAATCTATGCCAAAAATTCATAATTTAAATAAGTATCTAAACATAAAATTTATAATTAGTCTGCTAAAAATAATAAGAGATTGGAAATACAGCAATCAAAAGAAGGGTGTAATCAAGAAAATTATCTTATTTAGAGTGAAACGAATGCTCGGTTTCCAATCTGATGTTTCCCAAGCAATTGGAAAAATCCTTTATTGAGGTAGAACTAGAATTAATCCGATTAAATAATTATCTGTAAGATATTTATATCTACTAAAAATCGTAAGTATTTTTTTCCTTTGACTAAACATCAATTAGACAAAAGGCTATATTGGAAAGATTTTATTTGTTTAGCGAGGATTAATTTTATGCTGGTTTATCGAAACAGGATAGAAGGTTTCAGTCATCAGAATTAAGAATAAATTCTGTACGACTGGTAGATATCGTAGCGTAAAGCTTGCGGCATACCAAATGTTAGAGACGCTGTTCGCGTACCCGTTTCGGGATCTTGCTACGTTTAGAGGGAGTCCGTGTAACCTTCGGGGATCTTGCTAGCAAGAGCGTTGCGTAGAGATAGGTTTACGCTACCTATCAGTGGTAAGTCTAAATCCTCATTGAAAGATTGGCGATCGCAGAAAATTCGGAAGTAATTATATTAATAGTAAAATATGCAGATAGCAAAGAATAGCTTATACAGAACGCAAAATATTTCGGTAAGTCTTTTAGGTGACACCCAAATAAATCAGATAATAGCACAGTGTCATGATAATACAGAATCCCAAGGGATTCTCTGCATACATCAAATGTTTGAGCAGCAGGTAGAGAAATCACCTGATTCCGTGGCTTTAGTGTTTGAAAATACACAACTAACTTATCGGCAGCTAAACAATCGGGCAAATCAATTAGCACATCACTTACGAGGCTTGGGCATTGGTGGTGACGTACTTGTTGGTCTTTGTCTAGAACGTTCTATAGAAATGATAGTAGGAATGCTAGGAATTTTGAAAGCTGGAGGTGCTTATGTACCTTTAGATCCGGCGCATCCTTTAGAACGCCTAGCTTTCATCTTGGCAGACACCCAGACACCTGTGATTTTGACTACAAAACAATTGGTAACTAGTTTACCTAGTCATGGGGCGCAAGTGATTTGTCTAGACTCAGATTGTCTTGGAGCGATCGCTCAACAAAGTCAAGAAAATCCCAGAAATGAAATAATAGATGATAATCTAATCTACGTAATTTATACATCTGGTTCTACAGGTCAACCCAAGGGTGTAATGATACCACACCGTGGCATCCGCAATCTAGTTGACTGGAAGCAAACAACCTTTGGATTAACCTCAACAGATAAAGTTTTACAGACAATTCCCTTTAGTTTTGATCCCTCAGTCTGGCAGATATTCTGGACTTTATGTTATGGCGGACAGTTAGTTATGGCTCGTCCTGGTGGACATCAGGACACTGCCTACTTGGTGAACATGATTGTCGAGCAACAAATTACGATCATTGCCTTAGTACCCTCTTTGCTGCGTGTATTTCTAGAAGAAAAGGGTATTGAGGAATGCAAACATCTGAGGCACCTTACCTGTGGTGGTGAAGCTTTATCAATCGAACTGATAGAGCGATTTTTTGCAAAATTGAATTTGGACAATGTTTTGCAAAATTGCTATGGGCCAACAGAAACATCTGTAGATGCGATTTTCTGGACTTGCCAGCGCCATAGTAATTATGCAATGGCTCCCATTGGTCGCCCCATTGCCAATTTTGAAATTTATATTTTAGATGAGAATTTGCAACCAGTGCCTGTTGGTGAATCGGGAGAATTACATATTGGCGGTATTGGGCTGGCGCGAGGCTATCTCAACCGTCCTGAACTGACTAGAGAAAAATTCATCGCTCACCCAAGGAACGCAGAATCTGGGGTGTACTTGTACAAGACTGGAGATTTAGCACGTTACTTAAGTGATGGCAACATCGAATTTATGGGTCGTATTGACCATCAAGTTAAGATTCGCGGCTTTCGCATCGAGTTGGGAGAAATTGAAGCGGCACTAGGTGAATATCCGACATTGAAAGAAGTGATAGTAATAGCTAGAGAGGATATTCCTGGTGACAAACGGCTGGTAGCATATCTGGTCGCAAACTCCAAGCAAATTCCTACTCACAGAGAATTACGCCGCTTTTTACAAAAAAAATTACCAGGATATATGGTTCCTGCGGCTTTTGTATTCTTGGAGACACTGCCATTAAACCCCAACGGCAAAATAAATCGTCATGTTCTACCTGCACCGCATATTTCTAGTTCCTGTCAGTCAACAAACTTTGTTGCACCCCGAAACTCCACTGAAGAGATTTTAGCTGATATCTGGGTAAAAGTTCTGCATTTAAAACAAGTGGGCATCTACGACAATTTTTTTGAATTGGGAGGTCATTCACTGCTGGCTACGCAAGTGATATCACGGCTACGCCAAGCATTAAGCGTACAAATTCCCTTACACTTATTGTTTGAAAATCCCACGATCGCTAGTTTAGCTCAAGAAATTTCCGCACAAACTCAAACAGACCACTCCCCCAACCAAATTATTCCCCAACGAACCAACCAAAACTCAGTTCCTTTATCCTTTGCTCAACAGCGAGTCTGGTTTCTGGAACAGTTGGAACCAAGCAATGCCGCTTATATCATCACCAAAGCAGTACGGTTAACAGGCGAGTTGAACTTTAGTGTATTGCAAAAATCATTAAATGCGATCGCTGCTCATCATGAAGCACTGCGGACTAATTTTATCTCATCATCAGATGGTAGTCCCATACAAATAATTAGCCCATCTCGCCCGGTAGAACTGACAGTAATTAAATTAAAGGCTGGGGGAAATAATTTTAATCAGGACTCAAAAATTTCCCTCTCTTGTACAGAAGCAATTAATAACGTCTCTACTGCCTTTAATCTAGAATCAGACTTGATGCTGCGTGCTACTTTGTTCCAAGAAAATGAACAAGAGCATATATTACTGTTAGTTATGCATCACATCGCCTCTGATGGCTGGTCGATGGGTATTCTCTGGCAGCAATTAGCAGCCCTCTATGAAAGCTTTTTAAACAATAACCCCTTCCCCTTACCAAAACTGCCCATTCAATATGCCGATTTTGCTATTTGGCAACGTCAATGGTTATCTGGTGAGGTACTCTCTAATCAAATCAACTACTGGAAAACCCAGTTAGCTGGCGCTACAACTATACTGGAATTGCCCACTGATTACCCGCGTCCACCAGTCCAAACCTACCGGGGAGCGGCGAAATCTTTGATGCTACCCCAGAATTTGAGTGCATCGCTAACAGCACTTTCACGTCAAGAAAGTGTCACTTTATTTATGACTTTGCTGGCAGCTTTTGGGACAATACTGCATCGTTACACTGGGCAAGAAGACATCCTTATCGGTTCACCCATTGCCGGACGTAACCGTTCTGAAATAGAAAGCTTGATTGGATTTTTTATTAATACTGTGGTTTTGCGGACTGACTTTTCTGGTAAGCCCAGTTTTCGTTCATTGCTTGGTCGAGTTCGCCAAATCGCATTAGATGCTTACGCTCATCAAGATATGCCTTTTGAGAAATTGGTAGAAGAACTACAACCAGAACGAGATACCAGTCGCCATCCACTGTTTCAAGTGTGGTTTAATATGCTCAACTTGGAAGACTTGCAGCCGGAATTGCCTGGACTGGTTGTAGAACCAATTGCCTTAGAGGAGGCTGCTTCTAAATTTGACTTAACTCTGTACATCGCAGAACAATCACAGGGCATTGAATTGAAACTAGTTTACAATGCTGATTTGTTTGCCGCAGAACGAATGCTAGAAATGCTGCAACAGTTCCATCATTTGCTGAATCAGATTGTTGAAAATCCCGATAAATCGATTAGTTTCTATTCTCTTGTCACGCCAGAATCCTTACCTTTACTGCCAGAATCTAGGGCAGTGTTGCCACAACCAGAGTATGAATTAGTAACAACAATGTTTACCTCTTGGGTAAACAGAACTCCCGAACATTCAGCAATTTCTCAAGGAGGTTGCACTTGGAAGTATGAAGAATTGGGCAGAATTGCTCAAACCTTAGCAAAGGTGCTAATGGTTCACGGAGTCGAAAGGGGAGATGTTGTAGCCGTGTTCGGTACAAGGAGTTTTGGGCTAATTGCGAGTATGTTGGGCGTGTTTTTGAGTGGGGGCGTGCTACTAACGATAGATTCGCAACTTATTGCCAGCGATACCTCCGGTGGGCTACGCCAACGCCAGCAAATTATGCTCAAAGAGGCTAAAGCTAAATATCTACTTTATATAGACGATCAGCCCCTAGAAGATCGGGAAGTATGGGAATCTTTAACTATTATCTGTGTAGATGCAGATACTGGATATGCTGTAAATTCTCAGGACGATACCTGCTTCGGCGTAGCCCGAAGCAAAATCCACTTACCAGAAATAGCTGGAGATGATGCTGCATATATTTTCTTTACTTCTGGTACTACTGGTATACCGAAAGGTGTCTTGGGGTGTCATAAAGGACTGTCGCATTTTCTGAATTGGCAACGACAGACATTTGCTATTGGAGTCGAAGACCGCGTTGCTCAATTGACAGGACTTACCTTTGATGTTGTCCTCAGAGATATTTTCTTACCTTTAACCAGTGGTGCAACTTTATGTTTGCCACCAACAGGAGATAATTTAGAGCCAACAAAAGTTCTACGTTACTTGGAAAGCGAAAAGATTTCTGTGTTACACACAGTTCCGTCTTTAGCCCAATCATGGTTAGTGAATGTGCCGACAGAAGTATCTTTGCGTAGTTTACGCTGGTTATTTTTTGCGGGAGAACCACTAAAAGAGACACTTGTCAAGAGATGGCGGCAGAATTTCCCGGCATCTGGTGAAATTGTGAATCTCTATGGACCGACAGAAACAACTTTAGCTAAATGTTATTATCAAGTGCCTGCTGCACTTAAAGCAGGGGTACAGCCAATCGGATTACCGCTTCCTGAAACTCAAGCACTTGTTTTCACGCCAAATCAGCAACTATGTGGTATTGGTGAAGCGGGTGAAATTGTTCTGAGGACACCATTTCGGAGTTTAGGCTACATTAACACTCGCCAAGAAAATTCGGCTCGGTTTGTCAAGAATCCTTTTAGGAATGACGAACAGGATTTACTTTACTATACAGGCGATCGCGGTCGCTATCGTCCTGATGGCTCTTTAGAAATTCTCGGTCGGATCGATCATCAAGTCAAGATTCGCGGCATCCGCATTGAGCCAGGAGAAATCGAGACGGTGTTAGCCCAACACCCAGATATACAGCAGACTGTAGTAATTGCCCGTGAAGATGAGTTTGGCGAAGTCCGTTTACTAGCTTACATTGTCCCTCATCAACAAACAGCACCCAGCATTAGTGAGATTCGGCGCTTCCTCTCTAGCAAGCTACCACAGTATATGATGCCTTCGGCTTTTGTCTTGCTGGACAAACTACCCCTAACCCCAAACGGCAAAGTTAACCGCCGCGCTTTGCCTCTACCAGACTTGAACCAAGAGTTAGAAGCTACCTTTGTTGCTCCCCGCAATCAAGTAGAACATCAGTTAACAGAGATTTGGGAACAAGTTTTAGGTGTTCACCCTATTGGTGTCAGAGATAACTTTTTTCAACTGGGAGGACATTCTCTGCTAGCAGTCAAACTGTTTTGGCAAATCGAGCAGATGTTTGGCAAGAGTCTGCCCCTAGCAATTCTTTTTCAATCAAATACTGTCGAGGCTCTAGCAAAAATCATCTCCCCAGAAGCAGCAACAAACAAAACTTTAGTAGATATCTCTAGACAACATCACAATTGGTCATCCTTGGTAGAAATTCAACCTCATGGTTCCAAACCGCCTTTTTTCTGTGTTCACGGACTTGGTGGAGAAGTTTTAGGTTTCCGTCAATTGTCATTATATCTAGGTTCCGATCAACCATTTTATGGATTGCAACCACTTGGACTCGATATAACTAAGCCAATTCATACTCGCGTTGAAGAGATGGCAGCATACTACATTCAAGAAATTCAGACTCTTCAGCCCAAGGGGCCTTATTATCTTGGTGGGTATTCTTTTGGTGGTATAGTCGCTTTCGAGATGGCGCAACAACTTTGCCAGCAAGGTGAGCAAGTGGGGATTTTAGTTATGCTTGATACTTGTCGTGAAGGTTATAGCTGGCGATCGCCATTGCTGACGCGAATTTACTTGCATTTCAATAATCTAATCAAACAAGGCACTACTTACCTCTGGCATAAGCTCGGCAAATCGAGCCAGTGCAATAAGTCTCGTCTACAAAATAGATATAAACATTACTTGGATGCAGCACTTATTCCTGAAACTGACAAGCATTTAGAAATTATCGGTATTAATGTCCAAGCTAGGAGTCAATACATCTTCCCAACGTATTCCGGTAAAGTAGTACTTTTGCGAACTGAGGATCAGCATCGGGACGAAGCTGTAGGCATACAATACGATCCGCAATTTGGCTGGGGCGATTTAGTGACTGGAGGAGTAGATATCCATTATATTCCCGGCTCTCACCTTTCTCTGCTTGATGAACCTCACGTACAGGTGTTAGCTGAGAAATTGAAAAATTTCTTAAACAAATAATATTTGAACCTGAAGCTTTTTGGATAAACTCTGAGCTTGAGAGGTAGATTGATGTTCTATACCCGGATTTCTCACGAGGGAGAAAAAAACACCTGGATTAGCCAGACTTAGGATAAATTAATTGATACATTCTTAAATTCCCCGTAGATTAAAA
>NZ_JBALCW010000074.1:0-6661 GCF_036917635.1 Nostoc sp.
CTGCCTCCCCTGCCTCCCCTGCCTCCCCTGCCTCCCCTGCCTCCCCTGCCTCCCCTGCCTCCCCTGCCTCCCCTGCCTCCCCTGCCTCCCCTGCCCCCTCCCCTCCCTGCTGTGCTAGCCAAGTTACCAACCAGCCGCAAATACCAATAGCTAACCCTAACTGTGTGACATCTACCTTGGCAAGAAAAATCGCCCGAACTAACAGCACTATCAAAGCATAAATAATTACGGTGGCAGGTAAACTAATACTTAACCGTCGGCGTCGGCGTCGGCGTAACCCGTCGTAGACATCGCGCCGATCTTCCTCACTTATCCCATTAGGCTGTTGGTAATTGTGATAAACTGTAATGATAGTTGTGCCGATCATTGCCAGATAAACGGCAATCAAGGGAAATCCTTTTAATTGCCAACCCCAATGCAGATAACTCAGCCCCAGAATATTTATTAGAGGTAATTTATCGGTAAGTAAATTGGGAAAAATACTACGATTTTTGGAGAGTAAAACAGTTATAGCAGTTAGGGTAGGACAGGCGATCGCAACTACAATCCAATCCAAAGGATTTTGCCACAATCGAAAGCTATCCATTGCCCAAAAGTTCACTGGGACTAACATCATGGTGACAATCAGCAAAGTTTGAGCCGTCAATCTAAGGTTGCTTTGCCTAGTTCCCCAAAAGCTTAATCCCCAGAAAGTTAAAGTATAAGCAAATAAAACTCCATACTGTCCAGAAGCCGGAAACCTTTCCCACTGACTCGCTGCCAGTACCCCAGAGGACACGACTACCAAGAATACCCCTAGAAAAAGTAGCCAACGCACACTCAGTTCTGCCCCTAATGACTGCAACATTGTGCTGATAAAGTTGGGTTTAGCTGGTTTTTGCCGCGGTTGTCTACCACTACTAGATTGTAAAGCTGCTATGGGCAACTCCTGCACGGGGTCGGAAGTTACAAACGCTACCTTTGTTTCAGCTTCAGGCTGGGGTTGCAACACCACCGTACACACGAGAAATTCTCGGCATAGCTGCCTAACTTGGGTATCGGATATCAAACCTAAGCGCAGCCATATTTCTAGTCCTTCCAATAAATGAGGATGGGAAGATGGCAGTCTAATTTCAAATTTTAGCGGGCGCTCAAGGGGGGATGACATAAGAGGGAGGGGGCAGGGGAGGCAGGGGAGGCAGGGGAGGCAGGGGGAGAATGACAAATCACAAATGACAAATGACTTTTGCCACGTTCTCTACTTATTACCATCTTCGAGTAATAGAATTAAGAACGAAGCCTTTGTAAAGGCTTCAACTATCAAAAGATAGAACCTGTAGTAGTCCACCAGAGCAACTTTGATGGGTGAATAAGTTCGTAGTAAGGACTTTAGTCCTTGATTTGAGCGCTAAAGCGCTGAAATCAAGCATTGTTGACTTGGCTGACTACTAGTAACAGATTTTACCGAATGTCAGTAAATCGAGAATCTGTGTCCCAAATAAGCTTGTAGCATATAAAACGCTTGTAAGATTTTTATGACTTCCCGTATTCGCTTTTTGATGTGTCCTCCTGACCACTACGATGTGGACTATGTGATTAATCCTTGGATGGAAGGGAATATTCACAAGTCATCGCGCGATCGCGCCGTGGAACAGTGGCAAGGACTACACCAGATCCTTAAACAACACGCCATTGTAGACTTAGTACCACCAGAAAAAGGTTGGCCAGATTTAGTTTTTACCGCTAACGCTGGCTTAGTACTAGGGGATAATGTCGTCCTCAGTCGCTTTTTGCACAAAGAACGTCAGGGAGAGGAGCCTTTCTTCAAACAATGGTTTGAGGCAAATGGTTATACAGTCAATGAACTCCCCAAAGATTTGCCCTTTGAAGGAGCAGGGGACGCACTGCTAGATCGAGAAGGACGCTGGTTATGGGCGGGATATGGTTTCCGCTCGGAATTAGATTCTCACCCTTATTTAGCTAAATGGCTGGATATTGAGGTGCTATCCCTGCGACTGATAGACGAACGTTTTTATCACTTAGATACCTGTTTTTGTCCCCTAGCAAATGGCTATTTGCTATACTATCCAGGCGCTTTTGATTCTTACTCAAACCGCTTAATTGAAATGCGAGTCGCACCGGAAAAGCGAATCGCACTTGAAGAGGCTGATGCAGTCAACTTCGCTTGTAATGCGGTAAATGTGGATAGCATCGTCATCATGAACAAGGCAAGTCATGCTTTGAAAACCCGCCTAGCAGATGCAGGTTTCCAAGTGCTGGAAACACCGCTTACCGAATTTCTTAAAGCTGGTGGTGCAGCTAAATGCTTAACTTTGCGGGTAACAGAACCAGTTAGAGATGAAATTCATGCCAATGTTTCGGTAGAAAGCCGTGTAATTCGCATGGAAGGACACTTGCTAGATGCAGGCTTAATTAACCGCGCTTTGGATTTGATTATAGACGCTGGGGGAAGTTTCAAAGTCCTGAATTTTAACTTGGGAGAACAGCGCCAAAGTACCTCAGCAGCTGAAGTGAGAGTATCAGCGCCATCCCATGAGGTGATGGAAGAAATCATCTCAATGTTGATTGATTTGGGTGCTGTAGATTTACCCCATGATGAGCGAGACGCTAAACTCGAACCGGTAATCCAAGATGGTGTTGCGCCCGATGATTTCTACGTTAGTACAATTTATCCCACTGAAGTCCGAATTAATAGTCAGTGGGTAAAGGTGGAAAATCAACGGATGGATGGCGCGATCGCAATTACTCAAACTGCCAATAGCTTCGTCGCTCGGTGTAAAATACTCCGAGATTTAAAAGTTGGCGAACAGGTAATTGTAGACGTTCTAGGTATCCGCACCATCCGCAAAACTGAATCGCGGGAACTACGCAGCACCCAAGAATTCAGCTTTATGTCGGCGGGGGTTTCCAGCGAACGGCGCGTGGAATTGGTTGTTGAGCAAGTGGCTTGGGAATTGCGGAAAATCCGCGATGCTGGTGGTAAGGTAGTTGTCACCGCGGGCCCAGTGGTAATTCACACTGGTGGCGGTGAACACTTGGCCCAACTGGTTCGGGAAGGTTACGTGCAAGCTTTGCTGGGTGGTAATGCGATCGCAGTTCACGACATCGAGCAAAATATCATGGGTACTTCCTTGGGTGTAGACATGAAGCGGGGTGTCGCCGTGCATGGTGGACATCGCCATCACCTGAAGGTAATTAATAGTATCCGCCGTTATGGCAGCATTCCCAAAGCTGTGGAGGCGGGAGCAATTAAAAGTGGCGTGATGTATGAGTGTGTCCACAATAATGTGCCTTTTGTGCTTGCGGGATCGATTCGGGATGACGGGCCTTTGCCTGATACCCTAATGGATTTGATTCAAGCACAGGAGGAATATGCTAAACACTTAGAAGGTGCGGAGATGATTTTGATGCTGTCATCTATGCTGCACTCCATTGGTGTGGGAAATATGACTCCGGCTGGGGTGAAAATGGTGTGTGTGGATATTAATCCAGCTGTGGTAACTAAGTTAAGCGATCGCGGTTCTGTAGAATCGGTGGGTGTGGTGACGGATGTGGGATTATTCTTGAGTTTGTTGATTCAGCAGTTGGATAAGTTGACAAGTCCTTATGTTAATAAGGTAGGTTAAGAGAACGAACCGCAGAGGCGCAGAGGGCGCAGAGAAAGGGAGATGACAAGAGTAGCTTTCGGTGAATTGCAGGTTAATTGGGTAAGTTGGATTGCTGATTTGTTGTTGGTAGGGATGGTTTTTGGCCCGCCTATCTCTCCCTTTTTGGCTGCGTCTGGAGTGTCTTTGCTTCCTGCGATTGCGGACATCATTTATTTCATGGGTAATCATGTCTGTCCGCAACCAAATATGGGGTTAGATTTAGCACCACCGTTTATTATGGCTGTGTGTATGCGCTGCTACGGCACTGTAACGGGTTTGCTGATTACTCGTCTGTTGTATGGGGTAACTGGTGGTAAAGGTTTTTACTGGTTGAATCAGTATGGCTGGAGTGGTGTAGCTTTAGCTAGTGTGCTGATGATGGCTTATCCTTTGGAATTAGCAGCACAGATTTTTAGTTTGTGGAGTTTTAATAACTATCTGGTTACGCCTTTTGGATTGATTACGGGTTTGGCGTGGGGATTGTTTACTATGCCGATTTTGCATGGGTGGCAAAGACGGGGGGACACAGATTTTAGTAATGAGCGATCGCCTGTATGATTTCACATAATAGTGCCACAGCTACACCCGTCGGAAGTAAGTGGGCGCAAATAATCATCACTGGCTCGTAGTTGCGCTAAAGCGCAAGAGGGCGCAACTACGAGCCAAATACAGAGATTTTACTTTTCGTTACATAGTTTGGTTTTATCTTGCCTACCTACTTAGCGATCGCTTTTTGCTTTAATTTAAGAAACTATTCTGACTCAGACAATTCCCTAAATCTGCTGTATTAACCTTGATTTTGCGCTAACCAAGCTTCTAAATCGGTTAAACTCGAAAAATCAAGCAAAGCCTCTGCTAAATCATCCAAATGTGTTGAGTCTAAAGCTTGAATTTTCAATAGCTGTGCAGGTGGAACAGTTCCGACTTTACGGCGAAGTAGTCGGATAACAATCGATAAAGCTTTTTCCTGCTGGATATCCTGATAAATTACAGACTCGCGCATAGCATCACTCCGTAATAACCTTTTAATCAGTTCTTTGTTTAATACTAACCCAGCTAATATTGCCGTTGACGCAGCAATATTACTTTGTGTCCGGGTATCGTTTATTTGCTCAATAGCTTCAGTAACCTGTTGTAATGTTCGCGTTTTATCCTCAGTTTGACTGAGGGTTGCGAATGGTAACAAACCAGGAGTATTTAAAAATATCTCGCTTGGTTGTTCCCAAAGACGAATGACTCCAAATTCATGACGGGTATTTTCTAAAACAAAAGTTGTCTGCTGGACTAATTCGGATGTGGTGGGTTGCAGGTAAATGACAACTTGATGCATCCGCTTTTGGGGAAATCTGCGATACACCCTTAAGCGATAATCAGTCATCCGAAAAGGAATTTCGGCTTTTGCTTCGGTTTGAAATTCGATATGCAGAACAATTTCATCTGACTGTAACAGAATTAACGCATCTGCTCGAATCGGTTCGAGGGATAATTCTGATGGACTGAGTTGGGTGAGTGCAATAGATTCGCCAAGTAACCAGGTGGCGAAATCGGCTGAAAATGACTCTGCTAAAAAGCGACAGACGTTATCAAACATAGACAGGTATTATATCAGCGAGGTCTTGTCTGTCACAAAGAGATTTTAGTAATGAGCAATCGCCCGAACTTGGGATAAAGCGATCGCCTGTATGATTTTATGATGATGGTGCGATCGCTCAATAGCCTGTCGTAGCGATCGCTCATTCATCACCAACACTACAAATACTTCTGCAACAATAACCCTAATTTTTCCTTCGTCGCAGCTGGTGCTTTATCCAACTGAGTCAAAATCGCATACTGCAACGCCGAATGCGCCTCACTCGGCGGTGGATTTTCACTCAACCGTCGCACAGTTTCTTGAATCACCTTTTGAGCATTCACAGCATTCCGCAGCAAATTGCCAATCACCAATTCCACCGTCACACTATCATGATCTGGATGCCAACAATCATAATCTGTCACCAGCGCTAAAGTTGAGTATGCAATTTCCGCTTCCCTCGCCAACTTCGCCTCTGGTAAATTCGTCATCCCAATGATTGTTGCACCCCAACTACGGTAAAGATTTGATTCCGCCTTGGTAGAAAAAGCCGGGCCTTCCATGCACACATAAGTACCGCCACGATGGAGAGTAACTTCTGGTAAATTGAGAGATGCGATCGCATCTGCCAAAACACCAGCTAAATTCTTACAAATCGGATCGCCAAAGGCAATGTGAGCAACAATTCCCTCACCGAAAAACGTTGAAATCCGATTTTTTGTTCTGTCAATAAACTGATCTGGCACCACCATATCCAGTGGTTTCGCCTCTTCCTTCAAGGAACCCACAGCACTAGCTGAAATTAAATACTCCACACCCAATTGCTTCATTGCATAGATATTAGCGCGAAACGGTAACTCTGAGGGTAAAAGTGTGTGATTGCGGCCATGACGCGCTAAAAAAGCTACCCGTGTACCATCCAAAGTCCCCAAAATTAAAGCATCAGATGGTGAACCAAAGGGCGTTTGAACATGCACCTCTTCTACATCTTTGAGCGCATCCATTTTATACAGACCACTGCCACCAATAATCCCAATACTCGCTTGAGTCATGATTCTGAACCTGTTCTTTGCTGATCTGCTAAGTTATTTTACCGAAAAGCGGAGTAGCAGAGAAGCCAACAAACAAAACGATTACATTTCGTGCCGCTAACACTATTGAATTATTACCCATTAATTGTCAGTTTACGCTAATTGAAGTGCAGAATTATAAGACTTTGGGAATTGTGGTGAAAAATCTAGCGTTAGCGATCTGATCGCAGTTTTTCAATTTGACCTCTGACTACGGGTGAGCAGTAGAAAAAATGCTTGCATATTCGTAATAATATCAACATGAGTCTTGATATCAATTTTATAGAACCCATTTGACATCTAAGAAGGTGCAGCAAGCCTCTTAACCATCAACCGAATAAAACAAAGATTAACCTTGGCAGTCGCATTAGCTA
>NZ_JBALCW010000075.1:0-44815 GCF_036917635.1 Nostoc sp.
TAATCTACGGGGAATTTAAGAATGTATCAATTAATTTATCCTAAGTCTGGCTAATCCAGGTGTTTTTTTCTCCCTCGTGAGAAATCCGGGATAAGTAGTCTAGAATCAATCTACAGTAATAAGCTGTTGTGCCTTTGATTTGCACAACCAGGGCGGGCAAGATGCCCACCCCACAAGAGGTCTATTTTTCTGACGATGCAAATTAAAATATTTTTAGCTTAAGCGATCGCTTTTAGTCCAAATGTTCTTGGGTAAGTCCAACTTCCAACCAACCTTGAACTGCATCTTGCAGCATCTCTAATAGATGTTCGTAGCTGTCTCCCCAAGTATGACATCCTGGTAGGGCTGGTACAGAGACACACCACACACCGTCTTGTTGCCAGATAACTGCTTTAATTTTCATTGCCAATCATCTCCACAAGATTGTGGCTAATATTTTATCGCCTTTTCCCTGTATTAAGGTTTTCGTTGGGAATAACAGCGCGATCGCAGAATTATCGCAACTCAAGACGAAAAATATAGTCTCAAATTTATACCTTCTAAATGTTAATTATTTGGTATCTGAGGGAAATATAAGTATAAGGTGATGCCTCGTTTTTATGTTTAACCCGTAGACGAGTACTAACCAAATACTAATCATAATCAGGAGTATTTGATGATTCCATTGATTTTGGGTGCTGCGGCTTTGGCCACTGGAGCCTTCGGAGCAGTAAAAGGTGCTGAAGGCATTGGGAATATGAATCAGGCAAAGGAAATTGGTGAACAGGCTCAACAAAAATACGAAAGTAGCTTGCAAAACTTAAAAGCAACCTGGGAAATTACCAATCAGTCAGCAGAAGTTTATGGTCAAATGCAACTTCGTATCAAGCAGGGTACAATTTCAAACTTTATAGCTTTTATTGAAAGAATTGGTCAGCGAGCTTCCCAAAACAATCTGGACATTATAACTAAATTAGACATCTCCACTCAGCAAATTCAGGAGTATAAAACAGAAGTTATCAAAGCTGAACAGTGGGTCAAAGGTGGTATTTCAGCAGCGGTTGCAGCCTCAGTAGCAGGTTCTAGTGCAGTTACTTTAGCAAGGAGTGTAGGTACTGCTACTGTTTCCAGGTTCTTTGGATTGTGGACTACTGAAGTCGCTATCTCACAACTTGGTGGTGCTGCGGCTTGGAATGCGACCATAGCTTGGTTAGGTGGTAGCAGTATGGCAGTTGGTGGTGCTGTATTGGGAGGTATTACACTCGCCCCGGCGTTGATGGTTGGGGGTTTTCAACTTGCTGGTAAGGGTGAGGAAGCTTTGACTAAAGCGCGAGAGTATGAAGCTAATGTCAACGTAGAGATTGCCAATATTGAAGCAGCTCAAGATTTTCTATTACAGGTTCAAGGGCGAATAGTGGAACTGGCTAATTTAGTGTGTAACTTAAACAACCTTGCTAAATCCGCACTTCAAGAGCTTGAAGCCCAACCTTTTAATAGCGATCACGATGCTAGGAAATTTCAAGAGGTAGCACTTTTAATTAAAGCACTTGCAGAAATTATGAAAATTCCTATTTTAAATAATGAAGGACTATTAAACCCTTCTACTTTAACCATCCAAGCTAAATACAAAACTCTGGGAGGTATTTAGCAATGGTTTTAGCAAGTATTGGTACAATATCTACTGCCATTAACGCCACAAAATCCTTAGTAAGCATTGTTTCTAGTTACAAGCAAATTGGAGAGCAAGAAAAGACTAAAAGGCGAGAGATAGCAGCTTTGGAAAAAACACAATGTGTTGATGCAGTTTCTTCAGCTTATAGTGAATATAAAATAATTGCCGAACAAGAACAGACAAAGAGACGAGAGATTGAAGCTTGGGAAAAAGAAACAATCACCAAGATTAATGCCCAGCGAGAGTTGTTGATAGCGTATTTAGATAGCTCTTTCGATGAACGTGCAAAAAACTTTCGCGCTTTATTTGCTGTCGTTGATCATGCGATGCCTTCGGCGGGCTACGCCTACGCATCCGGTAATAATGACCAATTAGCCCTTACCTTAAACTCAATCATAGAAATAGCTAAATCCTGCCCTTTCAAAGACCTTGCTAACTTAACTTCTGTTCGCGCCGCATTAGATGATCCAGACCATGAATGGACATTTTGATTTTATAACAGCGCGATCGCTCCAAAACTTTCTCAAAAGCCTACCAATGTAGGCTTTTTTCATGTAGTGCAAGGCTTCCACCTAGAGGCGTTCTCAGATAATAGCGATCGCCATTCATCACATCTCATCCTTGCAAAACTTCAGCAGCAGTCAATTTAAGATTAGCAAAAACAGGAGAAGCGATCGCCCGATCTCCCACATACACCTGCTCCTCATAAAAACCCTCCACCCATTCCAACACCGTCACCTTTTGGGCAATTGGATCAACAATCCAATACTCAGCAACCCCCCGCGCTGCATACTCAGATCGCTTGTAGCAATAATCCCGATTTTCCTGATTCGGACTCACCACCTCAACCACCAACAGAGGTGGCGGCATATCCATCAAAATTAGCGATCGCGTAACTCCTTCCATCACCTTTGCTAACTCCTCAGAATATACCACCAAATCAGGTATACGTACCCCCACCTGTGTACTATTAACAGCTAACTCTGCCTTCATCCGCAACTGATAAGATGGGATGCCTAGTTGCGAAAAATAAATTAATAAAAACGTCGCAATCCGTTGATTAATATCACTTTCTGAAGGTATGACAATGAGTTTTCCGTTTTCTAATTCATATAAAGTATCCGTTCCATCGTTATAATTTAGGAATTCTTCAAAGGTCATCTTTTTAGCGATCGCTGTAGTCATTGCCTTTATTCCCATATCTTAGGATTGATTAATCTTAGCTTCTTGTAAAACAATCAATCGCTTTAATCACGACAACAGAGATACCCAACTTTTGCGCTAATTTCTGCAATTTTATCCAGATGGTGCTCTGTAATATTAATGGTTATAGAGCATTCTTGTTTATCAATGGAGATATAAATTTGCTTCTGGTAGCCAGTCTTCATCCAACACTAATTCTAAAGAATATGGGCACTCTTCTGGAAACACGGATATAAGTATTTCCGTTTGCTTGGCTGCTTGGCGACGTGTCCTTTGATAGCTTTCTTCAAGTTGCTCTGTAGGATAGTTCTTGAGACTAGGACTATCGAGTATAGCTAACTCAATTTGGGTACGAGAATCAGTAATGGAATCTAGCCAACTATCTGAGCGACGCTGAGGTTGATATTGCCACTTGAGCAGATGTAACAGTAGGCGAGTTAGTTGACTGGCAATATCCCTTCGTTCACTTTTCCTCAAGCCTTCAACCTCTTCAATCAGATGTTCTACATCTATTTCATGCCAGTGATGCGATCGCAATTGTTGGGCTGTCTGTTCAATCCACAAATTAAAATCTGCTGTATAATTTCCACTCATAGCCGTTTTTAATCAGCCGCATAGCTTAGGCAAGCCAAAATATCCTTATTTTCCAATACGCTCAAGTTCCTCTCGCAACACTCGCCGTAATGTATCTTCTAGGGGTTCACGGCGCTGCTGAATATACTCACGCAAGGCATCGTTAATCAAAGTTTGGTAATTTCCCCCACCTGCTGCGTGAACTTGGTCACGAAACCATGCTAGTACTTCATCATCTAAACGAATTGTAATTCGAGTTTTGCCTGTCGGTGTTGATTCAATCGCTCCCCGCTTGCCTTGGCTAAAATCATACTCAGTTTCCATAATTTCCAAATCTAATACAGTGTCAAAACTCCCAAATCTGGATTTTTGTCAAAAGCTTGGATATCCTCTACATGCAATCGCAAAATCTCTTCAATCTGTCTGGTTGAACAATTGCCATAACGAATCCAAATCACTTTCGGAGGAAATCCTCGCAAAATGCTCAACTCATTAAAATCAGCATCTCTGGTTACAACAGTAAATTCATTTTGTCGGGTATACTCCCAGACAGTTAAATCATCTGCTTGATCTAAGCCTATAAGAAAAAGATGCTGAGAGTTTGGGTACATATCAGCCAGTCGATTAACTAACCGAGGTGATAAGTTATGGTCAAACAATAACTTCATGCTTGCATTGTCAGCATTTGCCGTTCTCGATCAGCCGCATAGCTCAGGCAAGCCAAAATATCCTCTTGTGTCAAATAAGGAAAGTCATCAAGCATTTCTTCGTAGGTCATGCCAGATGCAAGATACGATAAAACATCGTATACAGTAATTCGCATTCCTCGAATACAAGGCTTACCACCTCGTTTTCCTGGTTCGATTGTAATAATATTTTGGTACTGCATAGCTATTCAACCCTCAAAAATCTTCATCGTCAACAAAAAATTCTGCATCCTCTTCTAATCGAGAATTACGTTGACTAAAATCAGCTAGTCCCCAAAAAGGTTGCAGCAGCGCCATACCAATTAACCCTAAACCGGCACTAAAAGCTAGCACTAAACCCATTGGTATTTGAATCGATTGGAATGTTAAGAATTTTAACGACACTGGTGTGGCATTTTGGACTGAAATAATTGCGATCGCAATTACCCAAACCGCTACAACTAGAGATGTCAAAAAAGGAGCAAGAGTTTTCATACTTTGAGCAAAGTGAGGAGTGAGAAGCTAGGAGTCAAAAGTTAAGAGTTGTTAATTTACAATTCTTAACTCCTGTACAGATGCGATTAATCGCATCTCTCCTAACTGCTAATTCTTATCCCTCTAATTTAGCAATGACACTCTCTAACTCTTTGGCGATTTTGGTTAGTTTTTCGGGAGTGTTGGTTTCTAGATAGACGCGCACCAGTGGTTCTGTACCGGAAGGACGCAGTAAAACCCAGCTACCTTCTTCTAAATACAGCTTAATACCGTCTTTACGCCCCACTTCCTTGACTTTAATTCCTGCTACGTCTGTAGGTGGATTTTTAGAAAAGGAGTCGATGACGGCGATTTTGTGCGCCTCTGACAGGTGCAAATCTAGGCGGTTATTGTAAAGTGGCCCATCGGCTTCGGCGATCGCTTCTTTGACAAGTTGACTCAGAGGTTTGCCTTCATAAGCGATCGCTTCTGCCACCAGCATATCGGCTAATACCCCGTCTTTTTCGGGAATATGCCCGATAATACTTAAACCACCGGATTCTTCTCCACCAATTAACACGGCAGTTTCCCGCATTTTTTCGCCGATGTATTTAAAACCGACTGGTGTTTCGTAAATTTGCAGTCCATTTTTGGCCGCAAAATTATCCAGTAGGTGGGTTGTCGCCACAGTGCGGACGATCGCGCCAGTTTTCCCTTTATTTTTGATTAAATGACGTGCTAGAACCAACAGCACAGTATTAGGAGTCAGGACAGTTCCTTGTTCATCGACGATACCAAAGCGATCGCTATCTCCATCAGTCGCCAAACCCAAATCAGCGCGATCGCTAACTACTGCTTCTACTAACTCAACTAATTGTTCTCCTTTAGGTTCTGGCATCCCACCCCCAAATAAAACATCCCTCCAATCGTGGAAACTTTCTAATTGAACGCCACAATGTTGCAAAACTTCATCTAAATAGCCGCGAGAGGTAGAATAAAGGGCATCGTACTTTACCTTTAAATTAGCGCTTTTAATTTTTTCTATATCAAGTAAGGTGTAGATAAATTGCAGGTAATCAGGTTTGGGATCGAAAATTGAAATTGAACCTAATGGGCTGCTAAGAGGCAACTCATCCGAAGCACTTTCTATATTTGCCACAATAGTATCAGTAATCTTTGGAGTGGCAGGCCCAGCATAATCGGGTATATATTTAATTCCACAGTAGGGTGCTGGATTATGGCTAGCAGTAAACATTAATGCCCCAGCAGAATTTAGATGACGGGCGTTGTAGGCAATTACTGGTGTGGGACAATCCCGGTCGGTAATTTTTACAGTCCAACCCAAGTCTGCCAAAACTTGGGCCGATGTTTGGGCAAACTGGTCAGCTAAAAAGCGAGTATCGTAGGCAATAAGCACTGGTCTATCTTTTGTGTAGGCTGTATCCAAGTAAGCGGCAATTGCCCTTGTTACTTTCCGCACATTGGGGAAAGTAAAGTCATCGGCAATAATCCCTCGCCATCCATCAGTACCAAATTTTATCTTGCTGGACATTTTTGCCACTTGCTCCCGTACATTATCAGTACTATAAAAGCTTCTCGCAAACCGTGTGTAGCAGCAACTATTCTCCGAAGTTCTTTTCTAAGCAAGCCTTAGTTTAAACTTCTCCCCACCGTATTTTCTCTCACTGTTTCTGAGCAATGTCAACCCCCGATCGACCTTTTGCCAGTTATCACCTTTGGTCTCTAGTTGCCCCAGCAACCGGGCAAGAACGCTGGCATTGCCAGATGAGACGGGGGTTTATCAAAGCACGGCAACACGAACCAAAAGTCAAAGCGCTTTTAGCGCAAGCCACCGCGCCCCAGAGAATTGGCATACTTGCCCAAAAAGGCGTTTATGAGTTTCATCATCACAGGCATCTGTTGAAGCAAGCAGATGGTGTAGAAAAAGTTGCACAGCTACTTAAATTAGGTAACTCAAGTGTTCAAGTTCAGCAACGCGTGCTGCAAATTTTGAAAAAATATCACGATGCGCCGTTGCTTTTGAATAAAGATATTATCCAATTAACTCCTGGTGATGAAGGCTTTCCTAAACCGATAGTAGTTGAACAAGAAGATTATTGTTTTCGCTTATACGCGGCTATGGACTGCGTTTTCATTGAGTCTGATAGCACAATACATATTTTAGATTTCAAAACTGGTAAGTCGGCTTTTGACCGACGACAGGCATTAGTTTATTTGCTAGCTGCTCGTTATCTTTATCCTGGACAGGAAGCTGTCGCATCATTTTATAATTTAGAAATATGTAAAAAGTCAGAGTTAATTAGTATTAATAATAGTGAATTAGAATACTTAAAATTAGAGTTAGCAAATATTGCCCACAAGCACCAGCACGATTTGCAAAAATATCACGAAGAAACTAGTAATTTTAGTAAAATTTTCCCTCCAAATCCTGGTTCTCACTGCCGTTTTTGCCCATTTAACTCAATCTGTGATTTTGCCGATTTTAAGCAGTATAAATCGTATCCAATGCCCAGTTTAAGAGTTAATAGCTAATTGGTTTACCTCTTTTATCTTGGTTCAATCTTCAAAAAATAGCTGCTAAATCTTCGTACTTTTACTGGCCTCATTCTCGACTCCTGTGAGACAACCTAGATGTAAACTACACCTATTTTTATCTTTGGTTGTGAGGAGTTAAGACTAGTGCGATTAACCACAAAGAAATCTATCTCTAGATTAGTAGGAATTTGGACGTTTCTTTTTCTTCTAATATTTAAGGGAGTTTTTCCTAAACCTGCTTATGCATTCCTATCATCCCTAGATGCTTGCGCTGCTAATCCTGAATGTGCCGCTGCTATAGGTTCTGAAGTAGCTCCTGCTGTTGCTGCTCCCACTGCGGAGGCTGCCGGAACGACAGCAATTAGTACCACTACAGCTACTGGAGTTACTACTTCTTCTGTGGAAGTTGTTGCTGGTACTACGGTTGTTGGGGATATGCGCCTATCTGGGGTTGCCGCTTTTTATATTTGGAATCGGGCGCAAAATGAGCAGGCTCAAAATAAGGCTAAAGAAAAATACTGTGCTACTTACCCTAATGACTCTGAGGTTTGTACTAGCTGGACTTTTTCTGGTAATGGAATATGGGTTGGCGATTGTAGCAAACATCCTCTAACCTTTCTTGGCAATTGGATCAGTGAACCTCAGTTTATTCTTGTTAATTTCCACACATACTGTAGTGGTGTCGGGGTTTTGGTGGATGGTCAAAGGTTTGGTGGAGATGGTTATGCCTATTTTCCTGGTACAGAAATCAAAGTTAGGAACAATAAAAAAGAGTGGAAAGATTGGCCTCAAGAAAAACGCAATGCTGCTGTTAAATTACTAAATAATTCTGACTGGCAAGGTTTAATTAGTTCAATGCCAGCAGGAGGTCTATTAAATCCTGGAGATAAGATTAATGCTCCGACAATTGTAATTCCAGGGCAAGAGACAGACGACCCTAATACGCCAGCAGATGAGGGTTTGTTGAGAAAGGAGTCTGGATTTTTTACTTTTCCTGGAATTCCTGATTTTGATAAAGATGGCATTCCAGATTCAATTGACTTAGACAATGATAATGACGGAATAGTAAATACGAATGATCCAGAACCGTACAATCCTAATGTTTTCTTCGCAAGCAGTGCGCCCGATCAGTCAGGAAAAGTTACTCCTGAAGTTCTTCAAGATATCCGCGATATCGTAAGTAAGCATCCGAATGAATTCTGTGTTGAATGCGCTGCTGAAATTGAGACTTACTTGAGAGAGCAGGGTATTCATGGAGAGCGGATTAAACTTGATACGACGAAATCAGTAAAAGAAGATGACAACATATATGATGATAGCCACCCACCTAAAGCAGCACCAGACTATATTATTTCAACTAATGGTCATCATGAAGGAATTGCGATTAGGATAAATGGAGAAGAAAAAGTTTTTGATAACCTTCATCCTGACGGAGTTCCTACGGAGCAATGGATAAATAATCTCACCTTTATCAGCAAGGAACTTTCTGGAGCCAAGTTCCGAAGATCAGGATACTTATTTTAAATAGGAAATATCTTTCAAGAACATTCTTCATCAAAGTACAGGTTGCTAGCATGAATGATCTTTCCACGCTGCTTCAAAAGATTAAAGAAAATCCAGTCATGTTCATAGATAAGCCATCAATTACTTGTCTTCATTCATTCTTAAATGGGTATTTAAGTGGTCTAATCCGACTAGGGTTCACTCAAAAAGGCTCTGAAACAGACGGGTTTAACGAGTGGATGCAAGAAAGAGCAAAAACTAATGTGAGTCAATCTTGGGCTGGGATAATTCTCTTTGGTTCTGGAAGTGAACGAAGTGCTTTTTATAGGTTCTTTGAAGAATTTGATCAGTTCTTAAAGCAGAAAAATAGTTCAAAAATTCAAGAAAGTGAAGACGTTTTGAAGCTTCGTCAGGATTTGAGCTTTCGTCAGTTTGATATTTACAACGAGATTCTAAAGGGCATAAAGAAGAGACCGGGTATGTTCTTGGGAACTAGTTCAATTACTAAGCTTGATATGCTTTTGCGAGGATATAGTCTGGCTCGAAGGGAAGTTGGCGTACCTCCAACAGAGCCAGAAAGAGAATTTGAATGTTTTCAATCATGGGTTCAAGAAAAATATGGAATTAACTCAGGTCAGTCATGGTCTAAAATAATTCTTTTCTATTCTGTAGACGAGCATGAGGCACTACAGAGATTTTTTGAATTGTTTGAAGAATACTTGAATAGGAACAAGAGTTTACAAGTAGACCAAAATAGTGGTTAAGCAGAGAGTATTAAGGTGCGTTAGCCTACGGCATAACACACCTTACTCGCTTTCTTAGCGCCTTTCCTCAATGCCCTAATTTAAAAAGGCGGTAACTCTTTAAGAATTGTGAATCGGATATGATTTATCGCTAAATCACCGATGGGGATATCTTCTTTGGTTAGCCGCGCACCTTGACTTGTCACGGTTTCAAAGGTGATACCTTTGCCAATTTCAATGTGATACCAGCACAAGCCCATAAAAAAGCGCGTCGGATAAGGGCCACCTTCACCTATATCATCAGGATTTGATTCCATTGGCAACCAACCAAAATTCGGGACGTAGAACTCCAACCAAACATGATTAAACTCTGGTTGTAGCGGCACACCTATTAAGTCACTATGAGGAGGACATTTGTACCTACCTACAGTGCGGCAGGGGATGCCATTTAAACGGGATAGGGCAAGTAAAACGCCGACATATTCGCCACAGGAACCAACACCCCGTTCTAAAACTGTATCTGGTGTGTCGATGTAAGGTTTAATACCGTAAGATAACTGATCGTAAACGTAGTTGCGGATGCTGTGCATTTTCCGCAGCACATTGGTTTCAGAACCAATCGCTTCTCTGGCGGCACGGCGAACAATGGTAGTATCCATTGCTAAATCGTCGTCATCCACTAGGTAGCGTGTTTCTAATTCTGGGGACAGTTTAGGTATATCTTCCACATCTCTGGGTGTAATCCGATATTTGATACCGCGAACTTCCAAAAGTGCTTTCCAGCCAAAGATATGCCGTTCACCTGGAGCAAGAGAATCAAATTTAAAGACTGCGACACGTTGCCCCTGTACCACTTCTTCGGTAAAAGGTATACCAATGGGTTCAACGTGTTTTACCTTTTGACGCTCTGTTTCGGATGGTAAGGCGATGCGCCATTCTAGCTCAGGTAAATAAACCTCGTCTAAGGGGGCAATTTCCTCAGCATAAGACATTTCAATCAGATAGCCATTAGAGAGGGCGTAGCGCTTATCTGGATCGTAATGATAATACAGAGGATGAATAAAAGTGCGATCGCGGAATGTTAGCTCATAACTAGGATCGGCATTTGGATTGTCTCTAATATAAGCCTCCTCTGAGGCGTAAGCGATGTAAATACTTTTTTTTCCTGTTTCGCCATTTTTATGAATTGCTATGCCTGTGGGACATTCAAATGGTGTCAGGACGCTAAATTGAACTTCTCCTGTGGCTCTATCCATCGCGTAAACTGATTGTTCGGTGCGATCGCAAATCCACAGCATTTCCTGAGTTACAGCTAAATTCTCTATCCCAACGCCTGGGGCATAAAACCTGGTAATCTCTTTTCGCGTTTCGCGGTCATAAATCAGAATGTAGCCTAGCCTTTGGCAACTGACATAAACTGTTGTTTCCCAAACAGCAACGCCGTCAGCAGGATAAGGCAATGTTACAAAATGTTCCAGATCCAAAGCATTGAGCTTGCAGATGTAAACACTATTTTCTCGGCTCACCCACAGGGTATCTTCCCACGCAGCTAGACCAGTGACATCAGTAAATTCTTTAACTTGATGGGGATTGAGAATTGTGCTGTTGTCAGAGGTGGGATCAATTTCTAATAGATGCCCTTTAATACTGTCAATAGCAATCAGTCTATCTTTAATGAAAGTAATGCCACACAGGGTTGCAGCAGTAAGCGGTCGAATCGTCTTTTGCCCAAACATCTGGCTAACGGTCAAACTGGGGAGTGCAAAACTCATAAAACCTTGTGGGAAGTGTAAAAAGCCCTCACCTTTTGGTAGGGGAGAAAACATGATTATTTAAGCAATTCAAAATTATTCTTGAAAAATTTACTAGGTAGGAAAACCTTACTGGCAACTTCTCTCAAAATTAACAATGAATAAATGTACTTGTGCCAAGCATCCTAGCTATTGACCAGATGTAAATTAAAGCAATACAGCCTAAATTCATTCTGGCAGATGCTCTGGAACTAACCTTCAAAGAAGAGGCAGGGAGCAGTTATTGCTGTTCTTGCAGAGGGAAATGACCCCATGAAGAACTGCTGTAAAGCAGAGTGGAACATGGGTCTGAGTCCCCGACAACAGTGGGTGTGGTTCTTTTTGTGGTCGGGTCGAATCCCCATTGTTTTCTATCCCCCTTGCTTATTGCTCCCTGCTCCCTTGCGTCTTTTTCAAAGCTCTATTACTCACAATTATCGGTAGAATGTGTTCTGAAAAACTCTTTCGTGAGAGATAACACTATCTTAAAAAAAATAAATTTACAAATGTTAAGAATTACAGATCCACTCGTGCAACTGGGCGATCGCCTTAATGTAACTTTAGAAGATGGAATTCCTGCCATCACTAAATTATGATCAAATTTTGTAACCATTTGCTGTGACCTACACGATGTCTGCTAATTCTCTGCCTGAAGGTGCCGCCGTTTGGCATAGTTTAGAAGTTGATAAAGCGCTAGACCTGCTCGATAGTAATGCAGACAGTGGCTTAACACCCCAAGAAATTGAGCAGAGATTGCAAAAGTACGGCCCCAACGAACTAGAAGAAACTGCTGGGCGTAGTACTTGGGAAATCCTGCTGGATCAGTTCAAGAACATTATGTTGTTGATGCTGATTGGCGTAGCTCTGATTTCTGGCTTTTTAGACCTGATGCGTTTGCAGTCGGGTCACTTGAAGCCTGGTGAAGTGCCATTTAAAGATACGATCGCTATTTTAGCAATTGTCATCCTCAATGGCATACTTGGCTATGTCCAAGAAAGCCGGGCCGAAAAAGCCTTGGCAGCCCTAAAAAAAATGACCTCTCCCTTAGTGCGCGTCATCCGCGACGCTAGACTGGTGGAGATAGCAGCCAAGGAATTAGTTCCAGGGGATGTAATGCTGCTGGAAGCTGGGATGCAGATAGCCGCAGATGGACGTTTGATAGAACAGTCTAATTTACAAGTGCGTGAGTCGGCATTGACTGGTGAAGCCGAAGCGGTGAATAAACAGGCATCATTAAAATTGCCAGAAGAAACATCATTAGGCGATCGCCTAAATGTCGTGTTTCAAGGAACTGAAGTAGTCCAAGGACGCGGCAAGGTTCTGGTGACTAACACCGGAATGACTACAGAACTAGGCAAAATTGCCACCATGTTGCAGGCGGTGGAAAGTGAACCGACGCCTTTACAGCAACGGATGACTCAACTGGGTAATGTCTTAGTTACTGGTTCCTTGATTCTCGTGGCGATCGTCGTTATCGGCGGTGTGCTAAGGGATGGAGGTTTTAAAAACATCCAAGAACTCTTGGAAGTTTCTTTGAGTATGGCGGTTGCTGTGGTGCCAGAAGGTTTACCTGCTGTAATTACTGTCACCTTGGCACTGGGAACCCAGCGAATGGTGCGCCAAAATGCCTTGATTCGCAAACTCCCAGCAGTGGAAACATTAGGTTCTGTAACTACCATCTGTTCTGATAAAACCGGTACGCTGACGCAAAATAAAATGGTGGTGCAATCGGTTTTCACTAATAACAAAACTTTTCGCGTCATCGGTGAAGGTTACACTCCCACAGGGGATTTTCAGTTAGATGGTCAAAAACTTTCTCTAGAGGAATTTCCAGAAATCTCAGCTTTATCAGTCGCCTGTGCTATTTGTAATGATTCGGTGTTGCAAAAAGAACAAGGTGACTGGGCAATTTTGGGAGATCCCACAGAGGGGGCATTGTTAACACTGGCGGGAAAAGCCGGAATCGAAAAAGACCAGTGGAACAGTAAATTACCCAGAGTTAGGGAGTTTCCATTTTCCTCAGAACGGAAGCGGATGAGCGTGATTTCTCAGGTGGAGGGAGTCGCCACAGGTGACGCGTTTTCCAGAGGCATTGACCCCGCGATAGCTAGTTTTATCGAATCTGAACCTTACTTAATGTTTACCAAAGGTTCTCCAGAGTTAATCTTGGGACGTTCCACTCAAATTCATTTGGGCAATGACACAGCCCCCTTGACTGAAGCACAACGCCATAACATTTTAGCAGAAAATGACCTGATGGCGAGTAAAGGTTTGCGGGTGCTAGGTTTTGCCTACAAACCCCTGGCACAGATTCCACCGGAAGGTTCAGACGAAACATCCGAGCAAGGCTTGGTGTGGTTGGGATTGGTGGGAATGCTGGATGCGCCACGCCCAGAGGTAAGGGCAGCTGTGCAAGAGTGTCGAGATGCAGGCATTCGCCCTGTGATGATTACAGGCGACCACCAATTAACAGCACGAGCGATCGCTACCGATTTGGGAATTGCCCAAGAAGGCGATCGCGTCCTCACAGGTCAAGAATTGCAACGGATGACTGACCAAGAATTAGAGGAAAATGTTGACCTGGTGAGCATTTATGCTAGGGTTTCCCCAGAACACAAACTGCGAATTGTCCAAGCACTGCAACGGCGGGGTAGATTTGTAGCAATGACGGGTGATGGTGTTAACGATGCCCCAGCCCTCAAACAAGCCGACATCGGTATTGCGATGGGCATTACTGGCACTGATGTAAGTAAAGAAGCCAGCGATATGGTGTTACTTGATGATAACTTCGCCACCATTGTCAGCGCCACCAAGGAAGGTAGAGTTGTTTACACCAATATTCGCCGCTTTATTAAATACATCTTGGGCAGTAACATTGGTGAAGTTCTGACAATTGCAGCAGCACCCCTAATCGGTTTGGGAGGCGTTCCCCTTACTCCTTTACAAATTTTGTGGATGAACTTGGTGACAGACGGTTTACCAGCTTTGGCATTAGCTGTGGAACCTCCAGAACCGGATGTGATGCAACGTCCGCCTTTTAGTCCCCGCGAAAGTATTTTCGCTAGGGGATTGGGTTCTTACATGATTCGCATTGGGATAATTTTTGCCATTATCAGCATTGCCTTAATGTGGTGGGCTTATCAACATACCCATGCAGCTGGGTATCAAGGAGATCCAGAGACTTGGAAAACAATGGTATTTACTACCTTGTGTATCGCCCAAATGGGTCATGCGATCGCTATTCGTTCCAATAACCGACTGACTATAGAGATGAATCCCTTCTCTAATATATTTGTACTAGCGGCTGTTGTTGTCACCACAATTTTGCAGTTGATGCTAATTTACGTCCCACCCCTGCGAGATTTCTTTGGTACTCACTACCTAAATATGCAAGAATTGGGGGTTTGTATTGGCTTCAGTGCCTTAATGTTTGTCTGGATTGAAGCGGAGAAGATATTTCTGCGGATTATGGGCAAGAAGGCCGTCTGAAAAAGTTAGGAGTTATGAGTGAAGAATTATGAGTTATAAGATATGAGTTTTGAATTCCTAACTTTTAACTCCTAACTCCTAAAGCGGTTCCCATTCAGATGCGGTACAACATTATATCGCCAGGTGTAGGGGCATGGCAGTGCCATGCCCCTACCGATGTACCTCACATAAACGAGAACCGCTATAACTCCTAACTTTATGTACCTGAAAAGTATAAATCTCCGACAATTTCGTAATTATCAAAACCAGAAGGTTGAATTTAATGCTGCTAAAACAATTTTGGTAGGTAATAATGCTCAGGGAAAGTCAAATTTGTTGGAGGCGGTGGAGTTGCTGGCGACATTGCGATCGCACCGAATCACCCGCGATCGCGATTTGGTTCAAGAAGGGGAAGCCATAGCCCAAATTAATGCTACTCTTGAGCGACAAACAGGCATTAGTGACCTGACTTTAACGCTGCGCCGCAATGGTCGCCGTAGCGTTGCCCTCAATGGTGAATCTATCCGCCGTCAAATGGATTTTCTCGGCGTTCTCAATGCAGTCCAATTTTCTAGTTTGGATTTAGAACTAGTACGCGGCGGCCCGGAAGGTCGCCGCAACTGGTTAGATACACTCTTAATTCAACTCGAACCACTTTATGCTCACATTTTGCAGCAGTATAACCATGTGTTACGCCAGCGCAATGCCTTTTTAAAACGCCATGTAGAGACGTTAGATGCAACCTCTCTACAGTCAGAATTGGCGGTGTGGGATGCACAGTTAGCTACCACAGGAACCAGGGTAATTAGACGACGCGATCGCGCTATCCAAAGATTAGCTCCCATTGCTAATGCAAGGCATGCCAGTATTAGCGGCAGTACAGAAGTTTTGCAAATCAACTACCTGCCGAATATTCCTTTAGAGGATAACCATCCAGAAGAAGTGCAGCAAGCTTTTTTAGCAAAAATCCAGCAACGAGCGATCGCCGAAATGCACCAAGGCACTACTCTTGTCGGCCCCCATCGAGACGAAATAGAATTAACTATTAACCAGACACCCGCTCGTCAATACGGTTCTCAAGGTCAACAACGAACGCTGGTTCTAGCCTTAAAATTAGCAGAATTACAATTAATTGAAGAAGTCGTTAAAGAGCCACCATTACTATTGCTTGATGATGTTCTTGCTGAATTAGATTTATCCCGCCAAAATCAATTACTCGATGCCATTCAAGACCGCTTTCAGACCCTTATTACTACTACTCACTTGGGTTCTTTTGATTCTCAGTGGCTGAAATCCTCGCAAATTATTTTTGTGAAAGCAGGAGAGATAATCCCAAATTAGTGATTTTTGATTAAGTAAGTGGGCGCAACTACGAGCCAAATACAGAAATTTTACTTTTCGTTACATAGTTTGGTTTTATCTTGTCTAGCTACTTAATTACGTTTTTCTAACCTTTTAAAAACGGTGAGAACCAAAAAAGTAAGCAAAGCACCGATTAATGCTAACTGCCACAAACCGCAACCAGCAGCAATTCCCAAAGCAGCCGAAACCCAAATAGCTGCTGCTGATGTCAGTCCGTGAATTTCAAGTCGCTGTGATTCTTGAGAAGATTGGCGCACAATTTCTCCAGCACCGAGAAATCCTACACCCGCTGCAATCCCCTGAATCACGCGGCTAAGTGCATCATGACTGGACTGTGACTGTGACCCATCTGTTTGCATAATTATGAGAGTAAACACGGCTGAACCGAAACTCACCAGGATATGAGTTCTTAAACCGGCTGGTTTACGGCTAATTTGGCGTTCTAAGCCGATAATTGCTCCAATAAGCAATGCAAGGCAGAGCCTGAAGCTGATATTTAACCAATCATTAGTTGCAAGATAGTAAGTGTTTGGCAATGCTTAGTCTGGGTAGAGAATTTCATATATTAGTACAGCACGGCATAAATCTAGGTACTATATATAAAAATTAACAAGACTTGGGGCAGAATCCCATTATTAAAGGTAGGCAAAGTTTCGCCACAGTGTATTAGGTTAATTATTAATATTTTTACCAAAATAGTGCAAAAATATTTTAATCTTTTATTGATGGAGTCTCATTGAACGAGTGCAAATTAATATCTTACCTTGTTAGGATTATTTACCAATAATATCATGTCCGCATAAGTAAGTGGGCGCAAATAATCATCACTGGCTCGTAGTTGCGCTAAAGCGCAAGAGGGCGCAACTACGAGCCAAATACAGAGATTTTACTTTTCGTTACATAGTTTGGTTTTATCTTGCCTACCTACTTAATTAGTTATGATTCCCACAGTCATTGCACCCCAGCCCGCCAAAGCATCGGGCAGGGGATTAAGGGGAGCTTTGGCGGTCTTGGGGTCTCCCCAAGTGGAGCATCTGGCGTGTGGGATGATTCGGGTTTAATAAGTAATCAAGCGGACATGATATAAGACATTATTTTGTCAAAAATAAATGAAGGTTTGCATTGTTAAATTATGACAACGATCGTAATTTGGGCAAACTACATGAATTTTAAGTTTATTAAATAGGTTTTTAACTAAGTAAGTCGGTGAGAAGAAATAAAACTAGATTAAGTAATGTAAACAATCTTAAGATGATTTCGTAGTGAGGCTTTCAGCCATCTTAAAAAAACTAAAGTCCTCAGCCAACGGGTTCATTATTCGCTCGTGGGGTAAACCCCTCTGAGCGACTAACTCACTACAAACCTTGAATTATTCACGCCGCTCTACTTATTTGAAAATGACTAAAGTATAAAGTTTTACCTTAAACTGCTATATTTAACGCATACACTCAATAATTAAATATAATACCGCGATCTACAACTCGCTCAAACAAATAAATCCCTAATTTTAGGGAAGAGAGGCTAAATGAAGGAAAATATTTGATTTACAAAGGAGTTGAATTACAGCAACACATCGTGTAACTGGCAACTAACCACTAATAAGGTCGGCAAATTAAACGTAAATGCTGAAAACTCCTCCTAGTAGAGAGTCAGTCGATTTACGGTTGATAACGTACCACGAGGAAATGGCTATGGCTACAAATAGATAACTGACAACTAACAAATTGAGTGGACATCTACTGGCTAGACCAAATTAAACTACAAGACCGCGCCAAAGTAGGCGACAAAGCATTTTACTTGAGCAAAATGATCCAGCGTGGCTATCCGGTGGTGCCTGGTTTTGTGGTTTCGACAGAGATTTTGCGGCAATTTCTCGAAAATCTCAATAGTTCAGAGTCATTAGTGGCTGACTTACCCCATTCTTCGTTACACCTAGATGTAGCTAATTGGCGTCAACTTCAGCAAGTAGCTGGTCGTTTGCGCCAAGAAATTCTCACTGCGACTGTGCCACAGGATTGGGTGAGGACAATTTTCCAAGCAGCTAGAGAATGGCAAACTAGCTGTTTGATTCTTCGGCCTACCTTGGCAGTATCAAATGCTACTCTAGGGATGAAGAATATATCTGGTTTGCTAGAGTCGGTGTTTTGCCAGTGCGAACCCGAAGCGATCGCTTTTGCCCTAAAGCGTACCTGGAGCCAAATATTTCGTGCCAGAAGTCTACTATATTGGCAACGGGCAGGAATTAACCTGCAACAAGTGAGTTTAGCAGTTTTAGTTCAACCTGTTGAGAATGCGATCGCCAGTGGCTTGCTGAAAGCCAACTCCTCTGCATGGGAAATTGAAGCTACTTGGGGATTAGGAATTGCGATCGCTCTTGGCGAAGTCCAGCCAGATATTTACTACATTCAACAGGTAACCGGAGTTGTGGAGCAACAGTTGGGCAATAAAATGCTCGCTTATGGTGTTGATAATGCACCACCTGGAACTTTTTCGCAACCTGTGCCAAACTCAGCCCTAACACCAGATCACACTTGTCTAAATACCTACCTAATTCAGTCAGCCCAACAAAAAGAGTACGCTTTACAAGAAGAATACATCCAACAAATAATTGCTCTAGGAACTCAACTGGTGAGTGAACTAGGTAAAAGCTTTACCATTAAATGGACTATCGCCGAGCAAAATACATCTGGCAAGCTCTACATAACACAAGTTAGTTCTCCCCAATCTGTAATTAACCACAGACACCTCATTAGGGGAATAGGGGCGGGTGGAGGACGGGTTGTGGCCACTGCTTTAGTAATTAATAATCCCCAACACAAACCCGAACAATTACCCAAGGGAGTGATTTTAGTAATAACAGCGATCGCACCTGATTGGTTACCATTGCTGCACCAAGTTGATGGTATTATTACTGAACAAGGCGGATTAACCAGCCACGCTGCAATTCTTGCCAGAGAATTAGGAATCCCCGCAGTAGTTAACGCAACATCTGCGACAAGCTTAATCCAAACAGGCGAACGACTGCTACTCGATGGCGACAGAGGAGAAGTTTATCGGATCAAAACAGAAGGGGGAAGTAGCAGAGAAAAAGAGATAGAGAGGAGGAAACTGGCAGAAAAACCTCTCCATCCTCTTATCTCCCCATCGCTTCCTGTTACTTCTCATCTACCTATGATTGCTACCCAACTGCTGGTTAACTTGAGTCAGTCCAGTTTGATAGAACAAGTGCAAAGCTTCCCTGTGGATGGAGTGGGATTGTTGCGCTCAGAATTGATGGTACTAAATATATTGTCTGGGCAACATCCTAATAGTTGGATTTTAGGCGGGCGGGAAGCAGAATTATTAGAGCTATGGTCTGAGCAGATTATGCAGTTTGCCCGTGCTTTTGCACCAAGACCAGTTTTTTATCGTTCTTTAGATTGGCCGCAGGATTTACCATCATTGAATGATAATTTACAATCTTCAACACAATCGATGTTGGGTGAACGTGGGACTTTTAGCTATTTACGAAATCCCGCAGTTTTTGAGTTGGAACTACAAGCTTTAGCGAGTGTCCAGCAAGCTGGTTACAGCAATGTAAATCTACTATTGCCTTTTGTGCGGACTGTAGAAGAATTTGTCTTTTGCCGTCGCAAAGTTGAACAAGCCCTTTTAACAGAGGTGTCACAGTTTCAATTGTGGATAATGGCAGAAGTGCCAAGCGTCCTGTTTTTATTGCCAGAATATGTTAAGGCAGGTGCAGCCGGAATTTCTATTGGTACAAATGATTTGACCCAATTATTGCTCGGAGTGGATCGAGAGCAAGGACAGCTAGGAAGAGTATTTAATGAACGTCATCCGGCAGTTATGAGGGCGATCGCTCAACTGATCCAAATGGCTAAAAGTGCCGGTATCCCTTGTTCAATCTGCGGTCAAGCACCAGCCCTCTATCCAGAAATTATTGATAAGTTAGTTGAATGGGGCATAACTTCCATTTCTGTGGAACCGGAAGCAGTCGAGCGAACATATCAGGCGATCGCTCGTGCTGAACAACGTTTAATTTTAGCAGCAGCACGACGAAAACTCCATTAGGTAATTCCAACAAATAAATTATTCAATCTTGTGGGGTGGTCTGAAAACCCATTGGTGTCAAGTTAACCTGAGATTTGTAGGTTGGGTTGATCGTAAAATAAACTTTATTAAACCAAATCTTAGTTGAGAACCGAAGTTTTCACCCTCTCCCTAAATCCCTCTCCCAAATTTGGGAGAGGGAGTTTGAAATTCTGGCTCCCCGAATCCCTCTCTCTGGGATTCGGGGTTGGGGGATGAGGGCAAATCCTTTTCGTCATGGAAGAACTATAGGTTTCAAGATAGACGTGGTTTAATTGCGATCGCTCTCCTTTATATTTGGGTTATTTTTTCAGAGTTAATCCGACGGCTGTCAATTCTGAAGCTAATCGAATTTACAAATATATTCTGGTTTTCTAGGACATATTTTGTGTGCGATCGGGTTATTTTTAATATCAATAACAATCAAATGAGTCAGAGTGGATAAAGGCTTTATGTCGCTGATTTGATTTGATTTAAGTTCCAGAAAAATCAAATTTTTCAGACTGGATAAAGGCTTGATATCGCTGACTTGATTTACAAATAGATAGAGATAAGTCAAATTTTTCAGACTGGATAAAGGCTTAATATCCCTGATTTTATTTGATTCAAGCTTGAGAGTATTCAATTTTGTCAGAGTGGACAAAGGCTTGATGTCGCTGATTTCATTTGAGCTTAGTCCGAGAAAAATCAAATTATTCAGAGTGGACAAAGGCTTGATATCGCTGATTTTATTTGAGTCGAGGCCGAGTATAGTCAAATTATTTAGAGTCGGTAAAAGCTTGATATCGGTGATTTTATTTGAGTCGAGGTCAAGTCCAGTCAAACTAGTCAGAGCAGATAAAGGGTTGATATCGCTGATTTTATTTGAGCCGAGGTCGAGTAAAGTCAAATTATTCAAAGCGGACAAAGGCTTGATATCGCTAATTTCATTTAAGCTAAGGTAAAGAGAAGTCAAATTATTCAGAGTGGACAGAGGCTTGATATCGCTGATTTTATTTGAGCGCAGCCAAAGAGAAGTCAAATTAGTCAGAGTGGATAAAGGCTTGATGTCGCTGATTTTGTTAAAGCTGAGGTTTAGTTCAGTCAAATTAGTCAGAGTGGATAAAGGCTTGATGTCGCTGATTTTGTTAAAGCTGAGGTTTAGTTCAGTCAAATTAGTCAGAGTAGACAAAGGCTTGATATCGCTGATTTTATTTGTATTGAGGTTTAGTTCAGTCAAATTAGTCAGAGCAGACAAAGGCTTGATATCACTAATTTTATTTGAGTGCAGAGAGAGAGAAGTCAAATTAGTCAGCTTTTGGTTAGCCTCGTTGCAATTTTGAGTCTGGGCTGTTTCTAACAGTGCCTCAACAGTATGTTTTGTCTCTGGAGGTAAAGTTGATTTCTGCTGACACCAATCTGTAAAGCTTTTGGGATTTTCTAGAGGAGCAGCAATACTTTGTGTGCTGTAAAATCCGAAAGTAAAAGTAAATATTGTGGCGATGCTTAATGTAAGTTTCATTGCATGATAATATAATTTTTATCGCATAATATTATACTTTTTGCTTATGCAATTACACTAGACAAAAATTACCTAACTTAGTATAAAAAAGTAATCAAATAAAAATAAGATCAACTATTTTTCGGTGGTCGAAATTTCTGAGAACCAATTGGGCCAAGAATTTGGTTAAGGCTACGCAATTGCTCTGCTGTACCCATACCAATTAACCGATCGTCTGGCATTAAAACTGTATCGCCAGTGGGGCCACCGATTAAAGTTCCATCAGCGCGGCGAATTGCTAGAACTAATGCCCCAGATTGCGATCGCAATCTCGCTTTTTGCAAACTCTGACCCACAAAGGGACAAAAAGCCGGGTCGAGTAAAAATTCTTCCATATACAACTGACGGTCTGCACCTGCCAAAATTCCATCTACAAAGTCTAATACTTGGGGTCTGAGAGCCGCAGCAGCCATGCGCTTCCCACCAGTAATATAGGGGGATATCACTTGATCTGCACCACCGCGTCGTAACTTCTGCAAAGCTTCTTCTGTACTTGCCCGTGCGATTATCCGAATTCCTGCATTCAGTGTTTTGGCAGATAAAACAATGTATAAATTTTCGGCATCGGAAGGAAGGGCTGCAACGAGACATATTGCCCGTTCAACGCCAACTTTCAGAAGTGTGTCATCTAAGGTAGCGTCACCTTGGTATGCTGTGTAACCTTCAGCCTGCGCCCTTTGTACCGATTCCATCTCCGAATCAATCACCACAAAAGGTACGTCTTCTGCTCGAAATTCCTTGGCAATTTGACGACCAGTCCGGCTAAATCCACAAATAATGTAGTGTTCTGTTAGGGATTCCATTAACCGCCTCTGCTGCTGTAGCCGAATTCCTTCTTGAAAGTAGCCTTGAATAATCGCTTCTGTAAATCTGTTGACAATGTAACCGATATTGATTACACCCAACAAAATCAAGGCAATTGTAAACAATCGTCCTCGGCTACCCAGTGGGTGCGTCTCTCCATATCCCACAGTTGCTAAAGTGATGACTGTCATGTAAGCCGCATCTTCCCACGACCAGCCCTCCACTAACGAGTACCACAAAGTGCCAATGAGGAAAACACCGCCCAGAGCGATCGCCCCAGCCATTAACTCCTTTTGGATACGTTGATATTTTTGCTCAAGTGTTGAGAATGAGGTAACAATAGTACTTCTAGCCTAATTTTTCTAGTTTTTTGCCAACTTTTTAACATTCGTCCTTTTTAGTATATTGAAACTAAGTAAAGGGATAAGAATAAATCAAACTGAGTTACGCAATGTAAAATTAATTAAATAGGCTTTTATTTTTAAATCCGTGAACACGGTAAGCTGAAAAACATCTAAGTTGCATAACCCTTATTAAATCAAACTCTTGTGGGGTGGGCAACATGGGCGCCCAGCCTATGTAATTTAAATATGGAACAACTTATTAATCTTCAAGTGTTGAGTACAAAATTTTTTCACCACCGCCGATGCAAAAATCCCGTCGTCATTACAAAGGCTACGGGGTGCTAAGGGAATTATAGGGTTTGAGTTGATGGATTTAATCCTAGATAACTTGTGCAAGCAGTTAAAATTATGCCATAAAGCGCTAGACATAATTAAAGGATTTTTTACTGAGATAATCCCACAAAACACAATTTAAAACGAAACCTAACGTCAAGCATTTGAGGTCATGTAAGCGTTAGCTTAAGAAGAAGTACGAGTTGTGCTAAATAAAAAGTATTTTTTAGATATTTCTAGGAAACTAGTAAATAACTATATAATGAAAAACTTTCAGGAGGAGCGGTAGTGAGCCGACAAACTCTCGTTGACCAAGCCATCATCCCCCCAGATTCAGAGTCAGCATCTAATCCCTTTGATGCAGATAGCTTTAATGAAGCTGTCATGTCTACCTACGCCCGGTTTCCTTTAGCCCTAGAACGGGGCGCTGGATGCCGGGTTTGGGATACACAGGGGCGAGAATATCTGGACTTTGTGGCGGGAATTGCTACTTGTACTTTGGGACACGCCCACCCAGTTATGGTAGAAGCGGTGACACGCCAAATCCAGAAGCTGCACCATGTCTCTAATTTGTACTACATTACCGAGCAAGGTGAATTGGCAAAATGGCTTGTTGAACATTCTTGTGCCGATCGCGTATTTTTCTGCAACTCTGGAGCTGAAGCTAACGAAGCTGCAATTAAACTGGCGCGGAAATATGCCCACACAGTATTAGACATTGAAAAACCGATTATTTTAACCGCCAATGCCAGTTTCCACGGACGGACTTTGGCGACGGTTACTGCTACGGGACAACCGAAGTATCAAAAATATTTTGACCCATTGGTTCCTGGTTTCCACTACGTAAATTACAACGATATTAACGCTGTGGAAATGGCGATTAGCGAGTTGGATGAAGGCGATTATGGGGTAGCGGCGATTCTGATTGAGCCATTGCAGGGAGAAGGCGGTGTGCGTCCAGGAGATATTGCCTATTTCAAAAAGCTCCGGCAAATTTGCGACGAAACTGGCATTTTATTGATTTTCGATGAAGTGCAAGTTGGTATGGGACGCAGCGGCAAATTATGGGCTTACGAACATCTCGGCGTTGAACCGGATATTTTCACCAGCGCCAAAGGCTTAGGTGGCGGTATCCCCATCGGCGCAATGATGAGCAAGAAATTCTGTGATGTTTTTCAACCAGGGGAACACGCCAGCACCTTTGGCGGAAATCCTTTTGTGTGTGGTGTAGCACTCAGTGTTTGCCAGACATTGGAACGGGAAAATATTTTGCAGAATGTGCAAGACAGAGGTGAACAATTGCGATCTGGATTGAAAGCGATCGCAGCGAAATATCCTCACCATATTGCCGAAGTTCGGGGTTGGGGTTTAATCAACGGTTTGGAGTTGCAAGCCAATATTCAACTCACCGCAGCAGATATCGTCAATGCTGCCATCAAGGAAGGCGTATTACTCGTACCAGCCGGGCCAAAAGTAGTCCGATTTGTGCCACCGCTAATTGTCACAGAAGCAGAAGTAAATTCTGCCTTGGAAGCTGTGGACAAGGCGATGTCTAACGACAAGGCGCAGGGCGACTACGCAATCACAGCTTAGGTAATCAAAAAGCGAGGATAAATCTTTGTGCCTATCTCTCGCTTTTTCTGACTTTTAGATTAATTTTCACTAAAACTATTGATTTTTTTAGCTATGTATGTAGTGTGCCTCTGGCGGCGTTCTGTTCATTCTGGAAAAATTTCTCGATAAGCTTGCCGACACTGCTCATAATTGTCTGGCAAAATCTCGGCATTACCAAAACATAATTGCTCGTGAGTGGTAATTAAAGTTTCATAAGGCTGTATAGGAGTCAGAGACGATCGCAGCAATTGCAGATATTCTCCATCAGTGCGACTGAGTTTGTGGGGTGCGTAGACGCCCTGCGGCTTGTCGTTAGACATGGCATTTTGATGTAACTGCTGCAACATCGCTAAATACAGACAACGGCAAGCTTCACGATAGTTTCCCTGACGGTAAAATTGTTGCGATCGCTCCAATAAAAGGGCTATAGATGACTCATTAGAGCGAGTTTTGACACGAAAATCAATGAGATTGCCACTTCTATTCAGCCAAGAATATAGATAAGGACTGAATTCTCGCCATAGTCGCCAACCCACCCAAGCGATAAATAAGCCTAGTACCAGCCAAAACAGGAATTTCAGCAAATCACCAAGCCTTGGGCTAATCGACCATCCACTAGGCAATTCGGGCATTGCCTGTTGAAAGCGGTAAAACTGGTATTCCCACCATTCTCCCGCTTGTTGTTGAAATTGAGAAAGCTGCCAATTCCAGCTAGTTTTTTCAAAAGTATCTGTCATAGGGGGAGGGGGGACTTGTACTGAGAGTTATGGCGCTTTGAGTTCTGTTTTCTCGAAGACATTTTTTAGTAGAGTTAAGCCTTCTTCAATGTTAGAAATTTGGTCTTCTGTAAGACCTTTCAGCAGATCGGTAATATGAGCGCGAGTTTGATCTTGGGATTGCTTGAGATGGTGTTTTCCATCTTCAGTTAAATTGAGCAGCACCCGCCGCCGCTCTTGGGGATGAGCGCAGCGTTTTACAAAGTCGCGTTGTACTAAGCGTTCTATGGTTGCTGATGCCGTAGCAGAGGTGACACCTAAATGCTCTGCCAAGTCAGATAATGAAGCACCAGGATTCCGGTTGAGAAATGCTAGCGATCGCAACTGAGGTATAGATAAAAAAGCGGCACTATGGACACGCATATCCGCTCGGATAAACCGCATCACTAATGGAACTGTTTCCATTACTCTAGCGGCACATTCTTCGGAAGTTGCACCTTGATTAGGTTTATCCAAGGTCATGGGCTTGTTGTTCTCCTAGTTACATGGCCACCCGTGGATAAAGTTTTCCACCAATGATCGCCAAAATTATTAATGTTAAGTGACTTCCAAGAAATAAATTATTCCAATAAACGAACCACAGAGACAAGGCAGCGCGGTCTTGGGGGTTTCCCCCATGAGCGATTGCCGCACAGAGAACGCAGAGAGAAGAAATAGAGAGAGTTTTTGCTTCAGTTTTGGAACATTTTTTTATTTGTCAGTCCCTAATAAGAGAATTGTACAATCTGGACCAAAGCCATAGATGCTAGTGCCGTTTAACAGCATGGTGCTGCGTAAGCCGTCAACCTCATAAGTCAAGGCTATCCGCTTCTTCTAAAAAGTGGGTTGTTAAAAATATAGTTGTGCCGTAATCAGCACAGAGTTGTAGTACAAGCTGCCATACTTGAGTTCGAGCAATTGGGTCTAGTCCGACAGTCGGCTCATCAAGAAACAGAATTTGGGGTTGATGTAAAACTGATATGCCAATTTCTGTTTCTTGCGGATCATTCCACCAGAGTAGTTTCGTACCAAGCGTTTCGCCGCATCTTGCAAACCCATGTATTCTAGAATTTAATAGATGCGGCGATCGCGTCCTTTGGCAGGTATTCCATACAGCTTGGCAAAAATTAAGAGATTTTCGTAACCCGTGAGACTACCATCAGCAGACAACGCCTGGGGTACATAGCCGATAGCCCGTCTCACAGGATTAGATTCACGAGCGACATCATACCCAGCTAAGGTTGCTTTCCCTGCACCATTGGGGCCAAGCAGTCCAAACACTTCGCCCTGTTCCACAGATATGCTCAGGTTATTAACTGCGGTAATTAAATATGCGTAACTTGAAACCCTTGTAGAGACGCGAAATTGCACTTCGTGCCGCTACGAAGAAAGCGTCTCTACATTCATTGTCGGAGATGTCTAATAGACCCTAATGGTTATACCAATTCTCTATAAATACGAATTATATAACATCTCTGGTTATCTTCAACATTTTATTTCCACCGGGCTGTAGTTCGTATTCAACCTTTTCAATATCTACCTTATAACCAATTGAAGTGTAATATTTGACAATTTCATCTAAATGTTGTGAATTTTTCCACATTAAAGTTATGAGAGGAAAAATTCGGACTTCTTTAGCAATACGCAGCATCTCACCTATAGAATCTAGGTGAAAATCGTAATTGAGATGGTCTGAATATAAAAACAATAAATGTGAACAAAGGGCTATGTCAAATTCTTGATTTTTAAATGCCAATTTTGGTAATTCATCGACTATGTATCTGTTGCTTTTTTTGCCAGTTTCATAATCAGACAGAAATTCTCGAATAACTTTGACTCGATTGTGTCGCAAATCTTCAGGAGATTTATGATAGCTCCATACCCAATTATTCGATGTAGCCTTGACTTGATTAATTATATTATCTACTACTTCATTAAATCTTTGCAATATTTCATCACCAGAAAATTGGTATAGTGGATCAACAGAAACTACACTTTTATCCTGACGTGTCATTTCTGCATTAAAGCTTGCCGGTCCATCCCCAATACCAATGATTCTTTTATTTAAATCTGCATTTGTTAAATTGAATATTTTTATATATTCATCCATTGACCTTCCAAAAGGAACTACTTTTTCTAGAACCATTGCCATAGAATTTACCTCCTTAATAGACTGATTAGACTGAATGATAAGTAAGTAGGTCAAATTAAATATAAAACCTCACCCTGCCTCCGGCTTCCCTCTCCGTGAGTTCGGAGAGGCATTGAGGGTGAGGTTTGATATTATAGCTTTTCGCAATCAAATGAGATAAATCAGAGTATTACGAATTACGAATTATTTACTTTGCCTTGCCAAACAATTTCTTTAACTTTGATTTCTTTCGGAATCAATTTAATTTTGTAGAAAGTATCTGCAACCTCTTGTTGTTTAGTAATTACTTCATCTGTGAGCGGAAGTAGATCATAGTCACGCCGCTTTTCTGCTATTTCCAACACAGGAACATCTATACCCAAAGCAGGGGAAAGAAGTTTAGCAACTTCAGTAGGATTATTCTTTGCCCATTCACTAACTTTCTTCACCTGAGCGAGGACTATTTTCAAGGCATCCGGCTTGGCATCAACAAAAGATTTTGCAGCCAGATAATAACCATGATTGGGAGCTAATCCCGTCGCATCTGCTAAGGTACGTGCGCCTGTTGCTGCTTCTGCTGCGGCTAAGTACGGGTCCCAAATTGCCCAAGCATCAACGTTTTTTCGCTCAAATACAGCACGAGCATCTGCGGGAGTGAGAGTTACTCGTTGAATGTCACTGTACTGTACGCCTGCCTTTTCCAGCGCTTTCAGCAATAGGTAGTTAGCATTAGAACCTTTGGCAAAAGCCACTTTTTTACCCTTGAGTTCAGCCACACTTTTAATAGGTGAATCCTTGGGCACCAGAATAGCTTCAGCCTTGGTACTCCAAGGATCGTAGGCAACATAAACCAAAGGAATACCCCCGGCTTGAGCAAATATAGGTGGTGATTCTCCGGTATAGCCAAAATCAATACTACCTGCATTCAATGCCTCTAGGAGTGGAGGGCCGGCCGGAAATTCCGACCAAGTTACAGAAGTTCCTGAAGCTGCGAAAGCTTTTTCTAATTCCCCTCTCGCCTTCAGCGCATACAGAACAGTTGACGCTTTCTGGTAACCTATGTGAACTGTGGTACTGGGGGCTTGGGTTGTCTGCGTTGTGCCATTGTCGCCTGCGCTTGGAGAACAAGCAGAGACAGCCAGAGTTAAGCTAAGTCCCACTGCAAACAGTAGCAAAAAAGTGCGGATTCTTCGTTGTTGGAACCTTTCAAGGAAGGCAAAAGCCATACCCAACAGTCGGGTTGGAAAGAACTTAGTCAACATCATCACTCTGCTTTAAAGGGTAAATTAATATCAGACTATAGCAAAAGTACGGTCTAACTCCGGCAAGTTTATTGATTTACCGTATTACTGGTGGATGAAAAAAATATCACATAATTAAAGCTGAAATGCAAGTTTATTCGCTGAATACAAAATTTTCCTTAAAATTCATAGTAAGTAAGTGGGCGCAACTACGAGCCAAATACAGAGATTTTACTTTTCGTTACATAGTTTGGTTTTATCTTGCCTATCTACTTAACGTCAAATCCAAACTCAATGGGATTAGAAAGCACGCGATGACAGATAATATTCTTCAACAACAGATTGACTACTATCGCGCTAGAGCCAACGAATATGATGAGTGGTTCTATAGCAAAGGACGCTACGATCGCGGTATCCAAAATAACCAATGCTGGTTTAAAGAAGTAGCTGTTATTAAAAATACATTACACCAAATTGGGGTAGTGGATGATATTTTAGAGTTAGGGGACTTTCAAATAAAAAAATGTTCCAAAACTGACGCAAAAACTCTCTCTATTTCTTCTCTCTGCGTTCTCTGTGCGGCAGTCGCTCATGGGGGAAACCCCCAAGACCGCGCTGCCTTGTCTCTGTGGTTCGTTTATTGGAATAATTTATTTCTTGTCAGTCCCTAGCATGTGGTACAGGTATCTGGACACAGGAGCTTTTAAGTATCGGTAAAAAAATTACTGCGATCGATGTCTCTGAAGAAGTGATTACAATTAATCCCTCGAAGTTAAATTAACTGAGTGTTGAATATTACCTTATATATTTATTTACATGGGAACCTGACACTGAATATAATTTAGTTTTCTTTGCCTTTTGGCTCTCTCATGTACCGCCAAAATTACTCGATTCATTTTTGACAAAAGTCTATCAATCTGTTCGCATTGGTGGACAAGTATTTATAATTGACTCTCGCTTTGAACCGACATCAACGGCTAAGAATCATATACTTAAAGACGACGGAAACATATATAAAACCCGAAAATTAAATGATGGTCAAGAATTTCAGATTGTCAAAATTTTTTCTCAGCCTGATGAACTTCAAGACAAGCTTAAAAAAAACAGGCTTTCAGGCTGAGGTAAAGGTGACAGATAACTATTTTATCTATGCACATGGGAGAAAGGTTTAAAAAATTCGTAATTTACACTATGCCTCACTGATTCAGTATCAACTAAATGCTATAGGAGTATCAGACGTATTTTTTCTAATGGAGACATCAATTCAACATAACATGAGGAAGCCTCATGCGACGATTTTCCATAACTACTCCTTAAGTTATGTACTGATGCTTGATCGTGTATATATATTGGTGATAGCTATACAGATGACTTTTGTGGGACTAAAGGAGTAGAAATGAAATGTATTTTTATTGACAGCAAATAACGTTATCTAGAGCTAGGTGAACAGAGAATTGAAGACCTTTTTAAAATTGAAGATAGATTATTGATCAATCTTAGTTAATTATGCTTGCCGAGTAAGCAAAATAAAATCCACTAGCTGCCTAACAGACAGTTTGCAATGCAAATTCTTAAAGTACTAACTAGAGTCTATCTTAGTCCCATAGACTTGGATGAGGCGATCGCTTTCTATGAAAACCTCTTTACAGAAAAATGTTGGTTGTGGTTTCAATATTCCGAGACTGAGTTGGAACTCGCCGGTGTGGGTTCTATTCTTTTAATTGCTGGTTCGCCAGAAGCACTCTCTTCATTCAAGAGTACACACGCAACATTTCTCGTTGACTCACTCAATGATTTTCGAGAAGCACTTATTCAGCAGGGTGCAGTGATTCTGGCGGAACCTAACAAAGTTCCCACTGGAGTCAATATGCGAGCGATGCATCCTGATGGTACTATTATTGAATATGTTGAGTTTGCTTGATTAATTTTTCAAAAAAGATATTTGTATCACTTTATCACAAGGTTTTACCACCATATCCACAACCACTTTAACATATTTGCAGACATCAGCAAATTAAAATATCAATAAAGGATCATTTTCCATTTCCTTCGTGTTCTTCTCTAACGAGACGCTGCGCGTTCGCGTAGCGTTCCGAAAAAACGCGGTTCGTGCTTCATCCTCTGTGCCGATACCTGAAAAAACAAAGGTATGCTTAGATTAATTTAAAGGAAAATAACTTATGTCTGATTTAATTAACAAACAAATCATCCTTAAAAGTCGTCCAGTCGGCGAACCAAAGGAGAGTGATTTTGCTTTAGTAGAAACACCAACTCCCGAACCGGGTGAAGGCGAAATTCTTAGCCGCACTATTTATCTATCTCTCGACCCTTACATGCGTGGCCGCATTAGTGCAGGTGAGTCTTATGCTCCATCAGTAGAATTGGATTCAGTTATCGTAGGTGGTACAGTCAGCCAAGTAATTAAATCAAATCATCCTCAATTTCAAGTTGGGGATTTTGTTCTTAGTAATAACGGCTGGCAAACTTATGCTGTATCTAAGGGTGAGACACTGCGTAAACTCGATCCTACTCAAGCACCTTTATCCTATAGTCTAGGTGTACTGGGTATGCCTGGTCTAACTGCTTATGCTGCTCTACTTGATATCGGTCAACCAAAAGAAGGTGAAACTGTTGTGGTTTCAGCCGCTTCTGGTGCTGTCGGTGCTGTAGCAGGTCAAATTGCTAAAATTAAAGGTGCGCGAGTCGTGGGAATTGTTGGGAATGAGGATAAGCAAGATTATATAGTTAAGGAATTAGGTTTTGATGTTGGCATTAACCGCAAAACTCAAGAACTTGATTCAGCGCTCAAAGAAGCTGCTCCTAATGGTATTGATGTTTACTATGACAATACAGCAGGTGTGATTTTAGAAACTGTGTTGCAACAGATCAATGTTGGGGCAAGAATTCCACTAGTAGGTTTGATTTCGGAGTATAACGCTACATCTACTCCATCAGGGCCTAATTTAAGACCACTGCTAATCAAACGAGCTTTAATCAAAGGTTTTTTAGTTGGTGATTATCAACATCGGTTTAATGATTTTTTGCGTGATGTTTCTGGATGGTTGCAGTCTGGTAAACTTAAGTATAAAGAAGATGTAGCTGTTGGTTTAGCGAACGCTCCTGGTGCATTCATCGGTTTACTTCGAGGTGATAATTTTGGCAAGCTGATTGTTAAGGTCAATGACGACCCAACAACAGCTTAATCGTTTAGTAAGGTGGGCGTGTGTTATGTTGACACAAATCAAGAGACTGACAAACAGCGAGCATCCCAATTTTGGCTTAAATCTTTTCCCTCACCCCAGCCCCTCTCCCATGATATGGGAGAGGGGAGACGTAATTCTAGTTCCCCGAATCGCATGTGATGGGGTTAGGGGATGAGGGCTATCAAGGTTTTTGCACCTGACGGGATGCTCCCGACAAACAAACAGTTCAACCTCTGGAAGAGTAAATGGAATCAACGCAAAGGGGCAACTTCTCTACTTGCGCCTGGTTGTGCGATCGCTGATGATTACCCTGAGTTTGAACTAAAATTTAGGAAGACTTTTTCCCATCTGAAACCATTTGCGAAAGAATATAGGCTGCGAAATCTAGTAACTGATCTAGCAAAAAGCCAATGATACCGATGTAGAGAATCACTTGGATTATATAATCGGCATTGCCAGCTTTATAAGCATTCCAGAGGGTAAAGCCAAGTCCTTTTGGACCGATTAACATTTCTGTAGCAATAACTATAAACCAGGCTACCCAAATGCTAACTTTCAAGGCATGAAATAGATGAAATATAGCTGCTCGAAAGTTATTGTTCTGTCTATGAAAATGCCGCATTCCTATTGCCGTATTAATAATCATCGTCCAGAGAGTTCCTAAAAAAACTACTATAATCGCAGCCGATTCGCTCTCTTGAAATGCTATTAAGGCAATAGGTAGCAAAGCTATAGGGGGAATACTATGTGGAATTTGAAATATCAGCCTAAATAGCTGATAAATCATGCTATTAAGGCCTATGAAATATCCGATAAAACTACCCAGGACAACGGCTGGAATGTAACCGACAAATAACCGTTGTAGGCTAGCTAAAATGTCTAAAAACATATTATTCTCTCTGCCTCAGTTCTCATAGAAAACATTTGGGAAATACTGTGGCAACAACACAAGATAGCGAATAAAAAAGTGTCTTGAATTACACTTATCTTTCAATACCATAAAATTTCTGATATTTTCTCCTCCTTAATGGCTAATCAAAAACTTAGGTATTCTTACGATGTGATAGTAGTAATACAAAGGAGAGGTAAAACTTGGCTTTACTAAACATTATCAGAAAAATAAATCCTGATTAGTAAATTAAATACAATTTCCAGAATTTTTTTGCTTGATAATTGTACTAAGTAGGTAGGCGTAATTAAACATAAGATAAAACCTCACCCTCAATCCCTCTTCGATACTTTGGATAGTTCACTACTTTTTCTTTCTAACGATACAAGACAAAAAATAAAAAATGGTGCAACTTAAGAGTAGTGTAAATATCAAAAATTATGGACGCTGCCAAACGCCTTGCTACTCTCAACCGCATCCGCAAACTCAGCCGTCTGATGGATACATATATACGCATCCCTCTGACCGGTTTTCATATTGGAATAGACCCAATTATCGGTTTGGTTCCAGGGGAAGAGTGATTTAATCAGTACAGCGTTTTCAGCTTACATCATATTTTTAGCAACCCGTTTTGGCATTCCACGCCAAGATTTAACCAAAATGATTTTTAATGTTGGTTTGGAAGCAGTCGTTGGTACTGTGCCTTTAGTGGGTGATTTATTTGATGCTTTCTATAAGTCTAATATTCGTAATTTGGCAATTTTGGAGCAACATTTGACAGTAGTTGAACCAGAACTCAAAGAAGTGTCTGATAAATTTTACTCTGGTAAGTTAAACCAAGTTTAAGTTAGTCGTCATGTCTCTTCACTCAGACTAGTACGGCTTGGCAGAAGTCAGGCATTCACGCATTCAAAAGTATTATGGAATAAGGGACTGACAAGAAATAAATTACTCAAATAAACGAACTTTATTAGACACAGAGAACACAGAGGAATAAGGAGGAGAAAGTTTTTTGGGTATTTTTTTATTTGGAAGTCCCTAAGCTCTTTAGGGATTTTAAATGATTGCTCTATTTCCGCCCTGAAAATTCAGGTCATCTGGAAAACCTCACTTCTATTTCTCTCTTCCTTTGAGGAGAGAGACTTTGAATTTTCCGCCTTAGAGCGTCGGTTAGGGGGTTAGGGGGTTAGGTGAATCGTTAGCTTTTCCACATAACCTGAATGGTCAGATTTCCGCCGACCTGTACTAGTATAAATCCCTGAATATTCTGCTTGGAACCAATACTGCGTAGGTTTTGAAGATTTGTAGGTTGGGTTGAACTTAAGTATTACCCAACAAAGCTTTGATTATATTGGCTTTCGTTCCTCAACCCAACCTAAATTAGTTTTATGTAAAGACTATTATTTTCCTAGATTCCGCTTCATTTGTTCTAACTCATCCTGAGTTTCCCAGCTACGGAACTTTTCTTCTAAGTCATCAAACCCACCAGAATAACTGCTAGTTTTATTCGACCAGCCGCTAGTTTCAAAATGCTGCTGGGTTTGCGCTTTAGCACGCGCTGTCTGTGCAACGGCTGCTTTAGCTTGGACTTCCTGTCGTCGCTGCTGAATTTTTCGCAGTAGTTCCTGAGATTGGTTAATGCGTTCTTTCAGCCCTTGCATGTGTCCCCAGCGCTGATTTCCTTCGCGCAACAGGGCTGCTTCTCGTTCACCCGCCGCCGCCGCCAAATCTTCTCTACCAGCGTTTTTGGCTTTTTGAATACGGATATGCCAACGCTGAATTTCTTGAGCGGTGGAGAGAATTTCTTCTTGCGATCGCTTTTCTTGTAATTGTAAATCTGCGATCAGCTTTAATGTGCCTTCCTCTTGCTCACGCAGCTGTTCTAGCAGCGCCTCTAACTCCAAATGTGGATTGTTACGCAAGAATTCTTCTAAACGGTCTTCTAGAAACCGACTCAAATCATCAAATAAGCCCACTGCTAGAACTCCAGAGATCGGGTGCGTGACTATTTTATTGTAGTAATTAATGTTCATACTTGTGGGGTATTGTTTATTTCAAAGCCCCTAAGTCTTTAAATGAATGCGATCAAAGGGGGCATTTAACCCCCTCACAAATCTTGCAATTAAGAGTCACCGCCACATTAGAATGCTTGGTAGGAGTACTTTTGCTGATATCTAGATGGAACAGCAAAAACTATAGCAAAAGACGATCATCCTTTAGTCCTATCTGTCGGGAAATCACAGTAGCAGATTTCTGAGATTTGGCGGGATATTCGAGTCAATAGTTATTGTGATTTTGACCTACTGCCAACTATTCTTGTTGAGTCTGCTATTTTCATCTCAGAGTTTTCAGCATTGTCAACCTTAAGAGTTCGCAGCAATTCTCGAATTACATCAGTTGCTGGCCTTCCTGTCAAAGCACAGTAGGATTGAAGTTTCTTCATTTCCTCGGTTGTGAGATTTACTGTCAGTCGTTTAACAGCCCATTTTTTATTCATGATCCTCTTTTGTCTTTAATATGTTCCTTTTTGCCGAAATCATCAAGTCATTACGATTTCTCCCGCAGTGCATAGCCTACACCACGGACTGTATGAATCACATGCTTTTCTTTATTGTCTTTCAATTTTAGTCGCAGATAACCAATAAAAACCGGAATAATATTAGAATCACCCATCAAGTCGTAACCCCAAACTTTCTCTGATTTTAGTTTTTAGTAAACATTTGGCGCGGATGTGAGAGGAGATATTCTAATAAGTCAAACTCTTTTACTATTAACTCAATGCTTCGTTTACCAGAAAACTTCACGGGTAGGGTGATTTAAGCTTAAACCTTCAAATGGCAACAAATTCTCGTCTGTTTCTTGCGTGCACCAGAGATAGGCGCGAATTATAGTTAAATTTTGTTGATTGGTTTAGTTAGCGATCGCTTGTAGTTATATTAGCCTAAACCTGCGAAGATTCAGCAGACGACGGAATAATTTCAAGACCATATTTTGAAGCAGCAGCCAACACTTTTTCTATGTCTGCAAGACTAACATTAAGTACTTGCGTTCTCTCTAAGATTGGCACACCTACTTTCATAAAAAACTTCTCTAACCCGGTGACGGGCTAGCCCTATCGTTTAGCAGCAAGAAAAAAGGCAGTTTTAGGATTGCTGTACTTGTTTCATTAATTTCAATTTTTCATATTTAGCTATTAGAGTTAGTTGCATTTTTAATATCATCTATCAATTCATTAATCCTTGCTTTAGTCGTATTCCAAGAACACATAAAACGTACTCCTCCCACGCCGATAAATGTATAAAACTGCCAGTTCTTTGCTTTTAAGGTGTGAATGACTTGCTCAGGTAGTTTAACAAACACAGCGTTAGCTTCTCTAGGAAACATCAAGTCAACATTTTCTATATTCAATAGTTGATTTTCTAAGTATTCAGCACATTGATTCGCATGTCTGGCATTTTTTAACCAAGCACCAGTTTCTAATAAACCCAACCAGGGAGCAGAGATAAACCGCATTTTTGACGCTAGCTGACCTGCTTGCTTGCATCGATAATCAAAATCCTCTGCTAGCTCTTTGTTGAAGAAAAGAATAGCTTCACCTAATGCCATTCCATTCTTTGTACCACAAAAGCACAACACATCCACTCCACTTTTCCAAGTAATTTCAGCAGGGCTTTTATTCATAGCGGCAACTGCATTTGCAAAACGAGCGCCATCCATGTGAATCTTTAAGTTATACTTTTTCGCAACTTCTTTAATTTTCAGAAGTTCTTCAATAGAATATAAAGTCCCTAATTCAGTTGATTGGGTGATGCTAATAACTTTAGGTTTGGGATAATGAATGTCAGTCCGTTTAGTGACAATTGCCTTTATAGCCTCTGATGTTAACTTACCGTTTTTACCTTGAGCAAGTAACAATTTAGAGCCATTAGATGCAAATTCAGGTGCGCCACATTCATCTGTTTCTATGTGAGATGTTTCATGACAAATGACACTGTGATATGACTGACAAAGGGCTGCTAAAGATAAAGAATTGGCGGCTGTACCGTTAAAGGTAAAAAATACTTCACAATCAATTTCAAAGAGTTGCCGAAAATAATCTGTGGCTTTTTGAGTCCATTCATCATTTCCATAGGCTGGAACACTACCTTGATTTGCCTTAATCATATATTCCAGGGCTTCTGGACAAATGCCAGAGGAATTATCACTTGCAAACTGTTCTAATTGGCTAATCATAATCTCTACTTTAATTTTTATCAGTAATTGTTCTAATCTTAGGGAATAAATTTTAATTTTGGCAACCCCAAAATTGACATAAATGCTATTAACCTTAGGACTTACGCAATAACTCTCTGAAACTCTTATTTATCCGTGCGCTCTGCGTTCTCTGCGGTTCGATTTTACGTTATCTGCGCCTAAGTCCTGAACCTCTCAAATTATTGTCTAGAAGGAAATAGCCCTACTTAATCATTCAGGAACAAAAATTTTCGACTTATCTAAAAACTCGTGAATTTTAACCTTTTGATTATTACAAATTAAATATCACTGCTATGTCTTGCATCAACCTGTTAATTATTTTTTGTTTTCGGACTTTTTCTCTAAGTACTTATAACACTAATCGGCATATTTATGCTAAGTAGTTTATAATATTGGATGACTTTGCTAATCTCCACAAAAAACTGGAGTCTTAGTTCTCCATTACTGAGACGTTAAACATTGCAAATAACTAAGTATTATACTAAAAAAATAAATTTTCCTAATTAAAATGCTAATCATATACTTATAATGTACCATACAATGCCCGACCAATAACTATGACATCACTATTGGGCTATTTGTCCTTTGCTAATGACCAATGACAAATGACAAATGACCAATGACCAATGACCAATGACTAATAACTAATGACTGAACCATTGATTGAACTGAAAGGTGTTTCTAAGTCCTTTGGTAGCCATAAAGTTCTAGATAATGTAGACTTGAGCATTTACCGGGGAGAAGCACTAGGGATTATTGGGCCATCGGGGACTGGTAAATCAACAATTTTACGGGTAATAGCGGGGTTACTTACTGTTGATGAAGGAGAGGTTTATGTGCAAGGAGTACGGCGAGAGGGTTTGATAGAGGATGGTGGCCAGCAGGTTGGCATTGGCATGGTGTTTCAGCAGGCGGCGCTATTTGATTCGCTGACGGTGCAGGAGAATGTGGGATTTTTACTTTATCAAAATTCAAACCTACCGCGATCGCGCATCCAAGATTTGGTAAAGGAAAAATTGGAGATGGTAGGTTTGCCAGGAATAGGTCACCTCTACCCAGCCGAACTTTCGGGGGGAATGCGAAAACGCGTAAGTTTTGCCCGTGCAATTATGTCTAACCCCGATAGTCTCACAGAAGGCCCAGAAGTTCTACTATACGACGAACCAACAGCCGGACTTGATCCGATTGCCTCAACAGTAATCGAAGATTTAATCCGTTATTTGCAAAGTTCACATGGAAATTGTAGTACCTATGCCGTTGTTACCCACCAAGCCAGCACTGCCCGCCGTACTGCTGATAGACTTATATTTCTCTATGAAGGTAAAGTGCAGTGGCAGGGTACAGTTAGTGAAATACACAACACAGAAAATCCGTTGATCAGACAATTTATCAGTGGAAGTGTGCAAGGTCCGATTAAATTCGTCGGCTAGAAACTTAAAAGTGAAGAGTTATAAACTGAGGAGTCAGGAGTTAAGAATGAGAAGTAAGGAGTTAAATTCAACTCATAATTCATAATTCATAATTCATAATTCATAATTCATAACTCATAATTCATAATTCGTTGTTGGTGGAGGCAAAAAAATGCGAGGTCTTATGACAAGCAGCTTCGCGTCTGGGCGAACATTTAGAGAAGGCTCTGTGGGGTTGTTACTCCTGCTAGGATTAGGGGTATTTGGATTACTCTTTTTGTGGTTAAATAGATTCACTCCTGCTGGTCGTTCATACAAAATTATTGTAGAATTTGCTAACGCTGGCGGAATGCAAAAGGGAGCAGCAGTTCGCTATCGTGGTTTTAAGGTAGGAACTATTTCCCAGGTTCGACCCAGAGCAAATGCCATTGATGTAGAGATTGAAATTGGCCAAACTGATTTACTTCTCCCCCGGAATGTACTGGTGGAAGCTAATCAAAGCGGATTAATTAGCGAAAGTATTATCGACATCACACCAAAAGCAACGTTACCTACTGGGGTTGTAATTGCTAAACCCCTAGATAAAAATTGCGATCAGAGCCTGATAATTTGTAATGGCTCTCGGTTAAAAGGTCAGGTTGGCATCAGTGTTGATGAATTAATTCGCAGTTCAACTGATTTAGCCGCTGCATACAATAACCCCCAATTTTATAGAAATGTCAATAGGGTTCTAGAAACTACCACAAGCGCAGCAACCAGTTTTACTGGGCTAAGTCAAGATTTACAAGGTTTGACCAAAAACTTGCGACAACAACTTAATACCTTTTCAGCCACTGCTAATTCAGTGCAACGAGCGACAAACCAACTTAGTGCATCTTCGAGTCAAACAATAAATAAATTCGGTGCAACTGCAACTCAAGCAAATCGTTTGCTGAACAATCTAGATAATTTATTGACAACAAATCGTTCTTCGCTGGTTGGCGCTTTGAACAATATTACCGAAACCAGCAACCAACTGCGTGTTACAGTCAGTAGCCTATCACCAGCTGTGAATCGATTCACTCAAGGAAAATTAATCAATAATTTAGAAACTCTTTCAGCAAATGCAGCGCAAGCCTCAGCTAATTTACGTGATGCTTCAAAAACCTTAAACGATCCAAAGAATGTGGTGCTGCTGCAACAAACTTTAGATTCAGCACGAGTAACCTTTGAAAATAGCCAAAAAATTACATCTGATTTGGATGAGTTGACAGGTGATCCTACTTTCCGACAAAATTTGCGGCAATTGGTGAATGGTCTAAGTAGTTTAGTATCTTCTACACAACAGATGCAGCAACAAGTGCAAGTTGCTACTACTCTAGATTCGGTAAAAACTGCTGTGAGCAAACCAAAGAATCTAATTCCTATCCCAACACCAACTCAAGAGGCAATGTCTAATGATAAGTCTCTATCGGTCTACGTAATTAATCCCCCAGCTGCTAATTTTGTCAGTACCGACATCAACCCGGAACCAACCCCAACCCCCAGTCAGTCGATCTCTAACTCATCCCAAGAAGACCTGTTGAAGCAGCTGCGGGAGTATGGTAAGCAACGGGAGCAACTGGAGACGGGAAAATAGGCAATACAGCTTGACCGAATTTTAAATTTTGGATAATGGAATTGAAAGATTCGTATTGAAAAGTTTGCCACGGAGTGATATAGTATCTGCTTGATTGCTTATTAAACCCCAAGAACCCCACCCCGCCAAAGCTATGCTTTGTCTCCCTTCCCCGCAAGCGAAGAGGGGATTAAGGGGAGCCAAATCTAAAATTGTTTAGATCCAATGCTGACTAGCAGTTAAACGATTAACTCACCCACCACAAGACCAGCAACTACCAAGCGCCATACTTGGTTAAAGTCCGTGTCGATGTCTGGATTGCTCCATTCGGATGCGTGGGCTGGATGGTGAAATCGAACCGTCGCTTGAAAGACTGCCTTCGCTGCTACCTGCGGATCTGTTACCTTAAACTCGTTACTGGAAATACCGCTCTCGACGATCGCAGCGATTTGGCTTATCAGTTCAGCAATGTGAGCTTGAACTACCCCTCGCGCCTCTTGAGCGATCGCAGAATAGGTTGCAAACAACTCTGGCTCGTTCAGAACTTTTTGACGTTTCAGAGTCATGAGTTGCTCAAACCATCGGTGCAACCGTTCAACGGCGGAACCCTGTTCTTCGGCGATCGCTGCTAATGGTGTAGAAACCCGATGCAGCCAACGTTCTGCTACCGCATCGCGCAAGGCTGCCTTGCTGGGAAAATGCCGATAAATCGTGCCGTGGCTCACCTCTAAAAAGCGAGCCACATCGACCACTGTTGCCTTTGCCAGACCGTAACGACGCAAAACCTCTTCCGCCGCGTCGAGAATCCGCTCCGGTGTCAAAGCTGAATCATTCATCTCTTTTCACTATCCAACATCCGCATTTGATCTGGATCATAGCGATCGCCAGCTACGGCATTTAGTGGCACTGCTGTTTCAATCCGGGCGAGATCATCCTCGCTTAAGTGTAGATCCAACGCACCGAGTGCTTCATTCAAGCGATCGCGACGCCGCGCCCCAATCAGTGGCACAATGTCGTTCCCCCGCGATAACACCCAAGCAATTGCCACTTGAGCAACCGTCGCATTCTGTTCTTGGGCAATCAGGCCAAGGGCTTCGACTAGCAACAAATTGCGATCTAGATTCTCTCCAGAGAAGCGGGGCAGATGTCCGCGAAAGTGATTAGAGCGTTCTTTCGACCAGTGACCGCTCAACAACCCCTGTGAAAGGACTCCATAAGCGGTGACAGCAATGCCCAATTCCCGCACAGTCGGGAGGATGTCATCTTCAATGCCACGACTCAGGAGCGAATATTCAATCTGAAGGCAAGTGATCGGATGAATCGCATAAGCACGCCTAATTGTATCTGCACCCATTTCAGATAAACCAATCTGGCGAACATATCCAGCTTTCACCATTTCGCTAATCGCCCCAACGGTGTCTTCAATGGGCACCCTTGGATCGAGTCGGGCTGGCTGGTAAAGGTCAATGTAATCGGTTCCCAGTCGTTTTAATGTATAGGCAAGTGAAGTTTTCACGGCTTCAGGACGACCATCGAAGCCAATAAACTTACCGTCAGGCGATCGCAATGCCCCGAATTTAACAGCAATAAAAACATCTTCCCGCCGTCGTCCTGCTAGGGCTTCGTGTAGCAGCAGTTCATTGTGACCCATGCCGTAAAAGTCGCCTGTATCAAGTAAATTAACGCCTGCATCAAGCGCTGCATGAATCGTTGCAATACTTTCTTGGCGATCGGCTGGGCCATAAGCATCAGACATGCCCATACAGCCAAGCCCAAGTGCTGATATTGTTGAACCGTTTTTTCCCAGTTTACGTGACAACATAGCAAGTTCTCCACTGTGGTGATACAACTATGATACTGATTAAATGACAAAAATCAATATCTGTCATTTAATATTTGTTAGTGTCGTCTAAGACGGTGAGCATGTCGCTCGCACCTTGATTTTGCAAGCTTATACTTGCGCCCTGTGTTACCCTGGCTATTTCATTCTCATCTAGCCCGCCTCAGAATTCATTCTGAGTCTAATAGCACTCATTCGTCTAAAGACGACTGAGAAAAGATTAAAGTCCGTTAAAACGGACTTTAGTTATGAGCCGCAAAACTGAGCGTCATTACGAATTATCTTGACACTTGCGCTACGATATCCCCTATTGCCTTTGTGCAATGTATGTGAGGAGTAGTACAGGTCAAAAACATGATAGAAGAATTCAATACACAAAGCGCAGAGAATCTGGTTGCGATCGCTGCTCAATTCGCTAGGCTGGGGAAGGTTACAGACGTTAAAGCTTTTGGAAGTGGTAATATCAATGACACCTTCTTAGTAAATCTAGATGATTCAGAAGAACAATATTTTGTCCTGCAACGCATCAACACGCAGGTATTCCGGCAGCCACATCTGATTATGCAGAATATGCGTACCTTCACTGAGCATGTTCGTAAACGATTACAGCATACACCTTTGAATCGTCGCTGGGAAGTGCCACGCGTACTGTTGACTAAGGATGCTCAAGACTACTGGAGGGATACAAATGGCTCCTTTTGGCGGGCGATCAGCTTTATTGAAGGCTCCCAGTGTTTCGATACTATGCGCGATCGCTCACATGCGAAAGAAATCGGTTATGCCTTGGGGATGTTCCACAATCTAATCAGCGATTTGCCACCAGAAAAACTCGCCGATACCCTTCAAGGATTCCATATTACACCGCTTTATCTCCAGCATTACCAAGAAGTGTTGACGAAAACTATTGCGTGTCAATCTTCGGAAGTTAATTATTGCTTGCAGTTTGTTAGCGATCGCCAAAGCTTTGCACATATCCTAGAAAATGCCAAAATTGAAGGCAAGCTACCCTTGCGTCTGATGCACGGCGATCCAAAAATCAATAACGTCATGTTTGACACTGCTACCCTGCAAGCCGTCAGCGTCATCGACCTCGACACCGTTAAACCCGGTCTGGTACATTACGATATTGGTGATTGCTTGCGATCGGGTTGCAATCCGGCTGGAGAAGAAACTGAGAATTGGGACAGTGTTTATTTCGATACCGACCTATGTCAGGGAATCTTACAAGGTTATCTCTCGGTAGCAAAGGCGTTTCTGACTGAGAATGACTACGCATATATATACGATGCAATTCGTCTGATCGCTTTTGAACTAGGATTGAGATTTTTTGCTGATTATTTAGCAGGGAATGTCTACTTCAAAGTTAAACACCCAGAACATAATTTGGCCAGAGCGATCGTCCAGTTTAAGCTTACCGAAAGTATTGAATCTCAAAAAACGCAAATTTGTAATATTATTAAAGACATGAAATGAGCGAACAGACATTTTCCCTGCAACCCTTTCTTTATACAAAATCCCTGCCTAATTTGAAAATTGCAGGTAATATTGCCAGAAATAGTAATCAACTTGCCATCCGCTATATCCTTGAGGACGATTTAAAAGAAATTGCAATCGCCCCACCATCAAATACACCATCACGTAAGCATGAACTTTGGCAAGACACCTGCTTCGAGTTCTTTCTTGGTGTCAAAGATTCTGCACAGTATTGGGAATTTAATCTCTCTCCCGCCGGACACTGGAATGTATATCGCTTTGATGGATACCGTCAAGGAATGCAAGAGGAAACAGCGTTTACAACACTTCCGTTTAGCATTCAAAATCAACTTGACAGTTTAGCACTTGTGTTGGATGTAGATTTGGATAAAATCATCTCGGCAGAACAAGACATTGAAGTTGGCATTACTAGCGTTATTAAAGATAGAGATGGTGAGGGAACTTACTGCGCGTTAACTCATAGAGGCGCGGAGGCTGACTTTCATTTGCGGGATAGTTTTATTGTTAAGTTGTGAGATACGTTTTTATATAGCTTGCAAAGTTGGGAATATTAGCTGTAGAGACTTAACTTAGTAACTATAGAACGTGAATATGAATATAAATGAATATATCTTGCAATTACCTCATACAAGTATAAAAAACAGAGAGTTACTTCCTGAGAAGTCAGGAATATACTACGTACTAGATGAACAATTTATAGTTTGGTATGTAGGGCAGGCGAAAAATTTACGTAGTCGTTGGGCAGGTGATAGCCATCACAGAGCTATGGAACGACAGCGCATTGAGGAGTACAACCCGCAACTGAACGGAACTAAAATTAAAACCTCTGAAAAAGGTTGACGTTTTATCCGACATTCTGCGGGTGCGATGGCGTACCCGCCCTTTCCGGTGGCGATCGCACCGTCCCAACCCGTATCAAATCCTCACTCATCCTTGGCAATGGCATCAACAGCGACATAGGTAGAGACAAAGGCTTTCGCTATTATACTTGCGGTAGATGCACAACAAAGAGTAAGTAAGCCCGGACAAATCAACCTACTATGTAACACTACGCTTGGGTTAAGCATTTTTTCCTTCTCTCTGTGTCCTCTGCGCCTCTGCGGTATACGTTAAAAGAATTGACTTTGACAAAGAGTTTTAACTTATATCTCAACCACAGCGATATTTACACATCTACAGGACTTACGCAACTGGCACAAAATATGGTCAGTGCTTTGCCCTGCCACGCAAATTTAAATTAGACCAAACACATATGAATGTCTGGACGTT
>NZ_JBALCW010000076.1:0-6952 GCF_036917635.1 Nostoc sp.
TTTCCCAAATATTTTGGGACTGTTTCTCACTCCTTATGAAAATGCCCACAGTGCCGGGTTCTAGGCAACAATGGTTTATGCACTGTGCCAACTAAGGATGGGGAAAGCGTGAATTTTCAATCTGTAATAGCTTTATTGCATCAGTTTTGGGGCGATCGCGGTTGTCTCATAGCCCAGCCCTACGACATTGAGAAGGGGGCAGGTACTAAAAATCCCCAGACATTTTTAAGAGCATTGGGGCCGGAACCGTGGGCTGTTGCCTACGTTGAACCCTGTCGTCGCCCTACAGATGGACGGTATGGCGAAAATCCCAACCGCTTCCAGCACTATTATCAGTATCAAGTTCTGATTAAGCCATCGCCAGATAATATTCAAGAGATATATCTTGATTCCTTGAGGGGTTTAGGTATTCGTCCTCAAGACCACGATATTCGCTTTGTAGAGGATAACTGGGAAGATGCAACTGTGGGAGCTTGGGGCACTGGCTGGGAAGTATGGTTAGATGGAATGGAAATTACTCAATTTACCTACTTCCAGCAATGTGGGGGTATTGATTGCCGTCCGGTGTCGATTGAGATTACATACGGGTTAGAGCGGCTGACAATGTATCTCCAGCAAGTAGAGGCAATTACTAAGATTCATTGGACAGATAACATTACTTATGGTGATGTTTACCTTCAGGGAGAAATTGAGCAGTGTACTTACAACTTTGAAGCGTCGAATCCTGAGTTGCTATTGACACTATTTAATTTGTATGAGCAGGAAGCTACCCAATTGACGGAGCGAGGATTGGTCTTGCCTGGCTTAGATTATGTAATGAAGTGTTCACACACATTTAATCTGCTGGATGCTAGAGGTGTTATATCCGTGACGGAGAGAACTCGCTATATTGCCAGGATTCGCCATTTGGCTAGAAAGGTGGCTCATTTATATATTGAGCAAAGGGAGAAGTTGGGTTTTCCTTTGCTCAAAGATACTGTGAGTTCAACGGTAAGCCCAATATACTAAAGGGTGCGGATAAATGAACTAAGTACAGCTTTGGCTAAAATCGTAGCGTTTTTTAACGCAAAGGGACGCAGAGGAAAGCGCAGAGGTACGCAGAGTTTTTTTAGAGGATTCGCTACGCTCTTGCAAAATTTTGTATTAAGTATAGTTATGTGTAAAATATTAACATTTTTACACGCAGAGTCTTGCCAAATTAAATTCGCTACGAGTTTGTGTTCTGTTTATCCATGCTGCGCTGAGGTTTAAGGTAGGTATATCTTTCACTATTTATTATACGGCTTTTGCTAAAGGACAGAAATACGGTTAAATATTGAGTCTAGAACATTAAAGCTACAAGGATAAAGCCCGCACAGGCGGGCTTTATTTGTACTTGATGGGCTATACACCACAAGGATAAAAATTTTTCGCTGTTGCTGATTACAGAGATGAAAAACTCACGCAGAGGCGCTCCAAGCGCAGATAATAAAAGTTTGGAATATATTATTTTTCAATTTCATAGCCAAATTCAACAATGTCGATTTTTCTCTATTGCAGCCCTACCTATTTTTAAGTCATCTGCAAATTCGGGTTGTCAGGCGCTTTTACAAAAAATCTTATGATTCAAACCAGTGGTGTAATTATTTGTCTTGGCTACATTTTTGGGTTGTTGTTTACAGCAGTTTCTTGGGGTGGTGTATGGATTTTTGTTCTGGGGATAGTGGGAGCAATTCTTTTTAAAAGACGCACCACTTTACGGCAATTTGCTCAGAAACCAGAAAATGCTGGAAGCAAAAATAAGGCTGTGGCTAACACTTGGCAAATTACTTCCCATCCTCGAATATGGATAGCTGCTGGCTTGGTGGGATTATTGGCAACTCTATATTTTCAATGGCGAGTGCCGCAACCAGGTGCAAAAGATATTAGTCAGTTCGTTCCGCCTGGAAATAGCAGTAATCAAGAACAACTTGTAATTGTTCGTGGCGAAGTGGCGAGTAATCCCCGCTTGACTCGCAGTCAGCATGGACAATTTTGGCTGGAAGCGACTCAGCTAGATGAAGTCAAAAATGACAAAGGTTCAGCAGGTGTGCCAAAAGGGGTTACAGGTAAATTGTATGTGACGGTGCCTATACTTCAGGCTACTGGGTTATACCCTAGTCAAGAAATTGCTGTGACTGGGATTTTGTACAAACCCAAGGCGGCTTCCAATCCTGGTGGTTTCGATTTTCAGAAGTTTCTCAAGCAGGAAGGAACGTTTGCCGGTTTGATTGGGCGACAAATAAATGTTTTAGAGCAGGAACGTAAATGGGGATGGTGGCAAATTCGGGAGCGAATTGTGCGATCGCAAGTTCGTTGGTTGGGTATCCCTGAAGGGCCTCTTGTCAGTGCGATGGTTTTAGGTAGCAAAGCTGTTGATTTACCCTACGATATCCGCGATTTGTTTGTACAAGCCGGATTAGCTCATGCTTTAGCTGCTTCCGGGTTCCAAACTTCTTTAATTTTAAGTGTAATCTTACAGCTAACAAGGGGGGCAAAAAAAGGAACGCAATTTACCCTTGGCTTTTTGGCTTTAATCATTTTTCTGAGTTTAACAGGTTTTCAACCCGCAGTTCTCAGGGCGGTAATTATGGGTTTTGCGGCATTAGTTGGGCTGCTATTAAAAAGGAAGGTGAAACAGTTCGGCTCATTACTATTAGCAGCAACTTTATTATTAGTCTTTAATCCTCTATGGATTTGGGATTTAGGCTTTCAATTGAGTTTTTTAGCAACATTGGGATTAGTCGTAACAGTAACCCCACTAGTTAACCGTCTAGCATGGCTACCACCTGCGATCGCAGCTTTGATTGCTGTTCCCTTAGCTGCCACTATTTGGACTTTACCTGTGCAACTTTTTGTCTTTGGGGTTGTACCATCTTATAGTTTGTTGCTGAATGTGCTTAGTACTCCATTAATTTCGATCATTAGTATAGGTGGAATCATTAGTGCTTTAGTAGGTTTAATTTGGACTCAGGCAGGAAGCTGTTTAGCTGCGGTGTTACATTACCCGACTGATTGGCTAATTAAATTAGTGGAATTTTTTAGCAAGCTGCCAGGAAATTCTGTTGCTGTAGGCAGCATATCTACTTGGCAACTTCTGGCGATTTATACACTGATTATATTGGTTTGGTTAGTGCCTTGGTGGCAGAAGCGGTGGTGGTTTGCTAATGTGATTGCCATTGGTTTAGTATTTATCCCCCTTTGGCATTCTACAAATACATTGTTTAGAATAACAGTATTAGAATCTGGTACGGAACCAATTGTAGTTGTTCAAGACAGAGGTACTGTAACTGTAATTAATAGTGGCGATGAAGGGACAGGACGTTTTACAATTTTACCGTTTTTACAACAGCAGGGTGTAAATCAAATCAATTGGGCGATCGCAACTGATTTCCAAGGCAATGAGAGTAATGCTTGGTTGGAACTACTGCAACGTTTACCAATCAAAAATTTTTATGAATATTCTCCCAAACCAGAAAATTCCATTGCGACTCAGGCAATTCAACAAGAACTACAAAAGTATCAAGGATCTTACCAAGCGTTAGCAGTCGGTCAATCTGTGAAAACTGGTTCAATAGTGGCACAATTAATCAACGATCAATTACCCATCTTACAATTGCAAATTTTAGATCAGAATTGGTTATTAGTAGGTAATATCAAGTCTAAAGAGGTACAGCAATTAGTTAAGAGTGGGAGTTTACCTCGTCCCCAAGTGCTGTGGTGTGCGCCTCAGTCATTAAAAGATTTAGTTATTGCTCTGCAACCACAAGTAGCGATCGCTTCTTCTGCTAACTTTGATACAAAAGCTTTATCGGAACTAAATCAAAGCCAAACCAAACTATTTTTTACAGGACGAGATGGGGCTATTCAATGGACGCCTAACGGTGAGTTTGAGGCATTTATTGAAGCTACAGAAAATAAGTCTTCTGTCTTATAAAAAACTCAAAACGAAGTAAATTTAAAAAAATAATATTTATTTTTAAGCAAGACTAACTAAAGATAGATGTATAGTCATTCGCAAGGAAGTAATCTCTCAAAAGGTCTGATAAAGGTCATTTTAGTGAGTAGATGCTAATTGTATGCTTGGGGTAAGTAAGTGGTTATGAATAATTCTAAATTTGTAGTGAGTACTGAAACTCCGACTACCAGAGAATCTAGTTACTTTAACAAAGTTTATGGGTTTAATTCCCCAGCAAGACAGGCAGCACATTTTGGGTCGGGGTCTGTCTTACAAAGTTACTCCTCTTAGGGAGACCCCAAGACCGCACTTTGTGCTAAATCCCTGTTACAAAACTTAATTACGAATTACGAATTAGGTTGCCAAGCGTTGCCAAGGTACGAATTCCGAATTCCGAATTATTTAACATACTTTCATTTCTTCTTGCCCACTTGCTTAATGTTTGTATTCTCATACGTGCTAACACGAATTGCCATAGGAAGATATAGGAAATATTCCCGATACGAACACTACTCGTTGGTACTCTAGTAATCTTCCGGCTCGATGTTCGTTATACGATTTAGTAGCGCGTCTACTACCAGAGGATACTGAATGGCTCCTGATTTACTTAGTCTTCTAAAGTGCAATGCCTAGTAGCAAAGATGATTCTACATCCACCTTGATGGCTGTGATATTATAGGAGACTGCTACATACATTTAGAAAAACTAGAAATTGAATCGATCATGGCTCTGACGCAACTGCGGAAACAAGAAATAATTTCCAACTACCAAGTTCACGAAACCGACACTGGGTCGGCGGATGTCCAAGTTGCCATGCTAACTGAGCGCATTAACCGCCTCAGCGAACATCTCCAGGCAAATAAAAAAGACCATTCATCCCGGCGGGGACTGTTGAAGCTAATTGGTCAGCGCAAGCGTCTTCTAGCCTATATATCGCAGGAAAGCCGGGAAAAGTATCAAGCTTTGATTGCTCGTCTCGGTATTCGTGGATAGGGATTACCGCTTATGTCTGCTGAAGAATCTGAACGCAGTCGCTTGCCCTTTGAACCAAACAAAAAGCGCCAAAAACCCACAAAAACTCAAAGTAAACCAGCAGCACAGCCACAAGAATCTGCCAAACAGGCTGATAGAAAACGGTCTTACACAAAACAAGAGATGGCTATTCCCCAAGTAGTCAGCCAGCGCATGATCCGCCGAGTAGCTGGGTTCTGTGGTGTACCAACAGCTTTGGGCATTAGCGTCCTGGTTGTCAGCTATCTGCTTGCTATTTATTCTAAGATCCAACTACCTCCCATCGCCGTGTTATTGGTGAACATGGGATTATTTGGTTTGGGGGTTTTAGGGATAACTTATGGCGTTCTTTCTGCCTCTTGGGATGAAGAAAGAGTTGGAACTTTGCTGGGATTGGGTGAGTTCAACACCAATTGGAGACGAATGGTGGCAGTTTGGCGCGAAACTCGCCAAAAAAACTCATAATTATCGGCGCTCAGGTATTAGATAACTGCGGTATTGGGTAAATGAAGAAGTGAATGTTGAAGTTTTTTATAACTTCAACATTGCTAATTAATATTATATAATATTTTTTATACCCCATATCCAGTTATTAAGCAGTAAAAATACTGACTGAGCGCTATATTTTTTAAATAAATTTTGTTTTTAAGTATTCTTAATTAGACTAATAAGTAACAATAAAGTTAGTCAATTTACAGAAAATTTTACTCAATTAATAATCAGGAACTTTCTACATGATTATAGTAATGAAAAGTGGTTCTCCAGAGGCGGAAATAAACCGCATTGATGAGGAACTAACTAGCTGGGGGCTAACTCCAGAAAAAATTGTTGGTCAACACAAAGTAGTTATTGGTTTAGTAGGTGAAACCGCCAGCTTAGATCCACTACAAATTCAGGAACTTAGCCCCTGGATTGAGCAAGTGTTGCGGGTAGAGCAGCCTTACAAACGAGCCAGCCGTCAGTACCGCCACGGCGAAGCTTCGGAAGTGGTGGTTAATACTCCTAATGGAGCAGTGATATTTGGTGAACACCAGCCTTTGGTAGTGGTTGCTGGCCCTTGCTCCGTAGAAAATGAAGAAATGATTGTGGAGACAGCGCGGCGCGTCAAGACGGCTGGAGCTACATTTTTACGCGGCGGCGCATACAAACCCCGGACTTCACCTTACGCCTTCCAAGGACACGGCGAGAGTGCTTTGGATTTGTTGGCGATCGCGCGGGAAGTAAGCGGACTAGGTATTATTACAGAAGTGATGGATGCTGCTGACCTGGATAAAATTGCGGAAATTGCTGATGTCATCCAGGTGGGGGCAAGGAATATGCAGAATTTCTCCTTGCTCAAAAAAGTGGGAGCGCAGCCGAAACCAGTTCTGTTAAAGCGGGGAATGGCGGCTACTATTGAAGATTGGTTGATGGCAGCAGAGTATATTCTGGCATCTGGCAATCCTAATGTAATTTTGTGTGAACGCGGAATACGCACTTTTGACCGTCAGTATACGCGAAATACACTGGATTTATCAGTAGTGCCAGTGTTGCGAAAGCTGACTCACCTGCCAATTATGATTGACCCCAGCCACGGTGTAGGTTGGTCTGAGTTTGTGCCTTCAATGGCAATGGCTGCCTTGGCAGCTGGCACAGATTCCCTGATGATAGAGGTTCACCCCAACCCTGCCAAAGCTTTATCCGACGGGCCTCAATCTCTCACACCAGATCGTTTCGATAGCTTGATGCAAGAATTAGCAGTGATTGGTAAGGCGGTGGGACGCTGGCAGCAACCAGCAGTGGCTTTAGCTTAAAATTCAGTTACAACTTTGCGATCGGCTATCTCAGCTATACACTAGTGAAAAAAGTAGTTAGTTAAACCATGACATTAATCACTGTGCGTTCGCTGATTTTGAGGCAGTAAAAGGAATTAATTGCTTTATCGGTAAGGGTTAAGACGATTTTTCAAGCAAAGGTATTATGAGA
>NZ_JBALCW010000077.1:0-67027 GCF_036917635.1 Nostoc sp.
CAAGCAATGCAGAGGTAGCAATGGCGACTGAACGCATTGCTGAACAAAAAGCCTCTGGGGAAGTGAATAAAGCATCCTTAGAAAGAGAACTTCAAACACTTATAAAAGAGAAAATTGAAACTGAAAAACAATTAGAGCGCCAAGAGAACGAACTCAGGCAAGTTGAAATCGATCTGAAGCAAACTACTATTACTGCTACAGCAGATGGGATTATTTCCAAGCTAAATTTGAGAAACCCCGGTCAAACTCTCCGGGCTGGGGAGGAAGTTCTCCAAATTGTTCCTAGCCATGCACCTTTAATTATCAAAGCAGCTGTCGGTTCTGAGGAAAAAGGTAAGGTAAAAGTCGGTCAAAAAGTGCAAATGCGAGTCACAGCTTGTCCTTATCCTGATTACGGTACTCTCAATGGCGTTGTCAAAACGATTTCCCCAGATGCTGTTAGTTCGCAAAAAAACGATGCAAACTCTGATACAAATTCTATCCCCAGAGCAACTGCTGTAGGTGCTTTTTATGAAGTCACAATTGAGCCTGAGAAACTTGCTTTAGGTCGCACTACAAAGAAATGTCAAATTCAATTGGGTATGGATGGCAGAGTTGATATTATTACCCGCGAAGAAACTGTACTGCAATTTTTGCTCCGCAAGGCAAGGTTAATGACGGATTTGTGAAATTAAACGTGTTTTGGAATTGCCCTATCGAGTTGGTTACAATTAAAAGAGGGCTGGGAACTTGCCGAGCTATAATATAAACTTGTAGATTTGATAAATTAGGCAAATTTGACACGCACACTGGGAAATCTAACGTTTGAACCCCACTTTTCAATCACGATACTTGCTGCATTTCGGCATAAGCTTGATAAACACCCTTCACGTTGTACCAGTTGAGAAAAATTCGAGCAATTTCTAAAGCTAATTGCGGTTTACCTAAATTAATTAGCCATTGCAAAAAAGGTGCCATTGTTCGCTCATTCAGTGCGCCATTGAGTGACAAAATTCCCCAAAGTAAGCGATGCAACCAAGTCATCTGAATCATCATTCGCACTTCCCATGTGGGATGCTTTTGATAAAACAAAACTCCCATACGTCCGCGTTGAATTTCTTGATCAATTAATCGCGGAATTTGCTCTAATTTAAATGCTGGATGCCAGTGATATCCTACAGCTTCTGGACATTTAATTAATGTCAAACCTAGTTTTTTTAGCCGCACACCCAATTCTAAATCTTCCCAGCCATAGAGTTGAAAGCTGGTGTCAAAAAGTCCCGCTTTATCTAACCAATGTTTAGGGATTGCGACATTTCCGGTAGCAAAAAAAGCTGCTGAAAAATCTGTGACTTTATAGGGTTCAGCCGTTGGGTTATGGAAATTACAAGTATTAATAACTGCACCGTAAGTGAAAAAGCGATCGCTCCCCAATTTCTCTTGTCCCTGCAATAATACATTAGCATGAGCTTGCAGGAAATTCTTCAGTACTACTAAATCGCTATCAATAAAGATAATTGTATCTCCCAGCGCCTGTTTTACCCCTAAATTCCGCGCCGCAGCAGGGCCTGCATGATCTTGCTGAAACCAGCGCACATGGGGAAACTCTTCTTTGTGTCCTGCTAGCCACTCCAATGTGCCATCAGTAGAACCATCATCTACTAAGACAATTTCGTAATCAGTAACCGAACTTGACTTACTCAACTCCTGCACCTCCAAGGCGCGGAGGCACTTTTCTAAAATCGGTTGGCGATTATAAGTTGGTATCACAACGCTGAAAAACACAGTCTCACCCACACACAACACTATTTATCCATCTCCAGGATAGGACAGATGCGACGCTGACACTGTTCCTTACATAATTCTGCTTACGGAAATGGTAAATCTGCCCATGATGCAATATTTGCTGGATATTTAAAAGCAGGTATATAAATTTACCATATCTAAAACCTGAAATTATACATTTTTCTATGTCTGTAAAAGATTATTCAACAGGTGCAGAGGTATTTATGCTTAATTGATATTATTTTTCAGTAAATAATAACAGTTGATAAATTTTAATTAATCAGCATATAACCTGTTGTTAATTTTTATTGATTATAGTTTAGAACAAACTTATAAAAATTCATGCATTTAGGTAACTTAAACTGTAAAAAGGTTTTTTGAGTAATGGTTTCACTTCAATGGTGTGGATGTGCAGATGATTCTGTAAAACTAGTTAATAATTACCAAAAAGCAAAAAATTTGTGGATAACAGTAGGTTTACTGGCTGTTTTTTTTGTTGCTGAGTGGAGTGTGGGTTTATGGAGTCAAAGTTTATCTTTACAGGCGGATGCAGGACACATTTTATCGGATATTACAGCCTTGGCGATATCACTCCTTGCTAGTTTTTTGGCACAGCAACCAGCAAAGAAAAAAGCAACATTTGGATATCAGCGTATCGAAGTTTTAGCAGCTTTGTTTAATGGATTAAGTTTATTTGCGATCGCTACTTTTATCATATTGGAAACTATTCAACGCTGGCAACATCCAGTAGCAATTTTAGGCTTACCAATGTTAGCAATTGCAGTATTAGGTTTAATCGTCAATCTGCTCAATATTACTTTGCTTCATCCCCACACTCACGACGACTTAAACCTACGGGGAGCTTTGCTTCATGTGATTGCTGATACTGTTAGTTCAGTTGGCGTAATTATAGCTGCAATAGCCGTTCATCTTTGGGATTGGTGGTGGGCAGATGTTGCTATTAGTTTAGTCGTTGCAACTTTTACGGGTTTGAGTGCTTTACCTTTAGTACAAGAAAGTTTAAAGATTTTTTTGGAGTATGCACCCGAATCAATTGACCCTGTTGATGTGGAAATATCCCTCAAATCTTTTCCTGGTGTTGTTCAAGTAGAAAAACTTCATATATGGGCAATTAGCTTAGATAAGGTAATGCTTTGTGCAAATTTGACAGTTGAATGTGCAACTATTCAAGAACGCGATCGCTTACTCAATAAATTGGAAACTCACATCCACAAAACTTTTAATATTGCTGAGATAACTTTGCAACTAAGTAGCTATAAAAAACCTTCGGCTTTGCAAATTCATCCTTTATTTAACCAAGATTTAGTTTTAATGTTATCTGCAAATCAAACAAATTCAAAGCTGGAACATAGCTAAATAGATAAATTTATTAATTACTAGTATAATACCCAAAATATTTGTCTATATTTAGTTTTTAAAGAACTTTTAAAATAATGCTTATTGGCATTTTTTCTAACTGTCAAAGCATAGCGATGTCTACGACCGGCTACGCCTGCGCTCATTGCAAATCGGTTATTTACTAAGAGGTTTCCTGCTCATGACTCTCATTCAAAAATCCAAAATGATTTCATTACTGAAACAGTACAAACGCACCTTGGCTTGGTTTATATCTGGTTTGGTTATCCCACATTCCGCACTTCAAAATGTATTATCTATCTTTTCAATAAAAATTCCTAATAATGTTCAAATTATTAAGTATTAATATTGAATACCATTGGCGATTTATGTTGTTGATTTAACCATTTTTTTCCACCTATGGGAAATCTACGCATATTACACGATGAAGTGCGGAAAGTCGGGTTATGACAGCTTTGTTGTTCTTGGGAACATCAAATCAACAACCAGCAACCGCCTCTGACCAAAGTCAAGCTACAGCCTCTACTCAACCAGATGTGACAGCTACATACTCAGACTTTGGTGCTAGTCATCTAGAACCAAATTTTTATCAAAATTAACGCCTAAACCTCATCTATTTTGAGAACCGTAGTTTTTGCCCTCACCCTAAATCCCTCTCCCAAGAAGGGAGAGGGACAACTTTGCGGCTCTCCTTCTCCCAAATTTGGGAGAAGGGGCTGGGGGATGAGGGTTTTTTCTTTTCATCATGGAATATCTACAGTTTTCAAGATGGACGCGGTTTAACTCTTGCTCAATTAACTTTAAGGCATACTGCAATGATTTCATTTTTGCAAAAGTACAAGCGATTTCTAGCCCTTACTATGGCTGGCTTGCTTTGTACCGTTCTACTGGTAGTTGGTAATTCTGTTTTTCAGCCCACTATGGCAGCTGGTAATGGAGTTAACGTAATTATCATGATTGGCGATGGGATGGGCTGGAATATGGCACGGGCCGCAGCCGTTGCCAAAGGCGCTCCTTTTTACACAAGTGGCAAAGGTTCAGGTCTGAGCTTCCAAAAGCTAAGTGGATATGGATTGGTGACTACTTACGGCACAACTATTCAAGGAAATACACCAGCCAATCCAACAGACCAGCCCCATCTAACAACTAACTCTGCTCTGGATGGGTCGAATCCACTCACTGGTGCAAGTCCTCTTCGTCCCAAATTCTCATTCCAGCCTACTCCTTTTAACCCTGGCAATCGATCTGATGGTAATAGCTTAGAGAATGGTAATCTCACGGGTTATGACATCAGTAAGGGCGGCCCTGTTCCTTGGATTCCTTTGACCCCTGCTAATTCTGGTACTTACGACAAAGATTACATCAAGTACAGTTATCCCGACTCTGCTAACACAGCTACAACTCTGTATACGGGAGTAAAGAGCTTTAACAACGCAATGGGGGTAGACATTTACGAGAAGAAGTTGAAAACCATCCTAGAAATTGCTAAAGAAAAAGGCAAGTCTACAGGCTTGGTAACTTCCGTACCTGTTAGCCATGCAACGCCTGGTGCTGCGGCTTCTTTCGTAAATCGTCGTAGTAAGTACGACAGTGTTTACGACCCCAGCAAGACCAACCAAGACAGCATTTTGCAACAAACATTGCTGAACTTTAAACCCAATATTTTGTTGGGTGGTGGTCATCCAAAAGATTTTGAAAATAAAGAAAGCACAAGTACAGCAGAGGGTGTCTTTAAGTATACGTACATTACCGAAGACACTTACCAGCATCTGAAGAATAATCCTAAGTCCAATCGTTACGGCTATACCTTTTTGGAACGCGGCCCTAATGCAGCTAAGACACTGCTAAAAACGGCTGCTAAAATCGACCCCAACAAGGGAGGTAGATCCCACATTCCGCACTTCAAAATGTATTATCTATCTTTTCAATAAAAATTCCTAATAATGTTCAAATTATTAAGTATTAATATTGAATACCATTGGCGATTTATGTTGTTGATTTAACCATTTTTTTCCACCTATGGGAAATCTACGCATATTACACGATGAAGTGCGGAAAGTCGGGTAGATTATTTGGTCTGTATGGTGCGCGTGGACAAAATGGCAACATTCCTGTTAGTTCCTCTAAGGGAGACTATAGTTTGACAGGTCTGGATAACTTCTCTCTGTATACCTCTGTTGTCAAGCCTGGAACTCCTGCTACCTGTCCATCAGGTCAGATAATAACTGGTACTGCTGGGGATTGTGTTCCTGTCATTGATGCAGCTGGTAATCCCATCGCTCCTAATGCTCCTGCACCTGATACTGTTCGTCCTCTGGCTCCTGGTGAAACTGATGCCAGCTTTATCGCTAAAGAAATTAACGAAAATCCAACTTTAGCTGATTTAACCAAAGCAGCTTTAACCGTTTTAGGTAAAGACAAAGATGGCTTCTGGCTGATGGTTGAGGGAGGCGATATCGATTGGGCTGCTCATGACAACAACATGGATAACCTGATTGGTACCATGAATGATTTTGATAAGGCAGTCCAGCAGGTCATTAGTTGGGTAGATAATCATGGTGGTTGGAGCAAGAACCTGCTATTGGTTACTGCTGACCATGACCATTACCTAACTCTAAATAATGATTTTGCCTCTAAATTGACTCCCAATCCTAACCCAAATCAGGCTAAAGGCTTGAAGTATAACGCCAAGGACATCACCTTCGTTAAGCACAATCCTACTGATGCTGGTCACTTCTGGGGGTCTGATCCAAATTACAAATATCTCTGGGGTAGCCATAGCCGCCGCGTTGTACCTGTTTACTATCAGGGTGCTTATGCATCAACTCTGACGCGATCGCTAGGACAAGGCTTCCAAATTACAGATAGCTCTGGAACTTATACTGTACCTGGTGTTCGGGGTGTGGTTGACCAAAGTCATATCTTCCAAGCCATGAAAACTGCGATCGCAAGTCCGTAAAATTAATCCACCGCTTCACTAAACACTAACTGATGTGTTGCAGAGACGTGCTAACACACGTCTCTGTCTCAAAAAACTATTGCAGTATTAATGCTTCGATTCTCTGTATTCGGGTTGAGTTTCTTCTTGAGTCAAAAGATAGCATCTTCTAAACCATCAAGCACAAAAGCTTAAACCAAATTATCAAGAATATTGGAGTGGGATTATCCACACTGCAAATTTTTAAAATTATAAAATTTCAAAGCTCAGATTCTCAATTTTTCTAAAAAGTTAGGGAATCTTGTTATTTACAAATGATTTAGGATTGCTACATCGTTTTATTAACATCAGACAAGAGTTAACGGGAAGGGACTTCCAAATAAAAAATACCAAAAAACTCTCTCCTCCTGATTTCTCTGCGTTCTCTGTGTCTCTGTGGTTCGTTTATTTGGGTAATATGAATAAAATATACATGGATTAGTTTAGATATAATAATGACTCATTGTTTGTTTTCCTAACTGGAGAAATTAATGGGTCGCGCCAAAAAAGTTGTCCTGGCATATTCCGGTGGAGTGGATACCTCCGTTTGCATCCCTTACCTCAAACAGGAGTGGGGTGTAGAAGAGGTGATTACCCTAGCAGCAGATTTAGGCCAGGGAGATGAATTAGAGCCAATCCGAGAAAAAGCTCTCAAATCCGGTGCAAGTGAATCCCTCGTGGCGGATGTCAAAGACAGCTTCGTTAAAGATTATGCCTTTGGAGCGATTCAAGCCAACGCCCTTTATGAAAATCGTTATCCTCTCGGAACTGCCCTTGCTCGTCCACTGATTGCTAAAGTATTAGTAGAAACAGCCGAAAAATATGGTGCTGATGCGATCGCTCACGGTTGCACTGGCAAAGGTAACGATCAGGTTCGCTTTGATGTCTCTGTAACCGCCTTAAACCCAAACCTAAAAATCCTCGCACCAGCCAGAGAATGGGGCATGAGCCGTGAGCAAACCATCGCTTATGGTGAAAAGTTTGGTATCTCCTCACCAGTCAAAAAATCCTCTCCCTACAGCATTGACAAAAATTTGCTCGGTCGTAGCATTGAAGCTGGTTTACTCGAAGATCCGTCATTTGAGCCACCAGAAGAAATTTATGAAATGACCAAAGCGATCGCTGATACTCCCAATGAGCCAGAGTACATCGAAATTGGTTTCCACAATGGTATTCCCACAACCATCAACGGCATAGCTAAAAAACCAGTTGAGCTAATTGAAGAACTCAATCAGGCGGTAGGAAATCACGGCATCGGACGGATCGACATGATCGAAAACCGTCTGGTGGGCATCAAATCGCGGGAAATCTACGAATCACCCGCGATGTTAGTGTTAATTCAGGCACATAGGGATTTAGAAAGCTTGACTTTGACGGCAGATGTCACTCATTACAAGCGGGGGATTGAAGAAACTTACAGCCAAATCGTTTACAACGGTTTGTGGTACAGTCCACTCAAAGTTGCCCTGGATGCCTTTATTCAAAAGACACAAGAGCGAGTCTCTGGAACTGTGCGAGTGAAGTTGTTCAAGGGCAACTCTACCATAGTTGGGCGTTCGAGTGATAATTCTCTCTATACTCCCGATTTGGCAACCTATGGAGCCGAAGATCAATTTGATCACAAAGCTGCTGAAGGCTTTATCTACGTTTGGGGACTACCGACTCGCATTTGGTCGCAGAAAATCAAAAGTTAAGAGTAGGAACACGATTAATCGCGTCTGTACAGGAGTTAGGAGTAGAGAGGCGATTAATCGCCTCTCTTCAAAAATCAAAATCCAAAAGTAAAAGTTAAAAAAATAACTTTTTACTTTACTCCAAACTCCAAACTCCTAACTCCAAACTCCTAACTCCTAACTCCTAACTCCAAACTCCTAACTCCTAACTCCTAACTCCTAACTTTTTACTCCTCACTCTTAACTTCCTTAACTTGGCGAGACTCTAGCCACAGAGGCACAATAATTAAAGCAGCGAGAATCAGTAACGCTGCGATCGCAAATTGACCTACCCAAGCAACCAATTGCTCTAAAGAGACAATTTTGCCAGCAAAAAAAGCCAATGTCACCATCAAGCTAGCCCAAGCAACTGCTCCTAAAAAGTTGTATAAAAAGAATTTTCCAAAAGGCATTTCGGCTATACCAGCTAGTGGTGCAGCAAAAACTCGTAACAATGCCAAAAAACGTCCAAAAAATACTGCTTTAGCAGCATTTTGACTAAATTGTTCTTTGATACTCAGCAGCCGCACTTCAGAAACCCGAAATATGCTACCAACTTTTACTAGAAAAGACCAACCGCTAACTCTACCAATCCAATAGCCACAAGTGCCGCCAATTACAGCACCCATAATTGCATCACTGAGAACCAGCCAGAAATTCAGTTCATCGCTACCAGCTAAAAACCCGCCTACTAAGGTCACAGTTTCGCCAGGAAGGGGAATGCCTAAATTTTCTAGCAAAATTCCCAAAAAAATTGCCCAATACCCGTAAGTGTGGGCGACTTGCTGGATATTTTCTAGTGAAATCAGCTCTAAAGACATCCCGCACCGCCGTCTTTACAAATTTTTACTTTTATTATATCTTTGCTTGTTTATGCGCGGGGTGTCAATTAAACCGCTACATAGAGCCATTAAGCCATTAGTTTAATTCTAAATAATCCATAGACTATAGTCTATGGTAACTATCAACTTTTGACTATTAACTATGCATTGTTTAGAGGTTGCTACCACAAATTCATAATTTATTAAAAAAAAAACAAAATATTTATAAAGAATTTATAAATATCCCGTTAAATGATGAAAATCTTGTAAAAGATACGGTTGATACCGAAATTGTTAGGCGTTTATGCCTATATTGATGAAAGTTATCACAAATTATACGGCATGAATACTGAAATAATCCCTCTCAACTGCACGACCGCAATTACCCAAATATCTGGGTAAAACAGTAATTTTGCTGTTGAAAGAGAAAAGGTATTGATGTTTTTTTTCAATTTTTTGTCAAGTGTTCCAACTACCCCGTTAAATTCATGATTCTCACACAAGAACTTCAAGTTATTTTGTTTAAACCCGAAGGAAGCATAGATTTGGAAGGCGGTAAGACTTTGAGTGAACAGATGGCTAGAGTATCGCCCCAAGCTCATCAACTCTGGGTTATCGACCTAGAAGAAGTTAATTTTATGGACAGTTCTGGGTTAGTCCCTTTAGTAAAAGGATTGAAAGCTGCACGCCAGAGCGGTTGTCGCTTGGTTATATGCAACGTGCAAGCTCCTGTACGGTTAATTTTGGAACTTACCCAACTAGATTCAGTATTTGAAATTTTCCCCACTTACGAAGACATTTTTACCACCGTCAAAGAGAACAGTCTGGTGCTAGCAGGCTAAATAATAAATCTACCTATAGATGGATGGTGGAGTCAAGCAATATTTGCATTTTTTCATATTCTCAAAGAGAACAGTCTAGTGCTAGCAGGCTGATTTTCTTTTTTCTAGAGAAGAATGTTGATCGAAACTCATGGCTTTGACGTAGGTAATATCAATAAGCAGATCAATGAATCTGCTTGGTGCAAGCCATCTACCTAAAGCAGTGAAGTTAATAAATGACCAAAATCGGTCAAAACAATGCAATTATTTGTGAGACTCCCCAGCTTTTGAAAGAGAGGGATTTTCAAAAAATTGCTTTGATCTAAGTAAGTAGGTACAATTAAACCGAACTATATAAAGTTATGTAAAGTGCCAGAAACGCTTTTAATATAAGGTTTTAAGCGATTTACATTTATTAATTTAGTTGTATTTTTTAGCGTCCACCTACTTAATTGTTCTATAAAAAACGTTAGTACGGCAAAGAAGCAGGAGGTAAGAAAGGCTATATTATCAGCCTTTGCCTTATTTCTAACTCCATAGTTGTTATTTATTAGACATCTCCGAAAATGAATGTAGAGACGCGAAATTTCGCCTCTCTACAAGGGTTTCAGATTACGCATATTTAATTTCTGGAGATGTCTATTGCCATGCTGTACTAGTACAGCATGGCGTAAGAAGCTCGGAATACGATTATGCGTAACTTTAGATTTTTCACCAGAAAAAAAACGTACAGAGCAAATAAATTTATTTATTGAAAATAAAAAATATGTATGTAGTAACACGCCATGCTGTGAAATACTACGTCAGTTGACTCAAACTACTAAATTTATTTATGGTTACTGAGCGACTTGCTCTGAGCGCAGTCGAACGCGAGTGCGTCCCGCAGGGAGGGGAGTCGAAGTATGGGCTTGGTAAATTAAATTTTTGAATGCGTGAATGCGCGACTTACCCAAAGCGCCTGACTTCCGCCTTGCGGTACTAGGGACTTCCAAGAAATAAATTATTCCAATAAACGAACCACATAGACAAGGCAGCGCGGTCTTGGGGGTTTCCCCCATGAGCGACTGCCGCACAGAGAACGCAGAGAGAAGAAATAGAGAGAGTTTTTGCGTCAGTTTTGGAACATTTTTTTATTTGTCAGTCCCCTAGTTGGATATCTCCAAGATAGTTTGTCGCGGCAATTTCTTACCTGTTCAATTTTGCCATAATGGTAACTTTAGGCGTTCTGGGGAGTCGAAATGTTAGTTTCTTCGCATGCTGGGCGGGGAAAATTTGGCAAATCAATGCCACTATGGCTAGCATTGCGAGTCTTGAGTGCTAAACGGTAACTCACACTTTGTAGTTCTGCTTGTAGTTGACGGTTTTCCCGTTGTAGCATTGCTACCTTTTCTCTGACTGGCGTCATCCGTTCTTCAAACTTCCGGCGGTAAATTTGAGGCAACTCTTGTACTACTTGCTCCAACATGCGGGTGCGATCGGTGAGTTCTTGAACTGACTGTCGCAATTGGTAAATTTCGGAGTCACGAGTTGTAATTTGCTCTTGATAGAACGCCACCTGCTGCTCTACAGCTTGGAGTTGTTCTTGCAAAGCCTGTAACTGGGTCAGATCGCGCTCAATATCCGGCTGCTGGGGCATAAAACTAGTGTTACCCTTTACCAGCCGGAAGAGTTCTTGAGATAGTTGTTGCACTAACGAATCACGAAGTTGCAACTCTTGGCGTAGCTGCGATACTTCCGTAGAGAGAACTTGAATGTTGGGTGTATCAGATTGGCTCACAGTAGCTTACAGCTCCCATTCAGAATCTTGTCCACTCTTAGGTATAACTGCGGGAGTACTACCTTTGGCAAGTATTTGTTAATTTAGCATTCCCAAGCAAGTAACGAAAAAAGAAAAAACAAAATTTTATCGAATGGGATGGAGTATTAGGGAGTAGCGAGTGGAGCATTAATTATTTGTTCCTCATCTCCCTCATCTCCTCCCTACTCCTTAGACCGTTGCTGCCACTTTAGTGGGTTTTTCTTTTTCCTCTTTAGGGGGTTTTTCCTCTTCGGCTTCCTGCTTAACTGTCAAATAGCGAATCACTTCTTCACTCAAACGCATGGCGCGTTCAAAGGGGGCGATCGCAGTTGCAGGTGCATTGTAGTTTAACTGGATGTAGATGCCATCGCGGTGTTTTTTGATTTCATAAGCAAGACGACGCTTACCACGATTTTGAATTTGCATATCCTCGGCGCCTTGGTCCCGAAGCAAATTCTGATATTTAGTAATTGCTTGCTCTACCTGTTCGTCTCCCAGGTCAGGACGCAGGATGTACATTGTTTCGTAACTTGTAGTCATATTTTCAGTCTCCTTATGGACAGAATTGGCTGCTAGTGCTAATTTATACCTGATTTAATTCAAAATGTCGGTATTAATCAACATCTGAAGCAACAAGGAACTATAATCTTACCAGTTTTAAATTTGAATCATTAGTCAAATCGCCGAAATTTGAATTTTTTGGATGTCCCTAATGAAAATTAACAGAACCGGATTGGGACATATTATAGCGATCGCTTTCAGGCTCAAGGCTCAATCGGTTCGCTAAAAAGCTAACTGATGATTGCTACCCGCTCACAGCAACAAAAAAGCAGATAAAAGGATATTCATTAAGGTTATGGCGCAACGCTATGTGCGAATTCAAAATCAAGAAGGACAGATTTACTATGGGATACTACAATTATCCCTAAATGTGCAGGTGTTAGATGCTCCGCCCTGGTTGCAAGGACAACCCACTGATTTAAGTTTGACACCAGAAAATTACCAAATTCTGGCCCCCTGCGCTCCCTCAAAAATTGTGGCGGTGGGTAAGAATTATGCAGATCATGCAGCCGAAATGGGAACTTCAGTACCTTCTGAGCCACTAATTTTTCTCAAGCCACCCACCTCGATCATTCCATCTGAGAGGGAAATTAAGTATCCTCCCCAGTCACAAAGAGTTGACTATGAAGGAGAGTTAGCATTAGTGATTGGCGATTACGCCTTTGAATGTACGCCAGAGGTAGCCCAAACCAAAATTTGGGGCTACACCATCGCCAATGATGTAACAGCGCGGGATTTACAAAAAAAGGATGGTCAATGGACGCGAGCCAAAGGTTTTGATACTTTCTGTCCTTTGGGGCCTTGGATCGTGCGGGAATTAAATCCAGGAGCGAGATTGCAGACTTTTGTGAATGACAACGCCAATCCTGTCCAATCTGCCTGTATCGATAAAATGGTTTTTTCTCCCGATTTTCTAGTTTCTTATATCAGTCAGGTTATGACGCTACTACCTGGTGATTTGGTGCTTACAGGCACGCCGGAGGGTGTAAGTCCATTGCATCCAGGCGATCGCGTCCGCGTCGAAATTGAAGGTATTGGTCGCCTGGAAAACACCGTAGCGCTCCGTTAACTTCTAACGCACCTGCATGTACACTGCATCGGAAATCGCCGGAATTTCCGCATAACGTCCTAGTAGAGACTGGATGGCGGAATATCCAACTGCTGCTATAACGCCTAGAAAGATGGTGTTAGCTACTGTTTCTATTGCGAAGCCAGTACCAGGAACCTGCCCTAAAACTCGCACCAGTATGGAACACAAAAATATAACTATGTCCAAAAGAATCGCTTGCATTGTGTTGAAACGAATAAAGTGACTGATTTTTTCATTTCTCACCACTAATATTAACAAGGCAAAGAACACAATTATTTGTCCAAATTGTCCTAAACTACCGTAAATTATTAGCACTGGTTGCAGTGGTAAAAACAGAACTGCTAGGGCTGGAAACTGACTCAACAAAAAGCTGCCGAAGACTAAACCATCAACTAGGGGCAGCAAATAAGGCAAGGAAGCAAAAATTCGATCTGAAACTGTTGTAGACCCGCGCCAAGACATTATGCGTTCTCCTGTGGTTAAATTTTAATAGTTACTTGAGCTTAGGATAACGCAGTTGCTTGGTCTTGCTGGCAAATTCAACTATTCTATATGGGCGATGCGAAAACCCATTACACACTCATACTGGTCTGCCTGCTGTTGAGTGAGTTTGCCAATGGCTTGACCACAGCGCAGTTGACCTCCACGCCAACGGGGTTGACCGCTCCTGTCAGCGAGTAAACAAGACTGGCAAACTTGCTCAGGGGCAAGGATTTGCTCGTCCATTAAAATGACTAGCATCGAATCCCTCCTGTAAATCCTCATTGTTACCCACATTTCACTCAGGTGAGGATACGCTTTGTAGTGGTTCAAAGAAACGCTGCTTTGTAGGTTGGGTGCGTGCTGCGCGGTTAAGTGGTGATTTGCGATCGCACTTCGCACCCACCCTAAGCGAAGGCAGAGGACACTTAAGAGCCACATCCTAACTCTTTGTAGCAAAAATGTGGGCAATCACAATTTAATAAAAATTGTCAAGTTAATCTTAAATTTATTGTATGTTGTGTCTATGGTAAATGGACATTGTGGTAAAAAATCATACAAAAAAAGTTGGCACTAAGTTGAGTTAACTAGATAGCCATTTAAAGGATGCATTTACAAAATACTGGGGTAAACTTGCAAGCAAGTTAATACACAATATAATTGGGCGGCTCGTCGGTCTGGGCATCACTCACAATGGAACACTGGCAATTTCTGATACAGAAACAAGGCGATCGCTCATGGCATATCCTAGAATCGCCAAATTTGGAAATTTTGGAAGGGGAGTATAGAGTTTTGGCTCGTTCTAACCTTCCTAATACAGACGTGGAAGTGCGGGTAACTCACTCTTCAACCCAGGAAGTTCTACCAAAGCGGCGAATTTTCAAGCGATCGCGTCGCACTAATTCAGAAGGCTTAATGGCGTTAATTCCCTTTACCTACTTCCATCCGGGAGTTTGGGAGTTGCGCTGTATCAGCGATTTAATGTCGGAGCTACTCGGTAAATCTTGGCACTACAGTGTCCAACTTCAAGTATTGTGTCAGGAAGTAGGGGGGAAGCAGAGGAGGCAGAGGAAGCAGGGGGAGAATGTAGAATTAAATTCACTCAAACCAGATACTGTTTTTGAAAATTTGGAATCTCTAGCTCCAGCAGAACCTGCAATTGCGCTAGAGAAAGCGATCGCTATAGAACAGGTAATTACTACAGACAGTAACCCTGTTACTATTGTTGTGCCAGATGAAGAGAACTTAGAATACACTGCCCCAGAAGAACCCGAAATTACCCTAGAGCAAGCGATCGCAGTCTTTGCAGAACTGCTAATTGCTCCAGACGATAATCCCGTTCCTATTATGGTGCCAGATGAAGAGAACTTAGAAGACACTGCAATACATGAACCCGAAATTACCCTAGAGCAAGCGATCGCTACAGAAGAGGCAATTACTACAGACAGTAAGCCCGTTCCTATTATGGTGCCAGATGAAGAGAACTTAGAAGACACTGCAATACATGAACCCGAAATTACCCTAGAGCAAGCGATCGCTACAGAACAGGTAATTACTACAGACAGTAATCCCGTTACTATTGTGGTGCCAGATGAAGAGAACTTAGAATACACTGCAATACACGAACCCGAAATTACCCTAGAGCAAGCGATCGCTAGAGAACAGGTAATTACTATAGACAGCAACCCTAATACTACTGTTGTGCTAGATGAAACAGAAAAAGATATTGATCAGCCTGTGAGTTCTGTGTGGCTCAAAGGTGAGACGGCAGAGCAGATTTTACAAAATTTAATAGATTTAGCTTTACCCAATTCTGAAGCCCTGCTCAATGATGAAAAGGTTGCAGATTCTCCTTCATCTCAACCAGCGCTTCCATTACTGCTAACTTTAGCTCGGGATACTTACATTGCTCGTTGGGGACAACCTCTTACAATCAATGGACACGTAGAACTCAAAGAAAAGATAAATCTAGATCGGGCTGAAACATTATTCTCCAAAAACCTGCGGGCGCTTGAACTAGGAATTGAACTGCGATCGCCCAAAAATTCAAAAATCTTGACCCAGGTACGGCAACCCTTACCAGATCAGGAGTTACCCTTCACCATCAATACCTCAATTGATATTCCTGCTGATTTTGAATCTAAGTTAATTTTGGCAGATATCACTTTGTCTGGTCGATTCGCCGATGTTGATCAAGTCATCCGGTTAGCCAGCCAGTCCTTCACCATTACAGCAGATATAACAGAATTACTGGCAATTACAGCCGCAGCAACACCTAGTACATCCTTAAATGGACTTATAGCACCATCCAACTCGTCTGGTGCTGTCACGGAGCCGGAGGCGGCTGTGAGGATAGATTTGAAACTATTCAATCTGGTCAAGATTCCAAAACCAGACCAGTCTCAGATACTCAATCAATCCCCAAATACACCTTTACCACGACAAATTAATTTACAACTTCTGCGAGAAACCACCCTGCGGACATCTAACTTAAAAAATTTAGGCACTTCGCCTCAATTGCCGAAACTGCCCCCTATTCAAACCCATGCCAACACTTCCACAGATGTTGTTACAGAAACCCCTATAGAAGAGGAACTTCTGGAAAAGGATACTACTATTATGGTTGCGATCAACTTGGAGCAGTTGATTATCAAGCAACGTCGAATGCCAATACTTGACACTACTTTGCCGTACTTGAAACGGGTACAAGCTCTGCCAGATGATACAGAAGAAGTAAAAAACAATGCTCCAGATGCGAAAGTTCCAGCAAATGAAGACTTACCGCAGTTGGATACAACTGTAGCTGATGAAAATACACTAGAATTATTAGTAGATGATGCACAATTTCCAGAAGAATCTGTTGCTGAGGTAGAAGCCCAGCCAAATGAACAATTTCCAGAAGAATCTGTTGCTGAGGTAGAAGCCCAGCTAAATGAACAATTTCAAGAAGAATCTGTTGCTGAGGTAGAAGCCCAGCCAAATGCACAATTCATTACAACAGGTAACCTTTACTCATCTCCCCTGCTCAGAAAGTGGATGCACAGCCAAGGATACTCTTTGCCTGAATCCATCGATGAACTCGAACCTGAAGACCACGATAGCTATGTTCCAGCCCAGCAGACTCAGCTTTCTCTTAGTGGTGAAACTCCCAATGTTGATGTCAACTTGCCGTTAAACCTGGATGCTGACACAGGGACACGCGAAGAAGTTCAATCGGTTTTTGAGCTTGGGAACTTTAAAGAAGACGCAGATACAGCAAAGGAAGCCGATCTAGAAATAGGGGAAGATCCGGTAGTAGAAGTATCTGAATCAACACTCTCAATGGTGGTAACAGAACTACCGCCCCCCCCTCCTCCCATAAAAATGAATATAGCGTCAGCTTGGTTGGCGCAAGAAATCGTTGTAGATGATACATATACTGAACAGGAAGCCAATGGGACAAAGAATTACTCTTTTGAAGAACAGAAGCAACCACTGTTAGGTTTATCCTCTTCCTCACCCATAAATGCGGCAGCCATTGAGCCTTTGCCAATTCCAGAACTGCATGTACCAGACGGCGAATTGATCGCTGGCAAGTTTATCATAGTGCGCGTAGTACTGCCTGAAGTAGCTCCCCAAGTTGTTGTCAAGTTATGGCTTGAAGATTATCAAACTCGCTGGTTACTAGAGGAACCCCATTTATTGACAAATTTGCTACCTAACGCCTTGGGAGGATTGGAAGTGATGACGCAATTAAATATTCCCTTTGGGTGTTTAGAAATTCGCTTAGAAGCGATCGCACTTGATTTGACAACCCAACAGGAGAGTCATAAAGTCACAATAGTCCGAACTGTGATTCCTCCAGACTTGCCAAACTTGCAGCTAGATGAACTTCTAGATATATGAGGTGGTACGGGGAAGTTTTGGTAAAGATGCGATGCGATCGCTATTTAGCTGTCGAAGTTTGGTTTCACACTAAGTCCTGCTGCTTCAAGACTAATTTTGAATCTACACTATTAAATTTACTGACTGCCAAGACTTTAAATTTTACTCGACAGGGGTTTCTATCACTTCCAGTTTTTACAGCAACTTATCTACAAGATGTTCATTTTTTTGGGAAATTTTAGATGCGTTTATCCTGAGAGGATGAATGAACAAGTCCTCTTCTTGGTAGCAAAACGTTCTAGATCCCCCTAAATTCCCCGATAAATTGGGGGACTTTGATTCCGTCAGTTTTAGAAACCACGAAGGTATTCTTCCCAGTTTAAGTCTGTGTCTATCAGCTTAATGATTGCACGAAGGGTCTCCAAAAGTTTGGTAGGCTGTGTATACAACAAGTTCATCAGTCGGTTACAGAGATATCGATATCGTGATGGCAGATACATCCGGTAGAGTTCATACATCCAAAACCCTTGTTGGGTCTCATTATCATAGTCACCAAATTTAGTCCAATATTGAAAATGCCGATTGACCATAGCTTCTTGTTCCACTGTCAATAGCACACTTGGTACAGGAAGGTACATAAATGATGGCTGGTCTGGTTCTGAACACCATTCATTTGGGATACACTGTGCAGGAGCTTCAATCTGACCTTGTTTAGAAACATTGACAAATTCAGCACCTGAAAATTTTTTCTGAAGCTCTTTTTTGCTCTGGTACGTTAAATCAGTACAGCTTAACCAGGAAACGTGCTGTAAACCTAAGACTCCCGCAATTTTAGACCCGATTTCTTTAACAACTAAATCGGTTGCTAGGTCTTGCAAACTAGACGCAGTAGATTCATTGATGATTGCTCGACTAACCAAATTATTTAAAGGTACTGCAAGTTTTTTGAACAACAGATTATCTCCTGCTTGATAGCAGAGGCAAGCCAATTCTATATCTTTGTCGAAGAATTTGACCCAACAACCGTAGTCTCCAGCATACGCATAGTGAATCAGAAGTTGAGTATTGTGCTGAACAAGCTGATCAATCGGCCCACCCGCCTCTTTTAGTCCCTCCACGATAAAGGGAATGTATTTCCCTGAACTGGGAATAACCATTCCATAACGCTCGGACTGCCGAATTAAAGACTTGGCATCTTTTATATTTGAGGCTAAGAGGTGATAACTGTCACTGAATTCACTCATAAAAATTTTAGATTAAGAGGTTTAGTTATATCTTGCACCTGCCGCATATCCCGCCAGAGAATAAATTCTCAGGCTAATAGCGCAAGTCCACGCTTAGTGGACTACAAACCTTACTCAGTCTTCAATAGATAGACTTTAGGGACTGACAAATAAAAAAATGTTCCAAAACTGACGCAAAAACTCTCTCTATTTCTTCTCTCTGCGTTCTCTGTGCCTAATAAGGTTCGTTTATTGGAATAATTTATTTCTTGGAAGTCCCTTAGCTATCAGCCTCAGAATTCATTCTGAGGCGGTTGTAGGGACTGGTGCAAGTTCTGAGTTTAGGGGCGGTAAGCTACGCACACACCGAACAGAGGGCGATCGCAGTTCCATATCCTCTTCCTCATCCCCTCTGTGTTAAAAATCTTTAGAATTTCAAAAATCTTGGCATAATTTGCAGTAAGCTCATTTTGAATTGTAGTGTTATTTAACAGGAATCTTTACTATGGCAGCTTCCTTTTTGCCTTCTATCTTAGTTCCGATCATTGGTTGGGTTTTGCCAACCGTCACCTTCGCGTTTCTATTTTTATACATTGAAAGAGACGATATTGGCTAATCTAGTCATTAGTCAAGTTTTTGCACAAGCGAGTGCTATCAATTCCAATACAGGTCAGTTAGCTTGTTTACCCTGCCAAGATCCTCCCAAAGCAGTCCAGTTGCTCCACTTTGGAAGACTCCAAAATTGCAGTGACTCCCCTTTAAAAGAGAGGCCATTTTCCTCTACCCCCAATTGATCGGGAGTCGCCACAGGCGGGGGGATCTTATCCGAACTGTATTGCTATCAAGTCGGATATGTTTCTAGACTATTGACCAAAATTAATACCGCCTATCTTAATAAAGACAGGCGGTTTTTTTAAAGTTGATTTCTCAACAAATGCTAGAAAATTAGTCTTCGGTTCAAACTAACTGATGTTAAATCGAAGAACCGATTCCGGCGTAGGCACCATAAAAGAAGATGCCCAAGACTGTAATTATACCTAAACCTGCGATCGTAGCGACGACCCACAGGGGAATTCTTCCACTTCCAGACACAGCTTCTCTCCTCCCTTAACAACTAATCAACACAGGTTAAATAAACAAAGATTAACAACAGGATTTCCAGTTAGTTAAAGAAGTAACTAGAAAACAGAATCCCCAGAACGAAAACTAGTAGTAGTCCCAGGTATAGCGAAGTCCGGTTTAGCTCAACCGGTTGATTATTGGGATTGGGCGATCTTTCTACCATAATTACTCCTAACGATGAATAAATTGCATTGCGGCGATCGCGCCTAAAAAGAATACAGTTGGTACACCTAATGTGTGAACTGCCAGCCATCTAACGGTAAAAATTGGATAGGTAACTGGTTGATTGATGTTATTGCCGCTAGTCATGATTTCAAACTACTTTCCAATAAATTGTTCAACTTGTTTTTTAGCTTCAAAACGGTTCTTCACAATTGGCACTTCTTGCCGCGCTGCTGTGAAATACTCGTCAGGGCGGGGTGTGCCAAAGGCATCATAAGCCAGCCCAGTTTGCACAAATAGCCAACCGGCAATAAACAATGCTGGGATGGTGATGCTGTGAATTACCCAGTAACGAACGCTAGTAATGATGTCCGAAAACGGACGTTCTCCAGTGGTACCTGACATTTAGATCCCTACCATATACATAGAGTGTTATTGAGTTTATTATCCTACAAAGTTAAGAAAGAGTTACAAGTTGCAAAGTTCTTCTCAGAAATTAGGTATTGGGGATTGGGAAAACTCTTACCTAGCCCCCAGTCCCTAGTCCCCACTAAGCGGCTTCTGAAGAACTTGCTTCCGGGTTTGGTAGATATTTGAGCAAAACGCCGCGATCGCCAATTATAAATCCCCGTTCTGGCTCTAAGAACACAATTTTATACAAATTAGCAGCAACTTCTTCTACTGCACGATCTTTTTCCCACGTTTTACCACCATCGGGACTCCGTAGCAAATTACCGCTACCGCCACCTATCCAAATTTCATCGGGTGTGCGATATGCCAAATCCAGTAAACCCCAACTGGTGGATAACTCTGGATATTTTGCCTTTTGCCATTCCTCAGGTTTAGTTGGGTCACTAAACTGAATTTGACCTCCCCTGGCTAGCAACCACAATTGCCCATTGTCAGCAAAACCCATGTTTTCTACCCGCCTAGAACTATTGCGGTTATGGGGTACCCAAGCATCTTGTCCCGGTTCCCAAGTCGAGTAGAAACTACCCTTCGCGGAAACCGCAACATATTTACCATCAGGAGAACGTTCTAAGTTACGCACCACACCGACTGCTGATTCCACCTGCGCTTTCCAGTTTTTGCCGCCGTCTGTGGTCTTATATATGGCTCCTACATCAGTAGCCATCTCAGCTGTATTATCTGCTAGTGCCTTAACTGCGATCGGGCTACCTGGTAGCTTTTCGCTCAAGGGAATCCGCGACCAAGAAGCACCTTCATCAGTAGTGTGTAGCAACAGTCCAGGCTCTCCGGCAATCCAGCCTTCTTTACCTGCAAAACTTACTGAGTCAAAGCGATACTTTTGCTCATCCAGTTGCAGTATTATTGGCTTCCAGCTATTACCACCGTCATTGGTTTCCAATAGGGTGGCATTGCTACCTACTAAGTAGCCATGCTCAGGGTTTTTAGTAAATGCAATATCCAGGAGATTCGAGTCTGTTGGCACAGAAATGACTTTCCAAGGGTTGTAGCTAACAGAGGGAATTTTGCTACAACCTATACAGATCAGGACTACTATCAACAAGGTAGCTATTCGTTGCCAACCTTTCACAATTGAATGCATTAGTATTTCTTAACTTGTTTCTAAATTTCTGTAGCTGTTCTCTAAAAGGTTTACTGATACTTTTTTGCTAACATTTGCTAACAAATACATAAGTTGAGCAGATCAATCTCAACCAAGGTGTATCAATCGATGCATAAAAACAAGCTTTATGCACTCTTGCTTGTTTGCTTCTAGCGTGATTTTTGCTTTAAAAAGCAACATATTTGCGATTACTTGCTGTAACACCTCAGAGGCAACTTATCAGTATATAGGTTGTTTGATGTTACGGATTTTCACCTGAATCTCTGATATTTTATCAGAGAATACACTGCTAATCAATGTGAGCAAAAGTGAGTATCTCTTAGCTTAATTAAACGCTCTAGGGAATAGGCAAAACAAGATAATTGTGTAATTATAATCACACAATCAATAACGAAAATCTCTTTCCCTAATTGCTACTCCTTGTTTCTGAGATAACGGCTGTCATTGCAAGCCGTAGAGACTGATAAAAAACAAGAAGCCAAGAGCCAAAGCACCAAAAATTAGGATATTTTTTTGGTTTGGCGTTAGGTTATTGACACCCAAACCGTAACCGAGATTTTCTTTGAAGCCGGATGCAGTACCCACAGGGCCGATGTTCGCAAAAGCGGTTTTCTTCGCAGCACAAACTGGACAGCGCCAATTTATGGGCAGTTCTGCAAAGGTTGTGCCTGAAGGAATATCGCCCTTATCGTCTCCCTTCTCAGGTTCGTAAACATAACCGCAGGCTCGACACTCGTAGTGGTCTAACACCGGAGTCTCAATAGCTGGTTCGCTCATGGCTAGGGCCTCGCAGAGGAGAAATCTTAAATATACGTTAAAAATTATGACATAATTGTTAGGCTTTTCTATCACTATCAAAAGCGAATTAAATACTTGAAGTGTATCTGTTTCCCAGATTTCAGAAAAACCAAACAGATATAATGTAAAAGAAAGTAACGTAATTCAAGGGATTGGGTATTGGGCATTGGGCATTGGGCATTGGGCATTGGGCATTGGTGACTGGTTATTAATTCTTCTCCCCCTGCTCCCTCATCTCCCCCTGCTCCCTCATCTCCCCACTCCCCACTCCCTACTTAAAATACTCCATAAGCGGTAGATACTCATTGTGTTTGTCCTCAGCGGTTACGAGTACCTTCTAGGCTTCTTCATCATCTGTAGCCTAGTACCTGCCTTAGCGCTCTCAGCTTCCAAGCTTTTACGACCCAGTGGTTACAGCCCAGAACGGCACACCACCTATGAATCTGGCATGGAACCCATCGGGGGAGCCTGGATTCAGTTCAACATCCGCTACTACATGTTTGCTTTGGTCTTCGTCGTCTTTGATGTGGAGACTGTATTCTTGTATCCTTGGGCGGTAGCTTTCCACCGTTTGGGGCTATTAGCATTTATTGAAGCACTAGTCTTTATTGCAATTCTTGTAGTCGCCTTAGTTTACGCATGGCGTAAAGGAGCTTTGGAATGGTCTTGAATTCTAACTTAACAACCCAGGACAAAGAACGAATCATCAATCCCATTGAGCGGACTACAATCACTCAAGACCTTTCAGAAAACGTCATTTTGACGACGGTTGATGACCTCTACGACTGGGCGCGGCTTTCTAGTCTGTGGCCGTTATTGTTTGGTACTGCTTGCTGCTTTATTGAGTTTGCAGCTTTAATTGGTTCCCGATTTGACTTTGACCGTTTTGGGCTAATTCCCCGTTCTAGCCCCCGCCAAGCCGATTTAATTATTACGGCAGGGACTATTACGATGAAGATGGCCCCGCAACTGGTGCGTCTTTATGAACAAATGCCAGAGCCAAAGTATGTAATTGCGATGGGTGCTTGCACAATTACTGGCGGGATGTTCAGCGTTGATTCCCCTACGGCAGTGCGTGGAGTCGATAAACTGATTCCTGTGGATGTGTATTTGCCTGGTTGTCCTCCCCGTCCAGAAGCAATTATCGATGCAATCATTAAGCTGCGAAAGAAAATCGCTAATGAATCGATGCAAGAGCGGTATAAAATTAAGCAAACCCACCGCTACTACAGCACGACTCATAACCTGAAGCCAGTAGATGAAATCTTAACTGGTAAGTATTTGCAGTCAGAAACTCGCTCTGCACCACCGAAGGAATTGACGGAAGCAATCGGTATGCCAATACCACCTGCACTGCTGAAAGAATTGGCGCAAAAGGAGGAACAAACCCGTGGCTGAAGAAGAAGAATCTATTCCAGTACCAGCAGAGAAACAAGAGTCATTGGTACAAGCGGGTAAAATTTCCCAATGGTTGACAGAAAATGGCTTTGACCATGAGTTTTTAGCACCAGATAAGAATGGTGTAGAGATAATTAAGGTGGCGGCAGATTTCTTGCTTCCTACCGCTACAGCCCTTTATGCCTACGGGTTTAATTATCTCCAGTTTCAAGGCGGTGTTGACCTTGGACCAGGACAGGAATTGGTGAGTGTGTATCACTTGATTAAAGTCGGTGATAATAGCGATCGCCCCGAAGAAGTTCGAGTTAAGGTGTTCTTACCACGCGAAAATCCTGTAGTGCCTTCTGTGTACTGGATTTGGAAGACCGCAGATTGGCAAGAGCGCGAGTCTTACGATATGTTGGGCATTATCTACGAAGGACACCCAAATCTCAAGCGAATTTTGATGCCGGAAGATTGGGTGGGTTGGCCTTTGCGGAAGGATTACATCTCGCCTGATTTTTATGAGTTGCAGGACGCTTATTAGAGATTGGTGAGTTTGGGCAATTATTAACCCCTTTCCGGTGGCGGAGAGGGGTTATGTTTTTGCTGCTGACATCGGCGGGTTTGATCATGGGCTTGTAAACGCACTGCAAAGATATAAAATAATTATGCTTATGAATGTATTACAGATATTCAGATTTTTGATTGGACTACTTAGAGAAAGCGATCGCACCCCAATCCAGTTCGGTTAGTGATATATTGCCCAGGAGATCCCCCCAACCCCAATACTGCTCAGTAAAGGAAAACAGAGAAATTATGTTCGCGTGTTAATTATAAACTGGCGATCGCCTGTTGCAAAAGTTCGGCTTTATTGATGATGTCGTCTTCTTTTGTGGGCATTACTGGTAGACACGAGAACATAATCTTCTTTATTTTAGTCCCTATTTTTACTTAACCGAGCAGTATTGTATTTGCATGTTATTTAATTCACATTCCTAAACTGGGAACTGGGGACGCAAAGAATAAGCAATCCCCAATTCCTTCACATCCACTCAAATCAACGTCCTTGAGTTGCCAAAAACTGACGCAAGCTCAACAAACTCAAAGTTTGACCCAAATTTAAAGGCAAAAGTGAAATTCCTTCCAAGCGGGACTGTACCCAACCTTCTCCCCAGTACCATTCGTGGAACCCGTCAATGCCTCCGCTAAGTACCAAGCGGAGACAGTTGGGTTTGACAACATCTACTTGATGATGAATCGCAACTGGCCCAGTCCAGGTTGTAAACTGGAATCCTGGAAGCAGTTCTTCTGGCATTCCTGGCGCAAAGCGTTGCCCTAAGAGCCATTTTTCGAGTTGCACCGGATGCAGTAGACTATCACGAATTGCATCTGCTGATGCTTCGATTTCGATCCGCAGTTGGCTTTGTTGAAAATTACCCAGCATTTTTATAGGATTACCTAAAGGTGAGATATCGCTATTTCTAATATTGCAAATAGAATCACTGATTATTGCAGCGTCACTTTTCTACCAGCAGAGAACTTAGAATAGAAAAAGTGAACTTGTTAAGAAATGTAAGGTTATTCATGGCGGATCAGTTAATTCGTGCAACAGCAGCCGAAGGTGGAATTCGTGCCGTAGGTGTGATCACCACACGTTTAACAGAAGAAGCACGGGGGCGTCACAAGCTTTCTTATGTGGCAACGGCAGCACTAGGTCGAACGATGGCGGCGGGCTTGTTAATGGCTTCTAGTATGAAGCGAACTGGGTCAAGGGTCAATGTCCGGGTGAAAGGCGATGGCCCTTTGGGTGGCATATTAGTAGATGCAGCCTTAGATGGTACGGTACGCGGCTATGTGGGGAATCCATCTGTGGAATTGCTTCCCAACGCCAAAGGTAAACTAGATGTTGGTGGTGCAGTGGGTGACGGCTACCTCTACGTTGTCCGGGATATTGGTTACGGTTACCCATACTCTAGTACTGTTGAACTAGTTTCTGGGGAAATTGGCGATGATGTGGCTCATTATCTGGTGAATTCCGAACAAACACCTTCGGCTTTAGTTTTAGGTGTGTTTGTGGGAGCAGGTGGAGTCACGGCTGCTGGAGGCTTACTGGTACAAGTATTGCCCAAAGCTGCTAGAGACGAAGCTTTAGTAGAAACTTTGGAATCACGGGTTGCAAGTCTAGCAGGATTTACGCCATTGTTGCAAGCTGGTAAGACTTTACCTGAAATTTTTAACGACTTGTTGGGAGACATGGGGCTGGTAATCTTTCCCGAACGGCAAATGCTGCGCTTCCACTGTGGTTGTTCTTTCGATCGCGTTTTAGGAGCATTGAAGATTTTGGGAGAAGCTGAACTGCAAGATATGATTGCTAAAGATGATGGTGCTGAAGCAACTTGCGAATTTTGCGGCAATGTTTATCAGGCAAGTAGCGATCAGTTAGCTCAACTAATTGCCGATTTGCAAACTGAATCTACTGTTTTAGGATAACGTATAAACTAGCACTAATTTTTTATATTGCTAATGGTATTCTGTGGAGAGAGAGATTCAAAAAAGTAGCTTTTTAATCATGAGAAAGTTACTATGTCAACAATGGAATTATCGATCTAAAACAGAGCGCTATTCAATTATTTTGGTGTGAGAGATGACAGAGCGGGATATTCCAGACAGTTGGTCAAGAGCCAGTGAAAGAGAGCCAGATCAAAACAAAAGATTATCCCGAACAGAAAAATTCGGTGAAACTGAGCCATTTGATTCCCCAGCGACTGGTTCTACCTCCAAGTCAGTGAAGCGGCGAAAAAAAAACCATACGGAAGGATTACCTATAAATAGTAATTCAAAAGAAACTGCCCAACTCAGTAGTACTTCTGGGAAATGGCCACGCTGGATCAAAAGCTGGACATTATGGCTGGTACTACTAATGTTGGTTCCTGGCAGTGTAGGATTCTTAGCAATGGCAATGCTGCTAAAGTTGCCCTCTGCCCCTAATTGTCCCTCGATTTTCTGGCCGCTAGCTAGTGCTTCGGTGCGGCTACACTGCGCTCAGTTGGCGGCTTCTAAACAGACAGTGAACGACTTATTGCAAGCGATCGCTCTGGTGAAGCAATTACCATCAAATCACCCGTTACATGAAGAAATTGATCGTTTCATGGAAGAATGGTCGCGGGATATTTTGAAGCTAGCTGATGAAAGTTTCCAAACAGGTAATTTAGATGAAGCGATCGCAACTGCTCGGAAAATACCCGAAGATGTGGCTGCTTATAAATTAGTCAATGAGCAAATTGACAAATGGCAGTCAATTTGGGCAAAAGCAGAAGCCACATACAACGGTGCGATCGACCAAGTTAAGGAACGCAACTGGCAATCGGCATTTATGTTATCCGCTAAAATGCTGCGCGTAGATAATCAATACTGGGCCGGGACTAAATACGACCAATTGAATCGTCTAATTGCCACAGCCCGGGAAGATGGCGATAAGTTAGGAAAAGCCGAAAGTTTAGCAAACAGCAAAGTTGTTGATAATCTATTAGAAGCTATCAAGTTAGCCGAGTCCATTGGACAAGAAAGTTACATTTACCAAAAAGCTCAGGAAGCGATTCCGGCATTTGGACGCAAAATGCTGGAGTTGGCACAAGCAAAACTAGACAAGCAGGATGCGGATGAAGCACTGAATATTGCTAGACAAATTCCAGAGAGTGCGAAACTACAAAGCGAAACAGATGACTTTATCGCCATAGCTGACGCGAAAAGGAGTGCTTGGATAGGTGACGTTTCTGGTTTAGAGGCAGCGATCGCCGAAGCACAACAAATCGATCCTTCCAGACCAGTGTATAACGAAGCACAGCAACTGATTGCTCGTTGGCAATTGGAAATTGAAGATGTTGCCAATCTAGAAAAAGCGAGAATATTCGCTAGCCAGGGAACAGTCCCGAATTTAACAGCAGCGATCGCCCAAGCGCAATTAATCCCTGCTAGTAACCCTAGAGGCACAGAAGCTAGGCAAGAAATGGGTCGCTGGGAAGCCCAAGTAGAGACAATTGAAGACCAACCTTATTTAGAACGCGCCGAACAGATAGCAGTATTTGATGATATCAACTCTTTGCAAAATGCGATCGCCCAGGCCAGCGAAATTCGTAGAGGTCGTGCATTATATCCACAAGCACAGAAAAAAATTCGCACTTGGGTAGGAAAGATTCAGCGAATTCAAGACCAACCCTACTTAGATCAAGCACAAGAACTGGCTCAGAGTGGAAATCTCACCGCCGCCATTAGCGCAGCTCAACAAATTGCCTCCTCGGGAAGGGCGCTTTCTAAAGAAGCACAAGCTGCAATAAATGACTGGGAAGCACAAATCCGCACCACAGAAAACTGGAAAAAAGCCCAGGAAGTGGGCGCAGCTGGCACGCCAGAAGCCTTAGTTGAGGCAATACGGCTGGCAGATCGGGTTTCAAATAATAGCGTCTTACGTATGGATGCGAATCAGGCTATTGACCAGTGGAGTCAGCAATTGTTAGAAATAGCCCGCTCTCAAGGCCAGTCTGATATTCCTAGAGGGATCGATATTGCCAAATCGATTCCCCGCGGTAGTGCTGCTTATAGTTCGGCGCAAGAGCAAATTAGGGCTTGGCAGGAATCTCTCAATCCTCAACCAGAACCTCAGCCTCAGCCTCAGACTCAGACTCAGCCTGAATCTCTACCATTTCCTCAATCAACTACTAATGGGCAGTAATATCGTTATTAACAATTCAGTTAAAACCTTTTGATTAAGCATTTTCAAAGTAGGGGCAATTCATGAATTGCCCCTACAAAAATTTATTCTCCCCATTCTTTTATTACAGAAAATAGTGATGAGTAATCATCATCAGCAAATGACATTTTCACGGCTGTTTGCAAGATTTGCCGAACACCTTTAATACTGCTGAGATCCAAACTCCGAGATTTCGCTTCCGAGATAAATAATTCTGTATCTTTGAGCAAGTGTTTTGTGGGGAAATTTGGATTAGCATAATTGCCATCCAACATTCGTTGTAGCTTTTTATCAAAGGTAGCTGCGTAGAGTGGACTGTCGCGCAATATTTGCATAAACACATCCACATCGACACCCTGACGCTGGACAAAAGCCAGACTCAAAGCAAAGCTAGTTGTTAGAGAAGCTATTAGCTGATTGAGTGCCAATTTGAGCGCCGCCGCAGATCCCACTGGCCCAATAAGTAAAGGTTCTGTCCCAAAATTTTGGAGTAACTTTAAGAAACGTTGATATTGTTCTGGCTCGGCCCCTACCATAACACTCAACTTGCCAGCTTGTGCTTCCGGGATACTCCCTAATACAGGTGCTTCTAAATACTCACCACCACCAGCAACAACCGCATCTCTAATTTCCTGGCTTTCTGTAGGAGTAATTGTTCCCATTTGGATGATTGTGCGCCCTTCCAGAGTTTGCCAAGCAGTGTCTGAAAGCAACACATTATAAATAGCCGGGGCATTAGTCAGCATCAGGATTATGCACTCAGCAGCACGAATGGCGTGGCGGGGATGTGTAACAATTTCAGCCCCAGCTGCTTGTAGTGGTGCTAATTTTTCTGGGGTGCGATTGTAGGCAACTAGCTGTATATCTGCGGCTAATAACCTTTGAGCCATTGGTAGTCCCATCAGTCCAGTTCCCAGAAATGCCACCTTCATTTTTTACGTTCCTTTGGTACAGCATCAAACAATTTTGGATTTTGGATTTTAGATTCACTCCAGCAATCAAGTTACTGGCTTTGTCATTTAATTTTAGATTTATTCCACGTAGCTTGCTGCTCGCAAAACGAGTATAAATTCAGGGGTAACTCTTGGAGACGCTGTTCGCCTTTAGAACTTTTTCAGGTTTGAATCTTCAATCCCAAATTTAAAATCTAAAATCTAAAATCCGGTCACGTAATAATCAACCACCAGCCGCAAAAGTCGCCATAATTATCACTGAAAGTAAAATCCCTGGAGTAAGTAAGGTTACTAGCATTAACAGGTCATGAGTGGACATAATTATTACTTTGCTATTGTGTTTAAGTTTAGAGTAATCACTGTTATGCTAGTCTAGATAAGACTGATACTGCATTCTTAAATAGAGTTTTAACTTTTCAAATTCACTTTTAGTCTGGCAGGGTCAATCCGAGTAGTGGTTGAGAAATTTCTGTATTGTCTAGACCTTTGCTCTGAATTAAGACTCCAAAGCCACCGAGTCCTGTAGGATCTATAAGCTGGTGTAGTGAGTCGCGGCGCTGTAGTAACTGTGAGAGGGGTTGCTGTTGATCGTAAAGGGCTGCAATCCGATCGCCTAACCCCAACGCCATCAAAAATAATCCTTGCTGGATAAAACCAATATTCTTTAAATTGCATTTCTGCCCTGAGCGTTCCAAAGCCGTAAAGTCAACATGGGCGGTGATATCTTGTCGCCCAATATTGATATAGGGGTTGTCATGGAAACGGTGCTGATAATAACACTGTAGCGTTCCTTGCGATCGCCTGGGATTATAGTAACGACTGGCGGGGTAGCCATAATCAATTGTTAACACATAGCCGCGCTGTAAGCGGTCTGCTACTATACTCAACCAGTCACCAGCCGCTAAATTAATTTCACTACGGTAGCCATCTGGATATGCACTTTGAGCAAAGTCGATTTGCACTAAATCTAAATATTGGGCTAGTTGGGGCGTTGAAGGTTCTCCCGTAACTTCTACAAATGCAAAATTTGACCTCTCCCCCAACCCCTCCCCTATCAGGGGAGGGGAGAAAGACTCACTCAAAGAGGTTTGGGGGGTTAGGTTTGAGGTTGTTACGTAAATTTCTCGTAGTTCGCCTGTTTCTAGGATGAATTGATGGACGGGGAACGCATCTACTAATTCGTTAGAAAAAAAGCAGCCAGCGATCGCATTAGGTGGTATATCTTCTAAATTGCACCAACGCACGGGTAAATCTTGCAAGCGTTGCTGCTGTTCTTGTCTTAAAGTTGGGGACTTTTCAACAATTACGTACTCTAGGGCGGTAAAAAAATCTGGGTAGCGTCGCTGATGATATTTGAGGATATGCAAAGCTAGCAATCCTTGACCTGCTCCCATTTCTACCAGAGAAAACGGTACAGGTTTTCCTAAAATCTCCCACATTTGAAAAAATTGGTCTGCAAGTAACTCGCCAAAGTCAGGACAGAGGTTTGGTGAGGTAAAAAAATCACCACCTTGAAAGCCAATTTTGACTGCATCGCTGGAATAGTAGCCGTATTCAGGGTGGTATAATACCATGTCCATGAATTGGGCGAAAGTAATTCGTTGGTGAGGATTGGTGGTAATATGATTTGCGATCGCAGCACACAGCAAAGCATTTGAATCCATAAAATTTGAGATTTTAGATTGGGGACTAGAGAAAACAAATGCTTACCAACGAAGGGCTACACCAACGTCAGTCAAATTAATCGCCTCCAATCGTTAACGTAAAGGTAAGAACCGGACTTGTCTTTCCCATTCTCCTTCTAAGCTACATTCATCTAGCAACAAAATTTCCTCGATCGCTAAACCAACTGAAACACGACGACTGATCTCAAATAACCCAGGCATTGCCAAGCCTGCTTGTAATCGTTCATAAGCAAAAGTTGTCATCGTCGCTACATCATGAGTTAGCACCACACGCGTGTTTTGTGCTGCCCATTCTAATACAGTTGGGTCGTCTGCTTCAGTCAATCCAACATCCTGAACACGGACAATATCAACATTACTGTTACGACGCAGAACACCACGGATAATCTGATTATTAAAGTTCTCGTCAGCCAGGAAACGCAGCATCGTAATTTACCCTTGTGGGTTGCGTCTTGCTAAAAGGCGATCGCGCACTCCAATGGGGTTAAAACGCTTTTCAGCTTCTTGTTGAACCTCTGTGGCAAGTCTTTGACGCTCTCGAAGGTAGGTATTAACCTCAGCTTGGTGTTGTAAGTAATAACCAATCACCAAATAGATATCCCAAAGATCAAGCGATGGGTACTGTTCTCTGATCTCTTCTGCTGTAGCCCCTTCAAGGAAAGCTGTAACCACTGTATCTAAAGTGATGCGGGTTTTGCTAATTCTAACAACGCCATTTGCATCAGTTACAAGGGGAATCGGAGTAACAGTAGGAATAAGTAGCATTTTAATATCTGGGCAGTGCTGTTTTCCTATTGCCAGTATAAGCCAAATCTAGAAGCAGTCATCTAGCTCAAGACATCTGGTAGAAAGCGATCGCTATCTAGCCACTCACCAACGACACCAGCACGCCATTAGGATCGCGGACACGAGCAATCATTTGTCCCCCAGGCTGGGTTTTAGGAGCATCTAGTGTTTTTGCACCTGCCCCGATCGCTCTCATGTAAGCACTGCCAACATCAGGAGTAATAAATGATATCTGAATTAATGCCGGTGGTTGTGTAGCGTCGTTGGGATGGCAGCCACCAGGAAATAACTTCTCTGCTTCGCTACTAGAGGAGAAAGCTAATGTGGTGTTTCCGGTTTCGATTTCTGCCCAGATAGATTGCCCCTTCTCCACGAGAGCGCGACGAACTAGACCAAAGGCTTTTTCGTAAAACTCAACGGTCTTAACTACATCGTCTACCCAAATAACCGTGTAACCAAATTTCACAGTTTTTTCTCCTTATGATAAAAATCAAATTCCAGGTTTTCAACCCACGGAGGTGGGTAAAGCCTCGTGTAGACGCGGTTTCTAACCGCCCCTTTGATTAACGCCCTTTTTAACTCTCCAAAATATTACGATCTGTTGCTAGAGTTTGTGCGCCTATTTGCATCATTTCTATATCTGATGGCGACCAATAATGAGGCTCTTGACAGTGATGTGCTGCTAGCAATCCCCATAATCCTCTCGGTATCAAAATTGGTACAACTAAGTTAGCACGAACCTGCATATTGCTCAGAAAATCTCGGTGACAAGGCTGGATTGGCTCTAATTCAATATCAGCGATCGCTCTTACCCGTCCTGCTAAGTATAAAGCAGCATACTCGTTGTTAAAACAATCATCTGGCCCAGTAGAACCAAGTATTGATAATTCTTTAGAACTCAAAGATTCAAAAGTCACCTGTCCTTGCCACTGACTGTAAAAATAATACAACACCACCCGATCAACCTGAAGCGATTCTCTGAGTTGATTGGTTGTTTGCCGAACCAACTCATTTCGCTCTATTGATATGACAAGGCGATCGAGCAATTGTTGCAAACCCTGTTGGTGGCGATCGCGGCTGTGGTTAAATTCTGAGTGAGGATGAATTTGCACGGTTCTAAAATGACGACTAGGTAAATGCTGCCGGATTTATATAAACCACGTCTATCTTGAAACCTGTAGTTCAACTGTTTTCAAAAGGATTTGCCCTCATCCCCCAACCTATCCCCCATATATAGTCCAAGAGGAGCCAGAATTTCAAACTCCCTCTCCCAGATTTGGGAGAGGGATTTAGGGAGAGGGTGAAAACTACGGTTCTCAACTTAGATTTGGTTAAGTAATTTATTAGACTTTATTTTGTATTTATAGCAGCAAGTCAATTGTAACGAAAAATAATACTAGTCAAACTCGACGATGATTTTAAAATAAATTATTAAGAAATTACAATTTTTCATCTGCACTAGAGATTATTTATAATTATAAATTTAAAGTTAAGAATTTTAGAACTTTAGAGATAATATGCGTCTTGATCTTTTTGTAGTAGATTAGATCCCTTAAGGGGCAATTCATGAACATTGGTGTCAACTTAAGCTCAAAACTTTGTCCCACGGACGTTATAGGCCACCTCTCAATCCCCTCCCCTTAGTCAGGCTACGGTGTCAACTCGTATTACCCCCCTTAATCCCCCCTTATAAAGGGGGGAAACAAGAAATCCAGTTCCCTCCCCTTTACAAGGGGAGGGTTAGGGTGGGGTAACGCGGATAGTGGTGAGAAGTGAGTGAACTCAATATCCAGTTTTTACAAGGGTTTTACCTTAAGTTGACACCAATGATTCATGAATTACCCCTACTTGGCTACGGTAAGCTTCTAACGCTGCTTCTTTAACGGTTGCATTCACGATGGGAAATGTTGTGAGGATGTAGCTAAATTCATCTTCAGTTAAGCCATAAAGATGTGCTACCATTCCATCGAGTTGGGCGCGGAGTTTGGCGCGTTCTGCTTCGTCGGTAACGCCTTGTTGATGGGAAACTAAACCGACTTCTTGCGCGAGTTCGTCAAATTCTGGTGTGGTGCAGATTAGTTTGGCGGCGCGTTGTACAATATCGTTGAAGTTGCGATCGTTTTTTGTTAAACGTGGGACGGGTAATTGGTAGACATAAAACATATTACAATGTGCCGTTACTTTTTGGCGAATTATAAAATCGCAAGCAAAGCTATTTAACACAGAAATAACAAATAATAACTCGTCTTGCGTTGTGAACTGCTGTGACACAATTAATGTGTTACCTGCAAAAATATTAGGCGGGATAATTCCTGCAATCATTGTGCGGTTATCTGTATTCCGCGCCACATCTCTAAAACCTAGACGATAACTTTGATAATCAATCTTTTGACCGTTATCATTTTCATTCCGTTTTAATAAAGCTTTTCTCCCTTCTTGTTCATCCACCCAATATCTTGGTTCAGCATATAGATGAGTAAACTGATGAATCATTTTACCTTCATATAATGGTAATCTTCCTTTACCTAGCTGTTGTTTGAATAAATTGCTATCGCTAGTCATGTGAAATTCAGCAGTTAAGCGCAAATTCCATTTTCCCTCAATCTTTTCACCCAGCAAGGGAAACTTAGCCATTTTCTCAGCTATGCGGATATCTACCTGATTCTTAAACTCCATCACGGATAAAGAATCAGGCGATAGTTGACGCACCATATCAATATTAATCTGTAAGCTATCATCACCAGGAAACCTTTGAAGTTCCTGCACGTCATGACGCATAAAAGCAGATGGAAAATCTGTTGTTATATTACCTTTAACAAAAGTCAGAACAACAAACTTAAAACGGCTATCAACTTCTTCAAAAATTGTTTTACGGTTTTCAAAGCAGAAAAGTCCAGTAACTTTAGTTTGACTAAACAACATCTCCCGCAATTGCTTAGTCCCTAAATCAGTATAAATCCCACTAGGAATTACAATCCCACACTCACCGCCTGAACGCAAAAGATTAAAACATTGTTCTGTAAACAGCTTATAGAGATTAATATCTGTACCTGCTTTTTTACCATTCACAACAGAAATTTGATTTTTATACTGTTCAGATGAACGATAATAAGCGCTGACATAAGGATATTGACTTTGATATTCTAACCAAGTACTTGCAATTATGGGATTTTGTAAAAGTTTACTCTGTTCTTTCTCAAAATCCTTGATATCCATCTTATTCTTCGTCACCAGTTCATTATGCTGTGCAAAGAACTCCTTAGCTTGTGGCTTAAATATTTCCCACGGTGGATTAGTAATAATCGCATCAAAACCGCCGCGTTCTAAAACCTTATCAAAATGATAACCCCAGTGAAACGGCTTCAAAGCTGCAATATCCTCAACCTTCAAAACCCGCTTCTGTGACTTCCCAGTTAACTGAACCTCTTCATACTTGATACCCAAACGCTTACTAAACTCATCCAACAGCAAAACATTTAACTTCTCTTGCGATTTATTGTTGAGTTTGTCAATGTCAGCGCGTAACATCTGCAACCGAGATTTTTGTTCAGTTCCCTCTATTTCACCAGAAAGTTTTTCTTTTCCAGGAATAAAAGCGTGTTTTTTATACGATTCAATAGATTTATTCTTTTCTTCTAAAATCTTCTTATAATTATCTGCGGCTAAAGATTGTAAGAGATTTCCTTGTAACGAATTACCCACTGCATCAAAAGCAGTATCATCTACTTTAATTAAACCAATTAACGAATTACCCGCCATAATATTAAAATCAATATTAGGCAAAGGTTCTAACTCTTCCACATCATTAGCAGAAGAAACCAACGCCAAGAAAAGGCGCAGTTTTGCAATTTCTGTTGCTTCCTCCATGATGTCTATACCATAGAGATTATCTGAAACAATCCGTTTTTTGATAAAATAAGGTATTGACGGGTGAGAATTTTCGATATCTTCAAGCTTCTTTTTGAGAATGTCATCACCCATCAATTTAATTGTCCCAAACACCGCACTATAAACTTGGATTAGCGTTTTCATCGCCGCCACAAGAAAAGCACCAGAACCGCAAGCTGGGTCAAGAATTGATAAATTAGGAAGAATATCATCCATTAATAGACGACAAACATTTGCATCCAGTTTAATCAGAAGTTCATTAATATCCTCAAATGGCTTATATTTATCAGATAGCGCATCATTTACGCGGTCTACAATTAACTTGTGGATAGTTCTATCACAGAGATATTCTGTAATTTGCGGTCTAGTATAATACGCCCCAAAAGCCTTTTGATTAATGTATTTCTCAAATATATATCCTAAAACATCAGGATTTATCTCATCGTCTTTCCCTTCCGGCGTATCATCTAGATTCCAAGAATAACGCCCAAATAAATCTAGAACTTGCTCAAACGCCTCATCAACTATAGAAACATCATATTTCTCTTCAATATGATGTTTAAGAAATAATCCACCATTAAGGTATTTAACCTTTCCTACCAATTCTTGTACAGATGAATCGCGTTCAATCTCAGGTTTAGCAAAGCTTTCAAAAAACAAAGCCTTGAGAAATTCATCATAAAAATGATTTTCACCTTTTTGTTTGCTTTGCTCAAGCTTATTTTGCAGATAATTTAAATTCTTATTATCAATAAAACCTTTACGCTGGAGAAAATAAACAAACATCAGCCGATTCAGAATTACCGATGTATACCAACGTCTATCTGTCTCATTATCAATTCCTTTAACAAACAGCAAAAACTTCTGGTGTTGCTCTTGAAATTCCTTGTAAAACTTCTTAGTTACAGGCTCAACATCAAACCCGCGTTGTAGCTTATAAGCAATTTCGACAACCGTCGGTTCACCATGTTCTAATTCAGTAATATCAATAACTAAAGAACCAAGCTTACTTAAAAATAAGTCTCCTGGTTGACCTTTCACATATAAATGGTCACGAACGAAGGTTTTACTTCCTTCTCTTTTTACCCAATACCAAAGACTCCGTGTGCGTTCTTGGGTAACAAAGATGAGGAGATTTTCAGCTATTAGTTTAGTAATTTCTTGATGAATAGCAACTCTAACTTTAGCTTCTGGTATTTTCCCATCTGTTGCGGTGACTTCAAAGATTGCAACACCTGAAAGTTCAGCAATTTTTTGGTATTGATAGGTTTTGTTATCAAATTTTAAAGTAACAGCTTTTTGTCTGGAAGGTTTAGACCAACCTAATTCTTCTATAAACAAATTACTAAATTGAAACTTAGAAAGTAAATCGCGTGTTCGTTGAAAATTAAGCGACATAATTTACCATGCTTGGAAACTAAAAAGCAAGCATGGTAAATTTGCCATTCAGAAAATAAATCTGTGGCTTTAAAAATTAAGTCTACGCTGGCGGACTTTAGTAAACCCTGTTTATAGGAGTTAAATTTTTACCATGCTTTTTATACTTTATAAATCCTTTATCTTTCTTGCGCTTGAGAAATATTACTGAAACATTACCGATTTTTTTAAGCGGCGGCTTTATTTGTACAACCATCATTTTTAATTGTCAGGTATATTTGCTGATTACTTTATAAAAATGCCTAATTGCTTTATAAAAATGCCCGTTTACTTTCTCAAAATACTGAAATGCTTTCTCAAAAGAAGCTTTTACTTACTCAAAAGCAGCTTTTGCTTTCTAACTTTGGTGTTTTCCGCAAGTAAAAGCAGCTTTGACTTACTCAAAAGAAGCTTTTGCTTTCTGATTTCGGTGTTTTCCGCAAGCAGAACAAGCTTTTACTTAATCAAAAGAAGCTTTTGCTTTCTAATTTAAGTGTTTTCCACACACATCACACAGATTTTACCCCACCCTAACCCTCCCCTTATAACCCACATTCCGCACTTCAAAATGTATTATCTATCTTTTCAATAAAAATTCCTAATAATGTTCAAATTATTAAGTATTAATATTGAATACCATTGGCGATTTATGTTGTTGATTTAACCATTTTTTTCCACCTATGGGAAATCTACGCATATTACACGATGAAGTGCGGAAAGTCGGTTATAAAGGAGAGGGAACCGGAAATATTATTTCCCCCCTTTATAAGGGGGGATTAAGGAGGGTAATTTGACTTGTGTATACGGTATAGTGCGAAAGTCAGGGGTAAAATGCATGAGAGACAAAGTATTTGGGCTTACAGCAGTTTTCATGTATTTAGACCACAATTATGAGACCTAACCCCCAGCCCCTTCCCTTGCAGGGAAGGGGAGAAAATCAAAGCCTCTCTCCTCGTAGGAGAGAGGAATGGAAGTGAGGTCTATTTGTGGTTCATTTACCTGAAAATCGCTGTAAGTTCAAGCACTGTACCCTTACGGGTGTAACTCACGTAAAGAATAACCGTCATAACACTATTTCAATATTGATTTACTATTTAAGCTTCAACCAACTAAATATATCTGCTGGCGTAATTTGCCAATCTGTTAATACATCAAGAACAGTCAATTTATCATTATTATATTTTACTTCTGGCAATTTATTAGGTTGAAATACCATCACCGATTTATCGTTAGAGTCAATAAACCAACCTAATTTTGTACCATGATTAATGCAGAAAATAATTTTATCAATCACCCGGTTAGGAAATTGGTCAGGTGATAAAATTTCAATTATCCAATCTGGATAAATTTGAAACTTATTGGCAATTTCCCCATCTTCATCAACAATCAGCCGTGACCACTCAAATACAGCAATATCTGGAACTAAAGAACGTCCTCCAAATGTGCATCGCAATTCAGTTAATGCTAAAGCTTTTTGCTCAGGTTCGCTTCGCTGATTAATCTCGGTTGATAAACGAGTTTGGATTCTGCTATGTTTTCCCTGCGGCATTGGTTTTTGGTAGATTTTTGCATCAATATATTCACTAGCTGGTTTAGTTTCTGGTAATTGCAGAAACTCTGTTAAAGAAAGATTAGATGATAATATAACCATAAAAATTGCACCTAAAATAGTGAAATTATATCTTTAAATATAACAAAGACGCGATGAATCGCCGTCTCTACAAAAGGCTAATTATTGTAGAGACGGCCATTTATCGCGTCTATGGCCTTAATTAAAAATTACGAATTACAAAATAATCCTAATGAACAAATAATTTGAGGTTCTCGCTTTTCTAGTTCTTCTGTGACAATACACAAACGGTCATCCATTCGTAACGCTACAACTAACTCAGCTAACTGCTGATTATTAATACCGCTTCTCAGTTGACGGTTGAGAGTATCAATGGCTGACTGGCGCAAAGGATAACGGTAAATCTCATCAATTGCTTTTAAAAGTTCTTCGCTAACAAATAATGTTCCTTTCATTTGTTGAACATAACTTTTCAGCCGTTCATAACTGCGAAATCTTGCACCTGATGGCCGCCCTAATTGACCGCCGGCATTTTTCTCTTCTTCAGCAATCAATTCAGCACCCTTATTTACTAACTCGTGATGTTGTTTATCTCTCGGTATCGCTGGGGTAGATTCTTCACACGCCGCTACCCGAAGCACTGCTAATTGTGATTGAGTAACGCTATTTCCATCGCGGTCAACATAAATTAAAGAATCATTCCCTTCTGTGGTTTTCATATAAAGCAATACTCCCTCTGGTTGCACAGGTTGCGGAGTATGGGCGCGGGTAGAATAAACCACATTTTGCATTTCTTCTATCGTCTTTTTCAAACCCGGATTATCATCTGTGGCTTTTTTCCAAATTTGAAATGCTTCTGATGTCAAATCAACTTCTGTATCTTCTTCACCATCTAAAACTCCAGATTTCTCGTTATATAAATCAAGAATTACTCGTGCATCATCATCTTCAAAAAAAGCTTCATCAGTTCCCACCACTTCGGCATTTTCTTGCAATCGTTTACGGAGTCGTCCCCGCAAATTAATAATCCGTTCTACTCCCTCGGCTGGTAAAAAAGAATAGCAAAGAATTTTATCAGAATTTTGTCCAATGCGGTCTACCCTTCCGGCGCGTTGAATTAAGCGAATAATTGCCCAAGGTAAATCCCAATTGACGATAATTGCACAGTCTTGCAAATTATGACCTTCACTCAAAACATCTGTGGCGATTAAAATACGCAACTCATCTGATGATGAAATTTGCTCACGTTTTCCATTACTCACTGGGCTAAATCTTCCCGTCATTACTGTCGGGTCTTTAGATTGACCTGTCACCCCTGCGATATTAGTAATGCGATTCGACTGCAAATTGTCTGCAAGGTAGCGGACTGTATCAGCAAATTGAGTGAAAATTAGTACTTTATCCTTGGGGTGAGTTTTTGTTAAGAGTTTGATTAAAGCAGTAAGCTTTTCATCTTTTTGAGGATTCCACTCGCCACACTGTTGCAACACATTAATTAGTGCTTTGGCATCTTCTAATAAATCCCGTTTCAGTTTTTTAATATCAAAAAGTGTAGAACGTAACCACTTAAATCGCCGTTGATATCGAGTTGTATACTCTTGGTAAATTGATTCTGCTCTTTGGCGAAAAACTTTTTCCTGACTTTTCACAGAATCTGGAAAACCTCTCTCCTGCAAGGAGAGAGGCTTTGAATTCTCCCCATTCCCTAGTAGGGAAGGGGGTTGGGGGGTTAGGTCAGAATCATCTTCTTCGGTTTCTGTATCAAACAAAGCTGCTGCTACAGAATCGGCATCTTCATCATTATTACTTGTATCTAATAACTCAGCCTCTTGAGTGCCAATCGGAATATCAAACCCTTTTTCTAAAGCATATAAATAAATAAAGTTCCGTAAAATATGACGCTCAATTGATTGAATAAAAGCAACACCACTACTTTCTAAACGTTTAAATAAATTAGTGCGCGAAAACCCCATTAACCTCCTACCGCCACGAAATAAGCTATTAATAAAACGTTCTTCGGTGTCTGTAGGTGGCTGTTCGGATTTAGCAATAATATAATTTCCTAGACCATAACGAGGTAAATTTAGTTGATTAATTACTTCTATTACTAACTCCGAGTAAAGACGAGCATAAAAATCTGTGGTAGAACCTTCGAGAGGAAACTTGAGACTCCGAGGTAGACGCTGGGGAAAATAAGAACGTCTCCCATCAGAAAATTCTAAATATTTCCGCCCGGTTTCATCTGTGTGGGCATAATTTTCTTTAATAAAAGAACGAGTGCGTCGCACCATGTAACGCTTCATTAATTCTCGCCAATCATCAGGGTGTTCGCTTTTTTCAAACGCCGCTAAAGAACGGACTGAACACTGATGCTTTCTAATAAATTCTAATTCTCCTATAGAACTGCCACCCAGTTCATTAATTAAAGCTTCTGGTCTTAATCCCAAATCTTCATCTTCTGGCACAAATAGCCGCAGTTGGGCGGAAAGGTCAAGATAACTTTTGTTGTAAGGAGTAGCAGATAATAATATACATTTACTTTCGTTAGTTGCAATATATTCTATAATTGCTCGATAACGTTTGCCTTCGCGGTTGCGTAAGTTGTGACTTTCATCAATTAACACAACTCGATAACGGCGGAGTTTTGGTAACTTATTTTGGACTTGACTAATTGGCATAACTTCGGCAAGTAGCCGATAGTTATTTACATATTCTTGCCACATTGGTACTAAGTTTTTTGGGCAAATAATTAGTGTTTCTAAAAAACAATCTTCTTGTAATATCTTCGCAAGGGCGGTTCCAACTAAAGTTTTACCCAAACCGACCACATCACCCACTAATACGCCGCCACGCCTTGTTACATGACGGGCTGCTAGCTGTACGGCAGCTTTTTGGAAATCAAATAAGTTGTTAAATTCGCGGGGGATGCGGAATTGCGAAAGTCCCGCGATCGCTTCATGGGATAAGTGGTAAGCTATCTTCAGGTAAATGTAGTAAGGTGAGACTAAATCTTGCCTAGCCCAACTCTGATCGATAATTTCTGCTAATTCTTGAGAAATATCTACACAACCGTAATCTTGCCAGCGATCGCTAAACCATTTTTGCAGTTTATTACAAGCATCATGGTCTAAAATATCTACATTTAACTCTCCTTGTTTTGCCAGTCCCGGAAGGGTTAAATTACTACTACCCAAGAATCCCACTGTGGGAGTATTGGGATCATGACGATGCACAAGATATAACTTAGCGTGCAGAGAATGGCGCAAAAACAGTTTAATAATTACCTTCTGACTTTTTAGCTGATGACTTAACCGCCGCAACCCCGCTTCATCCTGATTAGTCGGCGCACCAATAGTTAACTGCTGACGAAATTCCGCCGCCATGCGTTTTTTAAACCGCACGATGCTACTGTTGTCAATCCTTCCATCACCACTAACAAAGCTAAATGCTGCATGAACTTCATCACTGGGTAAGCTTTGCATCCCAATTAACAAACGACAACAAGCATTTTCACTACCAACATACTGTTCAATCAAATCATCAATTCTTCGCCAACCTCTGAGATTGAAGTAGCCAACGCAAAAATCTGCCCGATAAGAGACTTTGAGAGTTTCTCGTAAAATCGGTAGCAGTTGCAAATCTATGTTGTCAAAAATACGGGGCATTATTTAAAACTCGATAAATATTTCGTACATCTGTTATATGTTGAAAACCGTAGTTTTTGCCCTCACCCTAAATCCCTCTCCCAAGATGGGAGAGGGACTTCTTTCTAGCTCCCCTTCTCCCAAATTTGGGAGAAGGGGCTGGGGGATGAGGGTTTTTTCTTTTCATACTGAAAGAACTACAGTGAAAATCCTTGTAGAGACGTAAAATTTTACGTCTCTACATCCAAGTTCATACCTCGATTCAGCAATGCCCAGTTTTCAAGATGGACGCGGTTTATTTATGTTATATGAGTAAAAAAAGAGCAGTTGCATAATACAACTGCTCTAAAAAATGTTTAGATAAATATTATCTACCTATCCACAGACCCCATAATTATGTCAACACTGCCCAGAATCACCACGATATCTGCAACCTTCATGCCCCGCAGTAAATGTGGGACAATCTGAAGGTTGTTGAAATCTGCGGCGCGAATCTTCCAACGTGCAGGGAAGACGTTATCATCGCCAACCAAATAAATTCCCAATTCACCTTTGCCACTTTCTACACGGGCGTAGATTTCACCCTTGGGAATCTTAAAAGTCGGGGAAACTTTTTTACCAATGAATTGGTAGTCAAATGCGTCCCACTCGGATTTTTTACCTGCGGCTAAACGCTTGGCTTCCAGATTTTCGTAAGGGCCGCCAGGAAGTCCTTTAATTGCTTGGCGAAGAATCTTCACAGATTCGCGCATTTCCCGCATCCGCACCACGTAACGCGCAAAGCAATCACCGGCGGTTTCCCACTGCACATCCCAGTCAAAATCATCGTAGCATTCGTAATGGTCAACTTTCCGTAAATCCCATTGCACACCAGATGCGCGTAACATTGGGCCAGAAAGTCCCCAGTTAATTGCTTCCTCACGGGTTATAGTCCCAAGACCCTCAACACGTCGCCGGAAGATGGGGTTATCCGTTACTAAGCGTTCGTACTCATCAACTTTGGGTATTAAATAGTCGCAAAATTCCAAACACTTATCTACCCAACCATAAGGCAAATCGGCTGCTACTCCACCAACCCGGAAGTAATTGTTATTTACCATCCGATAACCTGTGGCAGCTTCCCACAAATCATAAATCATTTCCCGTTCGCGGAACTGGTAAAAGAAGGGAGTTTGAGCGCCGACGTCAGCGAGGAAGGGGCCAAACCACAGCAAGTGGTTAGCGATGCGGTTCAACTCCAGCATGATGACGCGGATGTAGCTAGCGCGTTTGGGGACAGCCACACCTGCAAGTTTTTCTGGGGCGTTGACAGTGACGGCTTCGTTGAACATTCCCGCCGCGTAATCCCAGCGACTAACGTAGGGGACGTACATTACATTAGTGCGGTTCTCGGCGATTTTTTCCATTCCCCGGTGCAAATAGCCGATGACCGGTTCACAGTCAACCACATCTTCGCCATCCAGAGTCATGATTAGCCGCAGAACCCCGTGCATTGAGGGGTGGTGTGGCCCCATGTTTAGCACCATAGGTTCAGTGCGGGTTTCTAGTCTGGTCATAGATTTCGTGTTCTCCCGTTGTGTTCGTGTAGCGTGCTGAAGGCAAAATTTTGAATTGAACCGCTCTAGATGCCAACTAGACCCAATTTATCTTGTTTGTCAAGCCAAAGTAAGGGTTGTGGATTGACGGGGAGACGCGGTGGGTAGGTTGGAGAAAAAGTGACAGAGGAGGGATTTGATTTGATGTTTCATTTTGTTGCACTTCTTCAACTATTATATGGAAGCTCGATATGCACTTAATTAAGGCATTGAATTTTTTTATCTCATGGTGCTGGGATAAGGGGACGGGGTGAAAGAAAATGGTTTTTTCAATGATGACTATTGAATTCTGAGTTTTTACGTAAGCCATAAAGATATTGTGTCAGTTATATTACAGTTTTATGAGACTGATACATATCTATGACTTTCAATCAAGAGCGTTTTGATAAGCTAATTCAGAAGTTAGAAATTTTTGCGAATAAACAACCACATGTTTATAAATTGCACGTTGCTTTTTTGGCTACTTTGGGTTACGCATATATATTTTTGGTTCTAGCTGTAACGTTGACTCTGCTGGTAAATATTATCTTTTTGATAGTTAACACTCAGTCAATTTCTAACTTATCTTTGACAGGTCTTTTGTTTTTGCTGACGTTAGGATTTGTATTGCTGCGATCGCTTTGGTTTTCTTTTCCTCCACCTACAGGTTTACCACTGCAACCCAAGGATGTACCCAATCTCTATTCTTTAATTAACGAAATCTCATCGAAGCTACAAGCCCCACGGTTTCACCACATCTTACTAACCAACGATTTTAATGCATCGGTTGTCCAAAGACCACGCTTAGGTTTGCTGGGATGGCAGCAAAATTACCTAATTGTCGGTCTACCACTCATGCTAGCACTGCCACCTGAACAATTTCGTGCCGTCTTAGCCCATGAACTGGGACATCTATCAGGAAATCACAGCCGCTTTAGTGGTTGGATTTATCGCCAACGCGAAACTTGGTATCGCATTGTTACAGGACTCCGACAAAGTGGACATGAAATATTATCGTTAGTTTTTCAACTGTTTTTGATATGGTACATCCCATTTTTTAATGCCTATTCTTTTGTATTAGCACGCATGAATGAATATGAAGCAGATAGATGTGCTGTTGATTTAACAGGAGAACAAAATACTGCTAAAGCTTTGATAAGTTTGGAGGTCAAATCTAGATTTTTAGAAAGATATTTTTGGTCTAGTATTTATAAACAAATAGAGACAGAAATTGAACCACCAAAAATGACTTACATGGATATGAGGCAGGCTTTAAGCCAGAGACTTCATCAGGAAATCACAAGTACTTATTTAGATGAAGCTTTAACGGAAACAACCAGCAATGCTGATACTCACCCTTGCCTGAAAGATAGATTAAAAGCCTTGGGATATATCCCCAATGCTCAGAAAGAACTAGCTATCTTTGCACCAATTGAAATTAGCGCTGCCCAAGAGTTTTTAGGAGATAAATTAGAAAAAATTATTGAGCATTTTAGTCAAGATTGGCGAGAAAAAATAGCAACACCTTGGCGACAAAAATATGCTGAGTTTCAAAAATCGATAGCTACGTTAAAAGATTTAAATCAAAAATCGCAAAAACAACACCTAACCCTAGAAGAAGCTAGTCAGCAAGCATTTTTGACGTTGGAAGTTGAGGGCGAAGAAGCTGTTATACCTCTATTACAAGAAATTATTCATCGTGATGCTTACCATGCATCAGCTAATTATTTACTAGGTCAAATATTATTAAAAAAACAAGATGCAGCTGGAATAAAATACATTGAGAAGGCAATAGAGCAAGACTCAAGTATAGTCATACGAGGTTGTCAGAAAATTTGCTATTTTCTTAAAAATCAAGGTAAAAACAATGAGGCTAAATTTTATCAGGAACGTGCCGAAAACTATCATAAATTAATTTTAAAAGGGCAGAAAGAGCGCTCTAAATTTAAAAGGGATGATAAATTTTACCCTCATAATATTTCCGATATAGAGGTAAATAAGCTTCGTCAGCAGTTATCTCATTATCCGCAGATAATAACTGCTTATTTAGTTCAAAAGAATCTACAATATTTTCCTGAAAAACCACTTTATGTTATAGCTGTGAAGCGTGGATTTAGTTTTTGGGAAGGTAGTCGTATTTATGAAACTGATAACTCTAAAATTGTTCAGAGCTTATTAAAGGAAAATGAATTTACCGATAATGTATTCATTTTTATTTTAAATAGCAATTTAAGTATGGAGAAAAAATTAAAACAGATATCAAATTCGATGATTTACCAGAAAAAAGGTAAAAAATAGCACCACAGATGCTTAAAGCTCAACATCCAAGGCTGACGCTGGGTGTGGAATTTATGATATTTTCCTTTTGTGTCTTTGTAGTTTAAAAACTATTTTTTAGCTATAAACCCGCAAAGACACAAAGAAAAGAATACATAATTAAAGTTCATCTCTGGTCTTTTGCCTAAGTCTCATGAATCGTCAGCTAGCTATTGAAGAACCGATATTTTCCCATCTACCAGTTTTACCGCAGGAAGTTATTGCAGGTCTAGCGGTATCTCCAGGAGGTCATTATCTTGATACGACGGTAGGCGGTGGAGGTCACAGCCGTTTGATTTTAGCAGCTGCGCCAGATGTGCAATTAACGGCGATTGACCAAGATGAGGATGCTTTAGCAGCAGCGAGGAAAGAATTAGCTGAGTTTGGCGATCGCGTACAATTTATTTATAGCAATTTTGCTGACTACGAATTTCCCCCTAATACTTTCAATGGTATTATCGCTGATTTGGGGGTAAGTTCTTACCATTTAGACCAAGCAGAAAGAGGTTTCAGCTTTCGCCAAGCTGCAAATTTGGATATGCGAATGGATCGAGGGCGATCGCTAACTGCTGCTGATATCATTAATAATTGGGATGAAGCAGAATTAGCAGATATTTTCTTTAAGTACGGTGAGGAAAGATTATCACGGCGCATTGCTCGTCGCATTGTCGAACGGCGACCGTTGCACACTACTATTGAATTAGCTGATGCGATCGCTTCTTCAGTTCCCCCCAAATACCGTTATGGCAGAATTCACCCCGCTACCCGCGTTTTTCAAGCTCTGCGAATTGTCGTCAACGATGAGTTAAAATCCCTAGAAACCTTTTTGGAAAAAGCACCAAATGCCCTTGTCCCTGGCGGCAGAATTGTAATTATCAGTTTTCACAGTTTAGAAGATCGTCCAGTCAAGCATGGTTTAAGAAATTCAACTTTATTAAAAGTCTTGACAAAAAAGCCAATTATTGCTTCACAAGAAGAGATTGGAAAAAATCCGCGATCGCGTTCTGCCAAGTTGAGGATAGCCCAAAAGCTGCTGTAACTGCAATACAGCCTTACACTGCTTCATCTCGTGGCTCAGAACTGCTGCGAATACGCTCAATGAACTGAGGATAATTTTCTAAATCTTGTTCTGACTGTAACGGTGGCATTTCAATCCAATTACCTTCGAGATGCAACTTATCGACATAAGCATAGAACGCTTCTTGATCTTCCCGATGAGCAAGAACGTAATCATGTAACTCTTTCTGACTCATTGCATGAAAATTACGCTTGCTCATCCTATGTATCTCTATTTACCGTTAGGGTATATTTCTATAATATTTTCCTCACCTGCCAAGAAGAATAGATTTTTTGTCCGTTCATCTATCCAAACGATATTAATCGGCAAGTAAAGTTTAGTAAACGTAAATTTGTGGACGTACTGATGTACTATGTTTGTAAAACATATATTGCGTAACACAGATAAAATCAAAAAATGAGCATAATAATTCAATGTTTTCCCTTCTACAACAGGTATGCAGGTGTTAAGCATGAGGTGCGGATATATTCTGATGAAAAGGGTGGGAATAGTAAAATAGTCTTAGAAGATGTTGTATTAATACTGTTAGCGCAACCAAGAAAACCAGCCGATACCAATGAAGCGATCGCCATTACAGAAGAAAAGATTAAACTAGCCAGTATAACGCCAACTGATTTTGACGGCTTGCACTTAGCTACAGTAGATCAAATGGAAGAATTTTACATCTGCTGTGATGAACTTGGAGACTATGGAAAACCTACTGTTTATGAGCGCTTTGGCAAATGGTGGGTAGATATTATTCGTGAGTTGATGGAAAAACGTTTAGCTCATATTGGCCGTTTAGTAAGTAGAGTGCCAGTCTGGGAGAAAGATTTAGATAAAACTCGAAGAATTTTTGGAGACGATACCAAGAAAGAAATTGCTCTCAGAACATGGTTGAAGATGTATTACAAACTAAGTGTTGATTGGATGGTAACAGCTATTAGCCATAAAACAAATTTAAAAATGTCTCACCTTTACAGAGGAACTACCGGAGAGGTTCCAAACAACGTCAACTCTAGCATAACAAATGACCGAAGGAGACAAAGAGGCAACAACATTTACACTCCTGAGACTTGTGTCTTAATCGCACCGGAAGTCGAAAAACTGTTAGAAAATCCCAAAAATTTACTAGAAAATACTGCTGAAACTATTAAAAAATCCGATAAAGTAGAACAAGAAAAAAACCAAGTGAAAACATTGAGATTAGAAGGAAAATCAGATGACGAAATTATAGAACAGATATGGAAAGTAACTCCACAATCAAATTTGGCAGAAGCAGAAGAAGAGGGTGAATATCGAAATTACCAATATGAATTATTGAAAGCTTTTTTGGAATTCATTAAGAAGTAAATATGTTATTAAAAGAAAAAGCTATTAGTCTGTTAGAGGCACGACAACTAAAACCTGATAAGCGAACAATAGGAGGTAGATCAGACCTGGTAGTAAAATTAAGTGATAATTATACTTTCACTGTCCGAGAGCATAAAATTAAGCCCGAATGCCTATACGCTAATCTTAAAAATGGAGATGTGTTGACAGAATGGGTTGAACTGGATGAAGTGTCTTTACCTCTTGCTATTGATTACGTATACAGTTTTGCTAAACCAAGTATAAAATCCAGTCTGCTGAGTAAACCTACTTTATTTTTAGGGGCAAGTATTATTTGTTTTTTTGTTTTAGCAAGTATGTCTGCTTATCTGCTTGCGAATTATCTGATCGCGAAAAAGACGAGTACCTGTAATTATCAACAATCTACTTCATCATTAAAATAACTATTTCTTTAGATGTCGTTAATCACTATGAGATGTTCAAGATAAAGTTATACTGGTATATTTAAGAACTCGTATTCAGGATTATTTTGGGAAAATGATCAGCTAATCGGCATTTAACTTGCATCATCAGGGCGCTCATGTTGCCCACCCCACAAGACATTGATAAAATTTTGATATGCAAATTAGATGTGTTTTAGCTTATCAGCTTCGCCAAAACAACAATCTGTTAACCTAGCGTTGGTGGTGAGTAAAAAAAGAGTCGATGGAAATTAATAATATATTTACAGCAGGTGGCTTGGTTATGTGGCCTCTGCTAGCGTTCTCTTTATTAGGGGTGGCGCTGATTATCGAACGGATCATCTTTTGGGTAAGGATAAGTAATCGGCAAAACAACGTGGTGCGAGAGGTGCTACAGCTTTATCGTCTTGATAATGTAGTTAGTGCTTTAGATAAATTGCAGAAAAATGCTGATTTACCCATTGCTCGGATTTTTTTAGCAGCTTTAGAATTAGAGGAGGCGACACCAGAAGAATTTCGTTTGGCATTAGAAAGTGAAGCACAAGGCGAAATTCCCTTACTCAAGCGATCGCAAAATATTTTTGAGACAATTATTGGTCTTGCGCCCCTGTTGGGACTTCTTGGCACCGTTTTAGGATTAATTAAATCCTTTGCCTCTCTAAATTTCGGAGATGTGGGAGGTGCTAAAACAACAGGTGTAACATCGGGAATTAGTGAAGCTTTAGTATGCACCGCATCAGGCTTAGTAGTGGCAATCTTTACACTTTTATTTGCCAACACCTTCCGGGGACTCTACCAGCGCCAGATTGCCTGGATTCAAGAATATGGTGGACAGTTAGAATTACTCTACCGCCGCCGCTACGAAAGAGGAGATAACAATTTAAAATTCAAAATAAATCCAAAATAGTTAGACTGAGACATTAGGCGATCGCTCAGTCTAACCGCGCCTATGCCAAAGTCGAAAATCGCCAATTCAAAATCTAAAATTGATTGCCTCTAATAGTATTCTAAAATGAAGAATAGCTTTTTTCGCTACAGTTTTCGAGGAAATATTCCATGACTATTTGGGTAAATGAGCAAATTGATCCGTCTGGAATGATTCATGCCTGTATTGCCACTTGTAATGAATCTCAAGCCAAAGATTGTCATGATTCATTTGAGAATAATTTGACCGAGACGCAAAAGACAGCAGGTTGGGTAGCGCGATTGCGGACAGTGGATTCTTGGGATGATGTGCCGGTGAATTCTTTAAAGCTCAATTAATTGGGTGAGATGGAGTTCATTTTTTGGGGTTTTAATCGAACAGATTTCAGCAGCGTAGGCGTAGCCCGCCATAGACATCGCTTATCTACCAGATGCTGCACCTATGCCAATGCCGAGTGCGATCGCAACAAATCCCATGAGAACAGGTTAATAAAGCATAAAATTCGGATTAAAATTATCCAATTATTAGCAACTGCTGCCAAAAAAAGTGACATATTATAGTAAATTGATGATTTTTCTGAACTTTTAAGAGCTATCATCTATACCGGAGATTAAATTAAAAAACTTGCAAAAACCGAATCAATTTAGTGAACTATCCCAAGGTTTACACTTCGGAGCAAGCCTGTCCCATTAATTTAGTTGGTGAAACGGGACAAGCGGTTCAAATTTCAATTCATCCTCCCAGTCCATATATCTGTGCCAACTGCGAACGGATATTACCAGATTGGAAACGGCAACCAATTTTGCGAGTAGTGATTGTTTTACAGCAATCGCGTTATCAATTAGTCGAAAAGACAATAGAAGTAGAGACAGAGAAAGAACGCTTGCGAGAAAGATTTATGAGATTTGGCTGCGATTTGGCATTTAATCTGCGCGATCGCGGCTATTTAACAGACCTGATCGACCCTCGTACAGGCTATCCTTTATTGTCTCACCCTGGAGCAATCCCCCACGATGACACAGCAGTTGTCAAAGCTTTGCTCAACTATCCAGTCATTAAAAATAAATGCCGTGTGTTAATTCATCCCGATTGGGGTGCAGCAGTTTATCCTAGCATCTTGATATCAGAAGCTCCCCCAATTGCGATCGAATGGGTTACAAAAGGCATAGCATCCATGCATGGGTGGAAAGAAATTGATTATTAGTCATTAGTCATTAGTTAGCAAAGCCAATATTTGAGAGTGGCTGAGTTAAAATCCAACCGTTTGCTTCTAAATTTATTTCACCTCAAGGATGGTTTAGTTACATCTTTCTTTTAATAGGCAATATTCATCAAGCGTATTACTAATTAAAACCCCAAATTTAAAAACCAAAATCGCCACGTTCATCAAATGTTTGGCGTATTAGAGTTTGCAGGTCCTGATATCCCTATTTTGCTATTTGGTCGGCTAAGAGCTAAACTTACTCGTTTCATAATCCAGTACAAACCGGCAAGTACCACAAAGGTGATAGCAACAATCACCAGGGGCTGTTTCCCAAGAATTTCTTCTACTCCTTTGGTTAGTACGGCATCGGGTTGAGTAATAAAATCCCAACTGTTGAAACGCAAAAATCGCCCCCAATAAACACCAACAGCACAGAAAAAATGGGTAATCAACTCAACGCGCCAAATCCATTGGCTTTTGCCGATCCGATGTAAGTAGTAACCCCAATTAATTAACGATATTACATAAGCTTCAAATCCACCGATAATTACTAACAAATACAAAGGAATGAGTACCAAAGTAATCATCCAAACTGATTGAATCGTGCGGATATCATCTATCAGGTGAATTACATCAGTCAACAAATATGGTGCATTCGGTAAAAAAGCATAGAAAACTAAGAATCCTAGCCACCAAAGCCAAGAGCCACCACGCCTAAAGCGAAATAGCCACACACTCAAAGCTAAAGGTATAAAAGCCAGAAATAAATTCCAAGTCATCCAACTCATATTAATTCGCAATACCTGCACAACTCTGGCTATAAATTCTTCTTTCATAGGTGTTAACTTAGCAGACGTTTGATTAATTTAGATTCACTCTGTAGTGTTATTGTTAATCTCAGTGATTGACTGATAAAATTTTTATCCCCTAAGAAATTTATTTACTCCAAGACCAGACAAGGCTTTTGTGTCACTTAAAAGGAAATGCACATTTATATGTCTAATATATGTCTGAAATTTAGAGTTTTTATGTCTTTCATACTGCGGGATGAAATTTATCAATCAGCTGAAATCACTAGTATAGCCAGAAAATCATCAGGGTAAAATCTACCACACAAAGAAAGTCTGAGCGGCAAAAACGCTGCCCAATACCTTCCTATAGACTTTCTTTATGGAAAAGTTGCCCCTGTCCTAACTATTATATTGATTTAATTTTGACCTGCTAGAATTCCAGAAGCATCTTAAAAAGGTACGAGCGTCACCCGTTGGGTGAGGACTTTAGTCCTTAAATGAGGGCTGGAGCCGCTCACTACGATATCATCTGCCCATCCCCCATCAGATAGATTATTCAGACTGGCTACAGTATTTATTCATCTGATTGACTAATGTATCCGACTGCTTGCCAAGTGTTGTAGCTGTTGTCAGTGCTGAGTCAATTTCGGCTCTCGCTTTTTGGATTTTTTCTCTACCAGATGCTGAAGCACCTGCTGTTTTGGTCGCACCAAGCGCCCTAGCTGCAACGGCTACCGCTTGACTAAGATTTTGAAATATATTCACAAAACCGCTTTGAAATTCTTTCAGCTTGGGATCTTTTAAATTCAGTTCCTTAAGCGATTTAGTCACAAATTCTAAATCTTTGGATAGCTGTATGCTGGTGATCACTTGCGTTCCTTTATTTTTATCAATCAGAGAAGTTCCGGCATTCACAACTCGAATCAGTCGCTGGCATTGGGAAGCTCTATTTTCGCTGCAACTACTAATGAATAAAGCAATGCTTAGGCTAACAGAAGCAAGAACAGTATATTTATGTGAAACAGACATTAACACCCCAACAACAATAAAACCGAGAATATAGTATCCAATATTACGAAAAAATAAGGCAAATAAGATAGGGGGCATTGAAAAGAGGCAGTTCTTGCTGGGGGCAGCTACGACTACACTTATACCAGCTGCAATGCCAGCCGCTAAAGGTAAGCGCCCTTTAGACTGATTTCCTAGTTTATTAATTTTTATATTAGGACTTACGCCTTGACAGAAAATACCAAATGTGGTGTCTGCATTTGAGGCATTAAACCTTGATTTTTCGACCCTTTTTAGGCGATGCCTACGGTGGGCTGCGCCTACGCTATTTATCAAAGCATAATTGGTCAAAGTCTGAAACGACGTATTTTCGTCAATTCACAAGATAATAAATTTGTATAATGCGTAAGTCTTATATATATCGTTAAATCTTGAAAAAGTCGAAAAAACTTGACTTTAATCAGGTAACATGCATTTAATTTGCATATTCTCAATCGCCAAAAGACTGGCTAGGATTGGCTTTTTTCTCTACGAGACGCTACGCGAACATTTTGAATTGCTTTGCTGTTCTTACGGTTGAGATATAATTATCACAGCAGTTTTGATTTATTTAAACCACATCTGTCGTCGGAAACATTGCAGCGCCCAAAAGCGCGAGTTTATTTACTAAATTGCCTTGATATTTATCTGGAATCAAGAAGAATTCCGAAGTCAGAGTTGAGGATTCAGAATGCAACTAGCTCTTGATTTGGATTTACCACTTTCTTGTTTACCACCAATTTTCAGATTTTGTGAACCAGTACTTAGTAAGTAAGTGCAAACAATTAGAAGCTTGTGTAGTTAGCCTAACCCACCGAAAATTTTAAATGGTGGGTTACGGAGACTGTAAGCCACCCTATAGCTACTATTTATGACGAATGATTTCGGATTGGTACATTCTACCTATTAATACTAAAAACTCTTCAAATAGTCTAGATAAACTGTATATTTGCTGAGTTACATAACTTAATGCTACAATATTTATTGTTGTATAAAAAACATCTAATTTTAGATAAATTTACCATAAAATTAAGCAGTTAAATGTAAAGTTTAGATTAAGTTTGGTAAAATATTTTGAATTGACGCGCGGAAATTATTAAAGTTTTCAAAATAGCTAACTGTAATAAAAGTATTCATCAAATTTTGACTAACCCGGTTCAGTCAATCAAGCCAGCAGATGTTCGGCTTTGTTTCTCTCGGTTTTTACACATCCTCCTTCTGTAATGTGAAATTATGAAGACAAACCCATCCAACTCGCTGTTAACAGTACCAACTGGCCCACTAAAGATTTCCGAGTTGCCCCCTAACGGTGTGGGTCTAAGTGGTGAATTTATCCATCTTTCCCTAGTAATTCCTACTTATAAAGAACGTGACAACATCAAGAATGTAGTCAACATATTGAGTCAGTTACTGGATGAATCTATTCCAGGAAACTATGAATTGATTGTAGTAGACGATGATAGCCCAGACCTAACTTGGGAGATCGCCCAATCCTTGACGACAGAATACCCGCAGTTGCGGGTGATGCGACGCCAGCAGGAGCGGGGGCTATCAAGTGCGGTGATTCGTGGGTGGCAAGTAGCTAACGGGAGTGTGTTGGGGGTGATTGATGGAGATTTGCAGCATCCACCAGAGGTACTGACGCAACTGTTGCTTAGTGTTGATCAGGGAGCAGATTTGGCAGTAGCCAGTCGCCATGTGGACGGAGGCGGCGTCAGTAGCTGGAGTGTTGTTAGGCGGATCTTGTCTCGTGGCGCTCAGTTGTTGGGATTAGTGATCTTACCGGGGGTACTGGGCAGAGTTTCTGACCCCATGAGTGGTTATTTTATGGTGCGGCGGAGTGCGATCGCAAATGCAACACTCAATCCAGTTGGATACAAAATTCTCCTAGAAGTAATCGGGCGGGGAAAGGTAGGCCAAGTTGCTGAAGTTGGGTATGTGTTCTGTGAACGCAAAGAGGGTGAGAGTAAGGTGACATGGAAGCAATATGTAGATTACATCCACCACTTAGTACGGTTGCGGCTCTCCACAGGAAGGGTAGGACGATTGAGTAGAAAAGTCAATTTCCCAGTTGGTCGATTCGTCCGCTTTGGGTTGGTTGGCTTGAGTGGGGTATTTGTGGATTTAACGGTGTTTTACTTGCTGCGTACTGTGATTCATTTAGGTTTAACTCGCAGTACGATTCTCTCGGCCGCAGTGGCAATCATAAATAATTTCCTATGGAATGATTTATGGACTTTTGGTGATATTTCTCAAAGACAACGCGATCCGCATCAACGTTTCAAGCGATTCTTGAAGTTCAGTGCGATCTGTTTGGCAGGAGTTATATTACAAGTTCTAATAATTAACTTTCTCTATAATGTCTTGGGTATAAATCAGTTTTTAGCTAAGTTGATAGCGATCGCAGTTGCTACCGTCTGGAATTTCTGGATTAACTTGAAACTTAGCTGGCGGGTCACTGATGTGAAATAATCACAACCAGGGATTTGAGATTTTGATTTTTGTTCTTAGACTTTAGAACGAACTAAAATCTAAAACGTCAAATCTACAGTCCATTTGTGTGAGGCCCGGCAATGAGAGCTTTTTTCCAAGGTGCATTTGATTTTTACAGAAAAATTATCTCGTTGCTACGAGTCTATGCTCCCCGTTTTCTGCCGATAGTCGATGCAAGTTCTAACTCACAACGCAAACATTGGCATAATTGGCAGATTCGGCTTCCTCCTTTCTGGCTTCACACCTTGCTGAACTTAATCTGGTTAATCATCGGCATCAGCTTGCGCCTAACCAACTTGACTGCAAAGCCTCCTTGGACTGATGAGTTTTCCACCTTGGTGTTTAGCTTAGGGAATACTTTTTTATCAGTTCCCCTAGATCAAGCGATCGCGCCTGATATCCTATTGCAACCACTGCAACCAAACCCCGCCGCTAGTATTGGTGATGTGGTTCATAACTTAGTTACACAAGATAATCATCCACCATTATATTTTGTGCTGGCTTACCTGTGGATGAAATTATTCCCCAGCGACGGAGGATTAGTATCGCTGTTTGCCGCGCGATCGCTACCAGCTATATTCGGTGCTGCCTCCATACCCTGTGTTTACATATTAAGTAAAGTAGCATTTCGTTCGCCATTAGTGGGACACTTGACTGCTGCCATGATGGCAGTATCACCCTACGGCGTATTTTTAGCACAAGAAGCGCGTCATTACAGTTTGGCAGTCTTATGGGTAATTGGTTCCCTCACCTGCTTAGTAATTGCCACACGTCATATTCAAAACCGCATACCTTTACCTATCTGGGTAGCACTTTTATGGGTAGGAATTAATGCTTTAGGTTTTGCTACTCATTATTTCTTTAGCCTCACCCTCTGCACAGAAGCCGTAATTTTGATTTTCCTTGCTTGGCTTCAATTGCAAACTAGCAGCAAATTTTCTCTTTTCTTCTCTTCTGGCTGGCGGCGCATCTATGCCGTTGCTATAGGTACTTTGGTGGCGGGTTTAATTTGGATACCAATCTTATTAGAGAATAAAAATCGTGATAATTTGACCGAGTGGATTCGAGGTTCCCGCGTTGGACTAGATTGGTTAAGCCCAATTTTTCAAGCTTTAGGAACATTGATTGCGATGATTTCCCTGTTACCAGTTGAATCTTCACAGCTATTGGTTGTGATTCCTTCTGGAATAGTGATGCTGACTTTCTTTATTTGGGCAGTACCAATTTTGCTGCGTGGGATCAAGATTCAACTACAGCACCCAGAAAACCGGATTATGATTCAGGTGTTTGCTGGAGTAGTGAGCAGTGCGATCGCTTTATTCTTTATCTTTACCTACTTTTTGGGTATTGACCTGACCAGAGGTGCTAGATATAACTTTGTTTACTTTCCTGCGATCGTTGTTTTACTTGCGGCAAGTCTCGCAGTTTGTTGGCATCCCCCCAAGGAGATAAAAAGCTTAGGTAAATGGGGAATAAACGGTAAAAAAGCCGTGATGTTAATTTGGCTAATGGGATTTTTCAGTGCAGTTACAGTAATCTGCAATCTTGGCTATCAAAAATATTATCGCCCTGACCTATTTGTGCAACTAATTCAACAAACATCCCCAACACCAGTACTGATTGCCACCGCTCACAAAACTTATGTACACATTGGGGAAATGATGGGAGTCGCTAGGGAGATTAAACTTGCCAATTCACTCCAAAAACCTCTGTTTCTCCTTGCTCATCAAGACAAAGACCCGAATACTTCCACCATTGCTCTGGAAAATACTTTAAATAAATTACCACGACCTTTTGACTTGTGGCTGGTAAACTTTCACGCACCCGTACCAGAAGCCGTCAAAACATGCGTTAAGTCTGATACTCAATCAATGCCAAGGGTGAACGGCTACGAATATAAACTTTATCATTGTCAGCAGAGTTAACAAGCTGGGGAGTGTTGAGCCTGAACAATTCAAAAGTCTCTCTCCTAGAAGGCTACTGCGTACACACAAGTCGGAAAAACTTCATCCACCAAAGATTCGCGGTGAAGCAGCGCTGCGGGAGGGTTTCCCTCCGCAGGCGACTGCTGAACCCGTTCGCGTAGCGTCTCCGATAGGAGAAGGGTGCGTTACGCTGGCATGACAAAGCTAAATTGTTATTTCGGCGAACTCATCTTAAAATTTTCTCAATATCTTGTGGGGTGCGCATCTTGCCCGCCCTGATTATGGAACTTGAATGCCGATTAGCTTATAGGCAGACAGTAATATTGAGAAAGCACGTTAAGAAAGTACGCGACACTATCCCTCTTTTATCAGTTTTGAAAAACAATAATCTTGGTGCTAACAGGACAAAACTGTTATGAAAATTCTTTTAGTTGAAGATGAATATCGGATTGCAAAAGCACTTGCAGAAGTACTAATTGACCAAAATTATCTTGTTGATATTGCTAGCGATGGTCAAGTAGGATGGGAGTTTACTAAAGCCTTTCCTTATGACTTAATAGTGTTAGATTTGATGTTACCAAAGTTGGATGGTATAACATTGTGTAGACAACTACGGCAAGAGGGCTACTCTATACCTATTCTGTTGCTAACGGCAAAAGACACTAGCACTGACATTGTAATCGGGTTAGACGCGGGAGCGGATGATTATGTTGTAAAACCGTTTGATTTACAAGAACTAATGGCTCGGATTCGCGCTTTATTAAGGCGGGGAATTACTATTTTACCCCCTGTGTTTGAGTGGGAAAAGTTGCGTTTAGATCCAAGTAATTATGAAGTGACATACAATGAACAACCAGTACATCTGACTCCTAAAGAATATAGAATTTTAGAATTGTTTTTACGTCACAGTCATCAAGTGTTTAATCGCAACGAGATTCTGAAACATCTTTGGTCTTTTGAAGAGCCACCAGGAGAAGAAACAATAAAAGTTCACATTCGGAGTTTAAGACAAAAATTAAAATTTGCTGGAGCTAATAGTGATTTTATTGAGACAATATATGGTTTAGGATATCGACTAAAACAAACTTTTTAAATTGATGCTTCAGGCTTTAGGCAGGCGGCTTTTATTTTCATATTTAGGTGTAATGGTAACAATTTGGGGGACTTCTACCACAATTGTGTATCATTTTTTATCTTATAATCTTTATCAAAAGTTAGATAGTGAAATTATCACTTTAGCAAATGCAGCTTCTCACAACTTAATAGCAGCACCAGTAGACAAAAAAGCAATTAATACTAAAATTCCTCGAATTTTAGATAATGATGATGATGGAGATTTAGATATTCCTTGGCAAGATTTACGTGAAAATCATCAAGGAGTAGAATGGTTTGATGCTAATGGTCGGCTATTGGCTAAAGCGGGAACCACTATTTCTCGAATGTCTTTTACTGCTAATTTTGACATCAGCCAACACCATAAAATTCGCAGCATTACTATTCCTGTTTATCTGCATAGTTCAAGTGGAAGAAAAAAAAAGCTTCAAGGGTATGTGCGGGTAAGTGAATCTACAGAAGAATTAGAAGAAGAACTAGACAGAGTTTTATGGGGATTTGAGTTAGGAGGATTGATTGTAATAATTCTTAGCGGCTTAGGTGGTTGGTGGCTAACAAGACAATCTTTACAGCCAATTGAGCAAAGTATCCAGCAATTAAAACAGTTTACTGCCGATGCTTCCCACGAATTGCGTAGTCCTTTAACAATCATTAAAACTTCAGTTGAAGTTATCATGAATTATCCAGATAGAATTCATCCAGCTAATTTAAATAAATTGGAAGCAATATTATCTGCAAGTAATCAAATGACTCGATTAGTAGAAGATTTACTTTTATTAGCTCGAACTGATGCAGTAACTAGTACTCAAGTGATTGCATGGATGAGTATTCCTTTAGATGAACTATTAGAGGATTTGGTGGAGTTTTTGGAACCGGAAGCAGTATCTAAGGAAATTACTCTCAAGTCAGAAATATCAACCGAAGTTTTCATCACAGGTGAAGCTATTCAACTAAAGCGATTATTTTCTAATCTGTTGCAAAATGCGTTGCACTATACACCTAAAGGAGGAACTGTCATAGTTTCTCTGGTTAAACTTGAGCGGTTTGTAGCCATAAATGTTCAAGATACTGGTATTGGTATTCTTCCAGAACACATTCCGTTAATTTTTAATCGCTTTTGGAGGGCAGATCAAGCTAGAAACCAGCGAGAGGGAGGCTTAGGTTTAGGATTAGCTATTGCATTAGCGATCGCTAGAACTCATGGAGGAGATATTATCGTCACTAGTGAAGTCGGTGTTGGTAGCTGCTTTCAGGTACGTTTGCCATTAGCTTCTTAGTTTAATTATTAGGGTTTTGCCGAGTTTTTTTACCAAATAAACCAGACATATTTAATCCTGTCGCCAACAATCCCAAAAGTCCTAATCCATTCAAAATTGGGTAGATTCCTTCAAGATGAAAGATTTCGCCTGTATGGATACTTAAGAGGAAGCTAGCTGGAACTCCTATACTCACAGACCACTCGCGGACAACCGTTGTTAACATCCCAGTCAGCACAGTTAACATAAGTGGCACAGATAGGATGATGCCAAGGATACGATGATACTTACGAAATGAACGTTTCATGGTATTTCTCCGGTCAGTAGAAACTTTTTACAATGTAGGCTCAATATCACCTGAAATGCAAATGAGATGATAAAAATCGAGTCTTGTCAGACAAGACTCGAAGTCAGCAATTGGTGTGAGGAGTCTTGATAGACTCTGTTCTTAAGGTAAAGCATCACAAGTAAAAAACTCGGAAAGAGAAAATATTGGTTCTTTCCGAGTTTTTTACCTTGATAGCTTTACTATATTAAATGACAAAAATATTACCTAATATTTTTGTTCATACAATACCTTCGCCAATTTACGAGGGTGAGTTGATGACGCTTTCACTATTAACTCGCTGTTCTCTGAGGTTTGGCAAAAACAATAAGTTCTAAAAATTCCTTTAAGGTTTCCCACAAGGTTTTTTTTAACGTATTGAGCGCAGTATAAGGGTTTGAGATGACAAACTACCTTTTAAGCTAAACGCTTATGTATGGGTAATTTTGCCAGTTTTGCCAAAATTTTTCTAGGCTCTTATTTTGGCAAAGGTATTGTCATAGTCAGCGTAATATATGAACACTAGTACACGTCGGCGGAAATAAACCTACTATTTCATTACAGCCAGAAGACCCAAAATTAAAGCATGGGTGACTTTTGATTTCCGCTTTGCGGTACTAGTAGTCTGTCAATTTGATTTTGTTATTTGTTTGTACTATCCAAAACCTTGTAGAGACGCGAAATTTCGCGTCTCTACATCCGTCATTTTTATGTTGACAGACTACTAGTCTACACAAACGAGTTTTGATGAGGAGTTGAGAATGAATCGTTTTAATCCAGTACTGATAGTTGCTGCAATCAGCCTGATGACTTTGGTTGGATGCAATAAGGGTGAAGAACCTACTGCACAGACAACACCTGCTGGGAGTTCTATGTCTGATACAACAGCTACTCCCTCTGCGACAACCTCCCCTGATGCAACAGCCACTCCCGCTGCGACAACCTCCCCTGGTGCAGCAGCCACTCCCACTAAAACAACCGAATTTCAAGGTCTACAGGGTGTTGTAACCAATACTAAAGCCGCAGTTGAGGCGGGAGATTTTACTAAAGCTAAAGGGGAATTTGATAAATTTGAAGATTTCTGGTCAAAGGTTGAGGATGGAGTTAAAGCTAAATCTCCCACTACCTACAAAGAAATTGAAGATAAATCCGATGAGATCAAGGCAGGACTGAAAGCCTCTGCACCAAATAAACCGAAATTGTCAACAGCTTTAGGGGTTCTTAACAAGGATGTCACTAGTGTAGCCAAGCCTTAAGAGCTAAATACATAGACTGAGTATTTGTTGGCTAGTTTGCTAGTAGTACGTCAAGTTGAAATTGATGGATAAGCAAGTTTGTAGTAAGGACTAAAGTCCTTATTTTCTAAGCACTAAAGTGCTTACTACAAACCTTCAAAATTAACTTAGACATTGTACTAGTCCTGATTAATTTTTTGTGTGAGAAATAAAAATGTTAAAAGCAAAAGTTCTCTGGAGTTTTCTTCAGCAGGCTCCATTCATTGTGCTTGTTGCCTCAGTTGTTGGTTATGGTGGGCTGGCAATAGCATCTCCTGCAAATAATACTAAATCAAAACCTGAAAATAACCAAACAGAGCAATCTCTAGAGTCTCCGGCAACTGCTGATGCTGTAGCGCAAGTTACCTCTGTATCTCAATTATCAGATGTGCAGCCAACTGATTGGGCATTTCAAGCGCTGCAATCATTAGTAGAACGTTACGGCTGTATTGCTGGATATCCTAATAGTACATATCGCGGTAATCGAGCGATGACGCGATATGAATTTGCGGCGGGTTTGAATGCTTGTCTACAACGCATCAATGAACTTATTGCTACCTCAACTAATGATTTGGTTAAGAAACAAGATTTAGCCACATTACAAAAATTGGAGGAGCAATTTACCGCCGAACTAGCAACCCTGCGCGGTCGAGTTGATGCGCTGGAAACACGCAGTGCTGAACTGGAACAGCATCAGTTTTCTACCACAACCAAACTCAATGGTGAAGCTGTTTTTGCAGTAGCAGGGGTTGTGTCAGGAGATAATGCTAGAGGAGAAAAAATCAATCGCAATCCTATTTTAGGCGATCGCGTCCGCCTCAACTTTGATTCCAGCTTTACAGGCAAAGATTTACTCAGAACCCGACTCCAAGCCACAAATCTGAATGCCTTCTCTGGAAACTCTACATTTACACCACAAGGTGACTTCCGGTTTGCTAGTGGTACTTTTGCTAATGACAACAACAATGCTGTCGGGATAGATGCGCTATTGTATCAGTTCCCTCTTACTCAGAAAACAAATGTTGTCGTTGAAGCAAATGCCGGTGCAATCGATGATTTTACTAATACAGTTAACCCTTACTTAGATGGAGATGGTGGTAGCGGCGCTTTTACTCAGTTTGGGACTCGCAACCCTATTTACTATCTAGTCAATGGTACTGGTTTAGGAATTCAGCATCAGTTTAGCAAGAATCTAGAACTAAGTTTGGGGTATTTAGCTAACGATCCTGCTAATCCTCAAAATGGAAGTGGTTTATTGAACGGCGCTTATGGAGCCATAGCCCAGTTAACGGTCAAACCAACTGATAAATTCACCCTTGGTTTGACTTACGTTAATTCTTACAACAATGATTTTACTGCCAATGGTAGTACAGGTAGTAACCGTGCTAACCTGCGATCGGCTTTACTGAATAATCCCAATTTACCAGATGATTTAGCTGCATTTTCTGGTGCCGATTTGCCAGTATCCAGTAATGCTTATGGTGTAGAAGCATCATTACAACTGAGTGATAAATTTATGTTGGGTGGCTGGGCTGGCTACACTAAGACTCGGATCTTGGCAAGTAATGGCAGTGGAATTAATCGGGGAAGTCTGGATATCTGGAACTGGGCGGTTACTTTAGGATTCCCCGACCTTGGTAAAAAAGGGAACCTAGCGGGTATTGTGGTTGGCATGGAACCTTATGTGACAAGTTCAAGTGTCGCCCAAATTGGCAAAGACAAGAACAATTCCTATCATCTAGAAGCGTTCTACCAGTATCAGGTGAGCGACAATATTACCATTACCCCCGGGGTTATTTGGTTGACTTCGCCGGATAACAACAGCAATAACAATGATGCTGTTATTGGTGCGTTGAGAACTACTTTTACTTTCTAAAGGTAATACGGGACTTCCGCGACTCGTTAAAAAACAATCCCATTGTAGGGGCGGACAGATGTGCCGCCCCTACTCTGTATCATGAGTCTGTTTCGGTCAGATGTCCAATACCCCATGACCAATTCCCAATCCCCAATCTAGATGCATCTTGTGGAAGTTCCTCAAATATCGATATCCATAGGAGACTAGAGAAAGAAGAAGAAAATATCTCTGACACGTTTTCAAGCAGCGAAGGCTGTAATTAGTTAAGGAGGATTTATGCGTGCAGTACTGATGGCGGGGGGTTCGGGAACGCGGCTTCGCCCGTTAACTTGCGATCTGCCTAAACCGATGGTGCCGATCCTTAATCGACCAATAGCCGAACATATTATCAATCTCCTCAAACGACATCAAATTACAGAAGTTATTGCGACATTGCATTATTTACCTGATGTCTTGCGAGACTATTTTCTAGATGGCAGTGATTTTGGCGTTCAGATGACTTATGCTGTCGAAGAAGATCAGCCTCTGGGTACGGCAGGGTGTGTAAAAAACATTGCTGAACTTCTTGATGAAACCTTTTTAGTAATTAGCGGTGATAGCATAACAGATTTTGACCTCACGAGTGCGATCGCATTTCACAAACAAAATAAGTCGAAAGCTACTTTGATTTTGACCAGGGTTCCTAACCCGATTGAATTTGGGGTGGTGATTACCGATGAAGAAAGACGAATTCGCCGATTTTTAGAAAAACCCTCTAGTAGTGAAATTTTTTCCGATACCGTCAACACTGGTACTTACATTCTCGAACCAGAAGTTTTAGAATATCTGCCAGCAAACATTGAATGCGACTTTTCTAAAGACTTATTTCCTCTACTGTTAGCAAAAGATGTAGCCCTGTATGGTTACATAGCTCAAGGTTACTGGTGCGATGTTGGTCACTTAGATGCCTATCGGGAAGCTCAATATGACGCCTTAGATGGGAAAGTGCAATTAGATTATGCCTACAAACAAGTTTCTAATAAATTATGGGTAGGTCAAAATACTTACATCGACCAGACGGCTGTGATTGAAACCCCAGCAGTAATTGGTGATAATTGCCGCATCGGTGCAAGAGTCCACATTGAAGCAGGAACCGTAATTGGCGATAATGTCACCATTGGCGCTGATGCGAATCTCAAACGTCCCATAGTGTGGAATGGGGCATTTATTGGCGATGAAGCACATCTTTCTGCTTGTGTAATTTCCCGTGGCGCTCGTGTAGACCGCCGCGCTCAAGTATTAGAAGCTGCTGTTGTGGGTTCGCTTTCCACGGTGGGAGAAGAAGCCCAAATTAGCCCCGGCGTGCGCGTTTGGCCCAGTAAAAAGATTGAGTCAGGGGCAGTTTTAAACATTAACTTGATTTGGGGAAACACCGCCCAACGCAATTTATTCGGTCAACGTGGTGTCCAAGGATTAGCTAATATCGACATCACCCCAGAATTCGCTGTGAAATTGGGATCTGCTTACGGTTCTACCTTAAAACCTGGTTCTAAGGTAACGGTTTCCCGTGACCAGCGTAATATCTCTCGGATGGTGACGCGATCGCTCATTGCTGGTTTGATGTCAGTAGGTATTGATATTCAAAACCTTGATGCTACAGCTATCCCCATTGCCCGCACGGTTATACCCACAATGTCGGTAGCTGGTGGTATCCATGTGCGGGTACACCCCGATCGCCGTGACTACATTTTGATTGAATTCATGGATACCAAAGGCATTAATATCAGCAAAGCCTTGGAAAAGAAAATTGAAGGGGCTTACTTTAAGGAGGATATGCGGCGGGCGCTAATTCATGAAATTGGCGATGTATCTTATCCCAGCCAAGTTAATGACCTCTACTGCACTGCTTTTGAGAAACTTTTGCATGTTCATACACTCCGCAACAGCCGCGCAAAAGTGGTGATTGACTATGTTTATGCCGTATCGGGGGCAGTTTTACCCCAAATGTTGGATAAATTTGGTGCTGATGCAGTGGTGCTGAATGCCAGTGTCAATAAAACGGCGATGTCAGTAACTGACCGAGAAGGACTGCTGACTCAGTTAGGTCATGTAGTGGAGGCATTGAAAGCTAACTTTGGTGTGCAAGTCACGGCTAATGGAGAACAGCTAATTTTAGTTGATGAATCAGGCTACCCCATTCGTGGGGAAACTTTAACTGCACTGATGGTAGATATGATTCTGACCGCTAACCCCAGAGGAACGGTAGTTGTACCAGTTCATGCTTCCAGTGCTATTGAACAAGTCGCCCGCCGCCACGATGGTAGAGTAATTCGCACTAAAGCCAACCCTACAGCTTTAATGGAGGCTTGCCAGAAAAACCCAAATGTGGTATTAGGAGGTAGTGGAGATACTGGTTTTATTTTCCCGCAACTGCATCCGGGATTTGATTCTATGTTCTGCATTGCGAAGATAATTGAGATGTTGACTATACAGGAGCGATCGCTTGCTGCTGCTAGGTCAGAATTGCCCCGTGTAATTCACAAAACTTATACAATCCGCTGCCCGTGGACTGCCAAAGGTGCTTTGATGCGTTACTTGGTGGAAACTCATCCAGCCCAAAACCTAGAACTCATCGATGGAGTGAAAATTTGTCAACCCTACGATGACAGTTGGCTGTTAGTTTTACCAGATGCTAGCGAACCACTGGTGCATTTGTATGCAAATAGCAACGATCGCGAATGGGTAGATGAGACTGTAAGAAACTACCGCACCCGTGTGCAGTCGTTTGTGGAAAGACAACAAGAATATCAACCAGCTGAAGCATAACTTGTAATTCGTAATTCGTAATTGAATTCTTTAATTACGAACTACGAATTAGTAATTACGAATTATCTTAACCGGGTTCAAAATTATTCTTGAACATTCCGACATTCTGGTAAATTTTTCTTAGTGTATTTGCAATCAAAATAAATTAAAGCTTCCCCAGTAGAGGTGAATGCTCTACTTGTGTAGTATGGGTCACTGTTTGGACTTGCTTCAGATGACCAAATTTTCAAATAGTAATAACTATTATCATCGGTAGACCATAATTCATAACGGGAATTACCTCCTATCCCCTCACTAGTTAAATAGTCAGCTAGTACTTTATTTGATGCAGACAACAAGCTCAACACAGTCAAAACAGGAATTACAGCTACTTTTAATGTTGGGATGAATTTCATAAATGCACAAAAAATTTACTTTCTCTAGCTTATTTTACCGATGTATCTTTTGAAACTAGTAATAATTCTGAATATTGTTTGAGCATATCGTAAGCCACTGACAATAAATTGGGGGTGAAATGAACGCCCGCCTGCATTTTGGGTTTGTTTCCTGAAAGACTTTACAAAATTTTACTTAAATTAAATGATAAAAGCTTTCAATAAGTCTGGTAGGATATCTTTAGGCTTATTGAGAGAGATATGCATTAAATGAAGAATATATTTTAACAAGGCAAATAGGTATCCTGGCGATCGCAAAACTATATATCAGGTGAGAATGTGTCAAAAAAAATCCGTCTTGGCAACACTGAATCTGATGCTGAAAAAATTCGGGATCAGTTTGGTGGTGAGGTTAGTTTGTAGAGATTAGAGGCGCACATCTGTGCTGAAATTGATAATTTAGAAGTTATAGGTATTTATGTCTGATTCATTTGATGTTCTGTGGTTAAATGCTAGTCCTATTTTGAAGCGTTTTGATAAACCATTACTCGATTACTTATCTAGGTATATAACCCACATTCCGCACTTCATCCTGTAGTACACATACTGACAATAAAAGCTTCTATTTAATTTAAGTAGAAAGACTTAAATTACTTAATAACTAATA